>JANRIF010000281.1:0-15237 GCA_033765245.1 Lysobacteraceae bacterium
TCGATCTTCAACGTGCCCATCAACGAGGCGATACGGCCGGTGGTCGCCAGGTCCATGCCCTTGAGCATTCCGAAGATCAGTCCGGCGCGATAGGCATCGCCGCAACCGGTGGGGTCTACCACCCGCATCGGGTTGGCCGGAGGAATGTTCAATTCGCCCTTGCGCGTGTGCATCTCCGAGCCACGCGGACCACGAGTGACGATATAAGCGTCGACTCGCTCGGCGATGTCGCGCGTGCTCAGGCCGGTGCGCTCTTGTAGGAGGCTCGACTCGTAATCGTTGACGGTGACGTAGGTCGCCTGCTCGATCATCGTGGTGAGCTCAGTGCCGTTATACAACGGCATCGCCTGACCGGGATCGAAGATGAACGGGATCCCCAGTTCGGCGAATTCAGCAGAATTCTGCAGCATCGCCTCGTAGCCGTCCGGTCCGACGATGCCGAACTTGACCCCCTGGACGTCGCGCACATGGTTCTCGTAGGAGCGCATCATCGCACCGGGATGGAAGGCGGTGATCTGGTTGTCGTCCAGGTCGGTGGTGATGAACGCCTGCGCGGTGAACAGGTCTGGCAACTCCTTGATGTGGTCCAGGCGGATTCCGCAGGCTTCGAAATGTTCGCGATAGGGACCGAAGTCCTGACCAACGGTGGCCATGGGGATCGGGTTGCCGCCCAGCAGGTTGAGGTTGTACGCAATGTTGCCGGCGCAGCCGCCGAACTCGCGACGCATCCGCGGCACCAGGAACGACACGTTCAAGATATGCACCTTGTCGGGCAGGATGTGGTTCTTGAACTGGTCCTGAAACACCATGATGGTGTCGTAGGCAAGCGAGCCGCAAATCAGCGCTGACATCGAGGGGCGTTCCTGTTGGGCGGGCGCGGGTCGGCGCCAAAGCCTGCCATGGTAACCGCGTCGGGCGCCCGGAGCACGTCCGGAACGCGGAATTCTTGCTGCGTGGCCGGGTGGTTGCTAGGCTAGCGGACTCCCCCCAGCCTGTGCGCAATCGCCCATGTTCAAAAGTCTTCGTGGTCTGTTTTCCACCGACCTGTCCATCGATCTGGGTACCGCCAACACCCTGATCTATGTGCGCGGGCAAGGCATCGTGCTCAACGAGCCGTCGGTGGTGGCGATCCGTCAGGATCACAGTCGCGGATCCATCAAGTCAGTGGCGGCGGTGGGGGCCGAAGCCAAGCGCATGTTGGGACGCACGCCTGGCAACATCGTCACCATCCGCCCGCTCAAGGATGGAGTGATCGCCGACTTCACCACCACCGAGGAAATGCTCAAGCACTTCATTCGCAAGGTGCACAAGTCGCGGTTGATGCGTCCGAGTCCTCGCGTGCTGATCTGTGTGCCATGCGGCTCCACGCAGGTGGAGCGCCGAGCGATCAAGGAGTCCGCGGAAGAGGCGGGCGCTCGCGAGGTCTATCTGATCGAAGAACCGATGGCGGCAGCTATCGGCGCCGGCATTCCGGTGCACGAGGCGCGCGGTTCGATGGTGATCGACATCGGCGGTGGCACCTCCGAGGTCGCAGTGATCTCGCTCAACGGCATCGTGTACTCGCAGTCGGTACGCATTGGCGGCGACCGGTTCGACGAGGCCATCATCAATTACGTTCGGCGCAGTCACGGCACCCTGATCGGCGAGACCACTGCCGAACGCATCAAGCTGGAGATCGGCTGTGCGTTTCCGCAGGCCGAAGTGCGCGAGATCGAAGTGTCGGGGCGCAATCTCGCCGAGGGTGTGCCGCGCATGATCACCATCAATTCCAACGAGGTGCTGGAAGCGCTGCACGAGCCGCTGTCGGGCATCGTCAGTGCGGTCAAACACGCACTGGAGCAGACTCCGCCGGAACTGTGCGCGGATGTGGCCGAACGCGGCATCGTGCTGACCGGCGGCGGCGCATTGTTGCGCGACCTCGACAAGCTGCTGTCGGAGGAGACCGGGTTGCACGTGCACGTGGCGGACGATCCGCTGACTTGCGTGGCACGCGGCGGCGGTCGCGCGCTGGAGTTGATGGACATGCAGGGCAATGAGTTCTTTTCGCTGGAATAGGACGTCAGCTCTCTTGCTGCGTCGGCGCGATGCGCGGCACACTGGGCGTACGCGCACACAACTGCGGACAGGCTGCTAGAGGTTCTCCACGCCGGTGTCGCTTTCTTCATCTTCCACGCTGCGCTTCGCCGACGGCTCCGCCAGCCCGTTGCGCTTGCTCGCCTATCTGGCGATCGCCTTGATGTTGATGACGGCCGATACCCGCGGCGCTTGGCTGCGGCAGATCCGGCAGGCGGCGGCGATGGCGGTCGATCCGCTGTACTGGCTGGCTTCAACGCCGGCGCGGGTGTTCGGCTTTGCGCAACAGGCGCTGCGCAGCCATGACGGCCTGCTCGCGGAAAACGCGCAGTTGCATCGTCAACTGCTGGTCGCAACCGCGCGCGAGCACCGTCTGCAAGCGGTGATCGACGAAAATCTGCGCTTGCGCGCACTGCTCGGCGGCACTCACGGCATGCAGTTGGGCGTGCGCCTGGCGTCGATCATCGACGTCGACCTGGATCCTTCGCGGCAGCGCGTCGAGCTGGCGGTGGGCAGCCGCGACGGCGTGCAGGCCGGGCAGGCACTGATCGATTCCGCCGGCCTGCTGGGCCAGGTGGTCGAGGTGACTCCGCTGCACGCCAGCGCGCTGCTGGTGACCGACCCGGATCACGCGGTACCGGTGCAGGTAGTGCGCACCGGCCTGCGCCTGATCGCTTATGGAACCGGGGAGCGCGATCGGCTGGAGGTGCGCGACATCCCACAAAGCGGCGACATCCAGGTGGGCGACAAGTTGGTGACCTCGGGCATCGGTGGACACTTCCCGGCAGGGTTTCCGGTCGGTTCGGTGCGCGCGGTGCGCCAGGACGAATCACGACTGTTCGCGATCGCCGACCTGACGCCGGCGGCCGCAGTCGATCGTTCGAACGAGGTGCTGCTGGTCTGGGTGCAGCCTGTCGAACCAGGAATCGGTCCACCCGCGGTGCCGGAGGACGATATGCCAGCAGTGGTCGAGCCGTGACGCGCCTTCGTGCCAGCGGTGCGCTGTTCCTGCTCAGCGTGGTCGTCGCGCTGGTGTTGGGGCTGATGCCGTTGCCGGGCTGGCTGACGCCGCTCAAGCCGTTCTGGCTGGCGCTGGTGTTGAGCTACTGGCTGCTGGAAGACCCGGCGCGAGTGGGGCTCGGGGTCGCGTTCCTGGCCGGGTTGGCAGCCGACCTGGTGTTCGGCACATTGATCGGCGAGCATGCGCTGCGTTTGGTGGTGCTGGCCTTCATCATCCAACGCTTTCGCGCGCGGTTGCGGTTCTTCCCGATCTGGCAGCAGTCGCTCGCGGTGGGTGGGTTGCTGGTCAATGATCGGATCGTCGCCAGCGCGATCCGGGTTTTTCTCGGCGATGGCGCGCCGCCGCTGACATTCTGGTTGTCGCCGCTGTCGGGTCTGTTGATCTGGCCGTGGTTGTTCCTGGTGTTGGATATCGCGCGCATGCGCGGACGGCAGAACCCATGAATTGGCGGCGTGGCCGCACGATGCGCGATGCGTATGCCGAGGCCGCCCTGTTCCGTCGTCGCGCCGCGGTCGGCTTCATCGTCGCGATGATGGGAATACTGCTGCTGGCGGGCTGGTACTTCCGCCTGCAGGTGATCCAGCACGACATCTATCGCACGCGCTCGGAAGCCAATCGCATCAAGGCGCGTCCGATCGTGCCAGCGCGCGGCCTAATTCTCGATCGCAGCGGCCGCCTGCTGGCCGACAACGTCCCGGCCTATCGGCTGGAACTGGTGCCCGAGCAAGTCAAGGACGTCCCGGCGACGTTGCAGGCGCTGGGGGCCGTCATCGCCTTGAGTGAAGACGATCTCAAGCGGTTTCGCGAGGCATTGCAGGTGAGCCGGCGATTTCTGCCGGTGCCGCTCAAGTTGCGCCTGAGCGAGGCCGAAGTGGCGCGCTTCGCGGTCAATCGGCATCGCTTCGCGGGGGTTGACGTGGTGCCGTACCTGACGCGGCGCTATCCCTACAGCGAGCTGTTCGCGCACGTGGTGGGCTACGTCGGACGCCGCGACCCCGAGGATCTCAAGGCACTCGACGACGCCCGCTACGCCGCGCTGACGCACAGCGGCAAGGCCGGCATCGAGCGTTTCTACGAGGACCGCCTGCGGGGCGAGATCGGCTACGAGGAAGTGGAGCAGAACGCGCGTGGTCGCGATTTGCGGGTGATCACGCGCACGCCCAGCAAGCCCGGGGCCGATCTGTACCTGAGCATCGATGCCGAACTGCAGCGTGCCGCCGTGGCCGCGTTTGGCGAGCATCAGGGTGCCGCGGTTGCGGTGGACCCGAACACGGGCGAGGTGCTGGCGCTGGTAAGCCTGCCTTCGTACGACCCCAATCTTTTCGTCGGTGGCATCTCCAGCGTTGCGTTCGACGCGCTCAATGCCTCTCCGTCGCGACCGTTGTTCAACCGGGTCGTGCTCGGCGGCTACGAACCCGGCTCGACGATCAAACCGCTGATGGCGTTGATCGGACTGGAGTCGGGCTTGCGCACGCCGGAGGATACGGTGATGTCGGTTGGCGCGTTCCGCCTGCCCGGGCAGGCGCGCGAGTACCGCGATTGGCGCAAGGGCGGGCATGGTCGCATCAACCTGCGACAGTCGCTGGAACAATCGGTGAACACCTACTACTACCAGTTGGCGGTGGATCTTGGCATCGACCGGATCAGCGAACACATGGCGCGCTTCGGTTTCGGCGCGCCAACCGGCATCGACCTGTTGGGCGAAGTGTCGGGAATCCTGCCGTCGCGCGAGTGGAAGCGGCGCGCGCGCCAGCAACCGTGGTTCCCCGGAGAAACGGTGATCATCGGCATCGGCCAGGGCTATTGGGTCACCACGCCGCTGCAGTTGGCGCAGGGCATTTCGATCCTTGCCGCGGGCGGGGAAAAACATCGCTTGCACCTGCTCAAATCCTCCCAGCCCGGATTCGCCCAGAATCCGGTGCCCGAGCCGCAGCCGCCGGCGCAGCGGATCGTGTCCAACGGGCAAAATCTGGATGCCGTGCGCGAGGGCATGATCGCGGTGGTGCATTCGCCTGCTGGCAGTGCGCGCGCGATTGGCGCCAACGCCCCATACCTGATCGCAGGAAAGACCGGCACGGCGCAGCGTGTCACCCGCGTGGGCGAGCAGTCGCTGAAGCTGGACGACCTGCCGTTCAACCTGCGCCATCGTGCGTTGTTCGTGGGCTTTGCGCCGGCCGATGCGCCGCGCATTGCGGTGGCGGTGGTGGTGGAGAGCGGGGGCTCGGGATCGCTTGCCGCCGCGCCGGTGGCGCGCAAGATCATGGACTACTGGCTGCTGACGGGGGAGACGCGATGAGCGCGGTGATCGGCTACGCGCGACAACTGCCCCGTCGCATCGCCGCCACCTTCGATCTGCCCTTGCTGGTGGCGTTGAGCCTGGTGATGGCGATTGGCTTGGCCGTGCTGCACAGCGCCAGCGGTGAACGGATGGCGCTGCTGGTGCCGCAGGCGCTGCGCTTCGTGGCGGGGGTGGCGGCGATGTTGGTGATCGCGCAAATCCCGCCGTCGCGGATGCGGGTGTGGACCCCGTGGGTGTACGTCGGCACGCTGGCGCTGTTGCTGGTGGTGCCGCTGCTCGGGTCCGGGCGCAGCGGGCGGCATTGGCTCAACCTGGGCGTGTTCTACCTGCAGCCGGCCGAGCTGATGAAACTGTCGGTGCCGATGATGGTGGCGTGGGTAATCCAGCGTCGGCCGCTGCCGCCCGGCTGGTACACCGCCGCGTTGGCAGCGGTGGCGCTGGGCGTGCCAGCGGCGTTGATCGCGATGCAGCCGGATCTGGGCACGGCGGTGCCGGTGGCGGCGAGCGGAGTATTCGTGATCTTCCTCGGCGGATTCGCCTGGTGGCGGATTGCACTGATCGGCACCGGCGCACTCGCGCTGGCGCCGCTGGGCTGGGCGTTCCTGAAGGACTACCAGCGCAATCGTCTGCTGACCTTCCTGCATCCCGAAACCGATCCGCTCGGAATCGGTTGGAACATCATGCAGTCGAAAATCGCGGTCGGCTCGGGCGGCCTGTGGGGCAAGGGCTGGGGTCAGGGCAGCCAGGCGCATCTGCAGTTTCTGCCGGAGCAGACCACCGATTTCATTTTCGCGGTGCTGTCCGAGGAGTTCGGCTGGGTTGGCGTGTGTGTGCTGCTGTTGCTGTACCTGTTCATCCTGGGCCGTTGCCTGTGGATTGCCTCGGTGGCGCGCGACACCTATTCGCGACTGCTGGCCGGGGCGCTGGCACTCACCTTTTTCGTGTACGTGTTCGTCAACGGCGGCATGATCTCGGGACTGCTGCCAGTGGTCGGGGTGCCGATGCCGCTGCTCAGTTACGGCGGCACTTCCGCGGTATCGCTGCTGGCCGGATTCGGCGTGGTGATGTCGGTGCATGCGCATCGCAAGCTGATGGGGCCATGACGCGCGTCGCTCGCAAACTGGCGGCTGAATGTAGACGCGCGCCGCTGCGGTCCGATGCGGTGGTCATGTTAGATTTTCCGAGGCGATCATGGGAGTTCGAGGGTGTCAGTACGTGTTGACTGGTTGCTGCTGGGGTGTCTGGCGATGTCGGGTGCGCTGCGCGCGCAGGAGCCTGCCGAAGTAACGGCGGCGGAGCGCGAAGCGTTCATCGACGACGCGGCCGCGCGGTTTGGCGCCGAGCCTGCGAGCATGCGCACCGCGCTCGCCGGGGCGGTCTATCAGCAGAGCATCATCGATGCGATCACGCGGCCCGCGGAGGCCAAGCCGTGGCACGGCTACCGGCCGATCTTCCTGACCGACGCGCGCATCGCCGATGGCAAGGCGTTCATGCAGCAACACGCCGACACGCTTGCGCGAGTGCAGCAGCAGACCGGCGTACCTGCCGCGCTGATCGTCGCCATCATCGGCGTCGAAACCAACTACGGCCGCAACACCGGGCGCTACCGGGTGCTGGACGCGCTCTACACACTGGCCTTCCATTACCCGCCGCGGCAGGCGTTCTTCCGCGCCGAATTGGGGCAACTGTTCGCACTGGCGCGCGACGAGTCGCTCGATCCCACCACCCTCACTGGCAGTTACGCCGGTGCCATGGGTTGGGGTCAGTTCATGCCGTCGAGCTATCGCAACTTCGCCCGCGATGGCGATGGCGACGGACGCCGCGACCTGTTCGCCTCGATGCCGGACGTGTTCGCATCAATCGCCAACTATTTCGTCGCACACGGTTGGGAGCCGGGCAATCCGGTCGCCGTGCCTGCCATCGCGGCCGAAGGGGCGCAGCCACCCATCGCCACCGCGACGCCGCCAGCCGGGCATCTGGCGGTGTTGGGCGCGCAGGGGTTCCGGCCTGCCGTGGCGCTGGGTCGCGACCTGCCCGCCAGCGTGCTCGCGCTCGATGGCGAGCATGGCGCCGAATATTGGATCACCTTCCAGAACTTCTACGCGCTCACCCGCTACAACCGCTCGCCGATGTACGCCATGGCGGTCTACCAGCTTTCGCAGGCGATCGCCGCCGACGCGCCGCAGGCGGCGCCGTGAACCGAGCCCGCTTCCGTAGCGGCGTGGCATGTGCGGCCGTGCTGGTGCTGGCCGCATGCGCGCGTGCGCCGGTGCGTCCCGAGCGCGACGGGGCGCCGTCCGCCGCGCCAAGCAACGGCCTGTATGCACCAGAAATCGCCGACGGCGGCCCGCCCGTTCCGGCCGACATCAGCCGCATTCCCGAGCCGGTGCCGCGCCACGAACCGTTGTCGCGCTACGGCAATCGCTCGCCCTATACGGTGCTGGGCCAGAGCTATCACGTGCTGCCCTCGGCCCGCGGCTATCGCGAGCGCGGCATCGCCTCGTGGTACGGCACCAAGTTTCATGGCCGCGCCACCTCCAGCTTCGAACCCTACGACATGTACCAGTTCACCGCCGCGCACAAGGCGTTGCCGCTGCCGAGCTTCGCGCGCGTCACCAATCTGGAGAACGGTCGCAGTGTGGTGGTCCGCGTCAACGATCGTGGCCCCTTTCATGGCAATCGCCTGATCGATCTGTCCTACGCCGCCGCGGTAAAGCTTGGCGTGCACGTCAAGGGCACGGCGCGGGTCGAGGTGGCGGCGATCGACCCGGACGACCTCGGCGGCGACGCGCCGCCCGCGCCCCAGGAGCCTGTGCCGGTGCAGGCCGCGGGAACCCACGCCTATCTGCAGGTCGGCAGCTTCTCCGAGCGCGATAATGCACGGCGCGTGCTGCGGCAATTGCGCGCTGGCGGTGTCGAGGATTCGCGCATGGTGCGCGTGCACGTGGCAGGCCAGCGGCTGTGGCGGGTACGCGCCGGCCCGATCCTCGGCGAAGCCGCCGAGCGCGTGCTGCGCGAGCAATTGCGCGTGCTGGGCTTTCCCTATCCACAGCGCGTGACGCGCTGAACCTCGTCGCGCACCCCCGATTTCCATCGCTCGCCCCCCGAGCGTTCAAACTGCAAGAAGGGTAATCATGAAGGCTTTGCGCATCATCTCGTTCGCCGCGTTGTGTTCGCTGCTGTCGCCGCTGGCGGCACAGACGCCCTTGCCGCAGCCCGCGGCGCCTGTACCCGCGCCAATGGCCGCCGCGCCCACCCCACCACCGCCCACGGTGGTTGGCAACGCCTGGCTGCTGATGGATTACGCCACCGGCCAGGTGCTGGCCGGCGAAAACGTCGATGCCCGGGTCGAACCCGCCAGCATCACCAAGGTCATGACCTCGTACGTGGCCGCCGCCGAGATGACGGCGGGCAAGATCAAGCCCGACGACGAGGTGACGATCAGCGAGAACGCCTGGCGCGGCGGTGGCGCCGGTACCGACGGCTCCACCAGCTTCCTGCCGCTGGGCAGCAAGGTGAAGCTGGACGACCTGCTGCACGGCATGATCGTGCAGTCCGGCAACGACGCCTCGATCGCGATCGCCGAACACGTTGCCGGCAGCGAGGAGGCGTTTGCCGCGCTGATGAACCAGTATGCGCAGCGCCTGGGCATGAGCAACAGCCATTTCGTCAACGCCCATGGGCTGTCGGCGCCGGAGCACTACAGCAGCGCGCACGACATCGCGCTGCTGGCGCAGGCGACGATCCGCGACTTTCCCGATGAATATGCCTACTACAAGCTCAAGGAATTCACCTTCAACAACATCCGCCAGCACAACCGCAACACCTTGTTGTGGCGCGATCCGAGCGTCGATGGGTTGAAGACCGGGCACCATTCGGGTGCCGGTTACTGTCTGGCCGCCTCGGCGCAACGTGGCGAGCAGCGCTTGATTTCGGTGGTGATGGGATCGAGCGGTGAGAAGCAACGGGCCGACGACAGCCAGGCGTTGTTGAACTGGGGATTTCGCTTCTTCGAGACCCACGTGCTGTATCCCGCGGCGACTCAGGTGGCCGAGCAGAAATTGTGGAAGGGCAGCAAGGACACGGTCGCGCTGGGCCTGACTGCGCCACTGCGCATCACCCTGCAGCGCGGTCGCTATAACGATCTCAAGCCGAGCATGGACGTGCCGAAGCAACTGCTGGCGCCGGTGAAGAAAGGGCAGGCGCTGGGCAAGCTGCGCGTGATGCTGGACGACAAGGTGCTGGCCGAGCGCCCGTTGGTCGCGCTCGACGACGTGCCCGAAGGTGGCCTGTTCAAGCGCCTCAGCGACGGCTTCTGGATGTGGTGGGAAGCCGACTGAGCGCGTCGCGGCGAGCCGCTGCGCTCAGCGCACCGGCTTGGTCGGTAGCGGGAACGGCGTCACCACCTTTTCGCCGGTGGTGGCGTCGCGGATGCACGCCTGACCGCGCCGCTGCACTTCCTCGATCCGCACGATGCTCTGCATCGGCAGGTGCAGGCAGCGGGTATCGCCGAACTCGTCGCGCAGGCGCTCCTCGGTCGGATCGACCACCACCGAGGCGTTGACGTCGAACGCCAGTTCGCTGATTTCGGTGAAGCCCCACAGCTCGCTGGAGGCAACGCGGTGCGCGTACAGCTCGTACACCTTGCCGTGGTTGAGAAACGTGATTTTGTACAGCGTCTTGTTGGCCATGGCGGTACAGGGTCGATGCGGGCGGATCAGCGGCGGAACTCGCGCAGACGGCGCGCCACCGTGGGCCGGCAGGTCAAAGCGTACACCACACCGAACGCGAATCCGCTCAGATGCGCCCACCAGGCTACCGCACCGTAGGCGGGCCCGACGAACGTGAACACGCCCTGCAGCAGCGCCCAGATGCCGATCAGTACCGATGCCGGGGCGCGGACGAACTGCAGGTACAGGCCGAGCGGCAGCACCACCCCGAGCGAGGCGCGCGGGAACAGCGCCAGATAGGCGCCGATCACCGCCGACACCGCGCCGCTGGCCCCTACGATGATGCGGTTGGGCGAATCCAGCAGCGCCGCCGCCGCCAGATTGGCCAACGCGCCGCCGATCAGGAACAGCAGCAGAAACCGCGACGAGCCCATCGCGCGCTCGGTCTGCAGACCGAAGATCATCAGGAACAGCATATTGCCCAGCACGTGCACCCAGCCGGCGTGCACGAACAGGGCACTGACCAGACTCAATACGCGCCCGCCCAGCAGCGCGTCGCGCCACTCCGGCCACGACGCCGGCAGCGCCCCCGACACCGTGCCCCAGCGCAGCAGTGCGGCCGAACGTTCCGACTCTCCGCCCAACATCACCAGCCACACGAACACCGCCATGGTGGACAGCACCAGCAGCGGCGTGGCCCAGCGGGGCGCCAATCGGTGACGCGAGGGCACGTGCACGAACATCAGGGGCGCGGCAACCAGAAGCGACGGCCGCGCAGATCCAGCACCACGCCGTCGCGGACGATCTCGGCCACCGTCACGCCATCGGCGAGCAGCGCGCCTTCGCTCACCCGGTGGCCATCGATGATGGCGAAGCGCTGCGCCGCCACCTCGGCGTACACGTGCATGGTGATCCGCAAGGGCGGCAGCGCCCCCCGCTCGGTGGCCGGTAGTTCGGCAAGTGAGGGCAGTGCGGGTGCGCTGGGCGCGGTCGGCGGCGGCGCGGCGAAATCGGGTGGCGGCAACGGAACCGGCAATGGCAATGGCGCCGGTTGCGGCACGTTGGCGCGAGTCGCGGCGGACGCTGGCGCAGGCGCCACGCTTCGATCGCGCGCCGGCGTGGATGGCGCCGTGCGCGGCGGTATTTGTGTGGCGGGGCGCTCAACGGAGTGGATGCGCTGGGGCGCTGCCGTTGCTGTGCTCGGCGCCGGTTGCGTTGGCTGCGCGGGCTCCGCGGCGGGGGAAGTGGTCGGCGCCGCCGCGGGCGCGGCAGTCGGCACCGGGACGATCGCTGCCTGCGGGACCGGCGTGTGGTCGTCGACGCGCGCAATCTCCGGCGCCGTCGCGTGTTGCTGCCCGGACCACCACGCCGCTGCGGCCACCACCACCAGCGCGGCCGCGTAGGCGCCGCGGCGACGCCAGCGCGCGGCGGTGCGCTCGGCGCCGGGCATCGGGCTCAGCAGGTCCGGCGCCTGGCCCAGTCGGCGTTGCGCTTCGGACTTGCGCAGGGCTTCAAGGATCAAACTCATCGCGGCGCCCTTGTCTCAATCCAGCCGCGTGCGCAATTGCGGGCCGTTTTCATCGTCGGCCACCAGCGCCAACAAGGTCTCGGGACCAACGATCCCATCGGGCAGCAGGTCGTACAGCGCCTGCACCCGTTTGACCGCAATCTCCAACTCGTCGTCGAAGCGCGCCGGGCCCACCAGTTCATGATCGTGGCCCAGTATCACCTCGCCGCGCAGCCAGTCCACCGCCGGGCCGACGTCGCCCAGCTTCAATGGAGGCACCACAAATTCGGGAGCGCGCCAGATCGCCACGAACTGACCGTCCCAATAGCGCTCCAGCGGCACCCGATCGACATCGATGCGTTCGCCCGCCAGCGACAACCGCGCCTGCACCGCATCCACCCCCAGCAACACGGCCCAGCTCTCGTGCTCGCCATCGCGCAAGTGCAGGATGGCCGGCCGCCCCAGGCGCGCCAACCGGCTCAAGGTAGCGGTGCCACGCAGACAGAACACGCCTGGCGTCAGCACCGGCGGGCAGCGGCTTGCGCTGGGCGCATCGATGCGGCTGGCGCGTAGCGACCACAGCGACAACAGCCGATTCCACGCCACCAGCAGCGAAGGGCCGGTATCGGCGATGCGCAGCGCCAGTCCGGCGCCGTCCACCGGCATCGCGCGCGGAGGACGCGCGGCGGCTGGCGCCGGTGGCGCTTCCACCGGAATGGCCGGTGACGGGCCGGCGCCGAATGGCACCGGCTCGGGCAGCCACGCTAGCAGTCCGGCGACCAGCGCCACCGCCACCACCGCCACGGTCAGCGCCGGTGGCGGTGTCAGTCGCTTGATGCGGGTGCCCAGGGTCTCGCCAGCGGCGCGCTCGACCAGACGCTCGCCGATCTGCGCCTGATCGCGCGCGAAGCCGGCCAGCAGCGCACGGTCGGCGATCACGTTGATCAATCGCGGCACCCCGCCGGCACGCTCATGGATGCGGCGCACCGCCAGCTTGGTGAATGGGAAGCGTCGGCAGCCAGCGACCGCCAGCCGATGCCGCAGATAGGCGTCGGTCTCGGCTTCATCGAGCGGCGAGAGGTGATAGCGCGCGGTAACGCGCTGCGCCAACTGCCGCAGCTCCGGCCGCTCCAGCAATTCGCGCAGTTCGGGCTGGCCCAGCAGCACGATCTGCAGCAGCTTCTGCGACGGGGTTTCCAAGTTGGTCAGCAGCCGCACCTGCTCCAGCGCCGCACGCGACAGTTCCTGAGCCTCGTCGATGATCACCACCACCCGCTTGCGTGCGGCATAGGCTTCCAGCAAATAGGCGTTGAGCGCATCCACCAGGCTCTTGAGACTGCCGCGCCGCCCGCTCAGGTCGCAGTGCAGTTCCTCGCAGATGGTCTCCACCAGCTCGATCGGCGAAAGGCGCGGATTGAGCACCAGCGCCACCGTGGTGTCCTCCGGCAACTGCTCCAGCAGCAGGCGGCTGAGCGTGGTCTTGCCGGTGCCAACCTCGCCGGTGAGCTGCACGAACCCGCCACTCCCGCCTTGGCCGATGCCGTACAGCAGATGCGCCAACGCATCGCGGTGGCGCTCGGACAGGTACACGAAGCGCGGATCCGGCGTGATCGAGAACGGCGGCTCCTTGAGGCCGTAGAACTCGAGGTACATGCGTGGCTCACTCGGGGCGGGTGGATAGGGTGCCACGAAAGCGCACCGGGCGTGCGATTGCAATGCTTGCGACAGCACGCCATGCCATCGCGCCGGCTGCGAATACATCGCCGATGGCGTCATGAGGCGACAGCGGCCGCGCGCTACGCGAATGCGGCAAGCGCCATCAGCGCGTGCGCCACAACGCCCGCCATGACCGACCGCAAGAGCACCCGTTCAGGCAACACGCGCGACATGCGGCGAAGCATCAGGCCACCAAGCGGCAAGTACAGCAGGATGCCCGTAACCGTGCCCGGCGAGTAGGTGGCAAATCCCACTGTGGCAAGCAGGTGGAGCGTTCCGTTGAGGAACAGCAGCGCCGCGAGTGCGGCGGCGATCCAGCCAAACCGGTTGCTGCGGATGGCGGCGGCGATGCCGACTGCAAACAGCAACAAGCCGCCGGCGTTGATGGCAATGAATCGCGACGGACTCACCTCCATGCCGAGCACCTGGTGTGTCCACGCCGAGAAACCGGGCCCGCCCCACCACTCCTCACACACGTGCGCGGCATACGCAATCAGCAGCAACCCCGCCCAGCGCGGCGCCGCGCGGTGGTCACCATCCGGCTGTTGGGTCATGACACCGGATGCGCGGCTTGCAGTGAGATCTTCATGGCGGCGTCCTCAACTTGCGCCCGGCACCGGCCACAGCGCCAGGATCAGGCCGATCGCAGTGAATTGCAGGGTGTGGTAGCCGGCGTTGATGGCAAACAGCCTGAGCGACTTGCGCTCGAACAGATAGTTGATGCCGAAACTGCCCGACACCCAGAACAGACCCGCTGCCGCGCCCGCGCCCAGGCCCAGCGCCAGCGGCGGGCGCGGCCCCAGGAAGAGCGCGAACACGAACGCCGCCAGCACGCTCAACACGAAGCTTAGACCGAAGATCAGGCCCATGTTGCCGCCGGCCAGACGCTCATCGCTCAGTCCGCTCTCGCGCTGCCACGCCTTGCCGAACAGCAGCGGCGAATACCACAGGCCGCCCAGCACGAAGCTCGCCAGTGCCGCGCACAGCACTGCCCACACATTGACTTCCGGCATATCGTTCTCCTTGCTCGCGTTGTCGGGTGAAGCATCGTTGGCGCACCTTGGCGCGGTATTGGAAAAATGTCACCGCACCACGATGCTGTTGCGATCCGGCATGTCGCGGCACACCAGGTCGCCCGGCGCGTAGCCGGAGAATGCCCGAAAGTCGCGGATCAGGTGCGATTGATCGTAGTAGCCGCAAAGGGCCGCCAGCTCCGCCCAGGGCACCCGGCGATACGTCGGCAGCAGCGCCATCGCGCGTTGAAAGCGCAGAATGCGCGCCAGCGACTTCGCACCCAGACCCACCTCGCGGGCGAAGCGTTCGGCAAAGTGCTTGCGGCTCACCCCGGCTTCGGCCACCAGTTCACCGATCGGCACCTGACCGGCGCTCGCGGCGAGCCGTTGCAGCGCGCCATCGACCCAGGCGCTGGTGCGGTAGCGCGTGTCCAGCCGCGCCCGTAGCCAAGCTTCCACCAGGGCGAAGCGCAACTCGGTGTCGACAGTTTCCAGCAGGCGCTCGCGCAGGGCCAGCACGCCGTCGCCCAACAGATCGCTCAACGGCAACACCCGATCGGCGCTGTCGCAGGCATCGGCATGCAGCCACGCGCGCGCACCGCCGGCGTGGAACGCCACACCCAGCAACACGCTGCCGTGCGGCGCTTCGGTGTCGATCGGCGTGTGCTGCGGGCCGCAGTACCAGATGTCGTCGAAGGCGACGCGCCGCTCCGGCGGCCCCGCCTCCACCCGGTACTGGCGCGGGCCGAGATTGATCAACAGGAAACTTTGGGTCGAAGGCAGAATGCGATCGCGTTGGTAGCTCACGTGGCCTTGGCCCAGCCACAGCGTCGCCACATGCGTCGCCAGCGCCGGATGTGGCCGGCAAGTGGCGACCGACCATGAGCCCAGCGCATCGTCGTGGCGGTACACGCTCACCCGCGAAGGCTGATCGCCGT
>JANRIF010000307.1:0-3718 GCA_033765245.1 Lysobacteraceae bacterium
AAAGCGCGCCAAAAGCCGCCGTTCACGCGCGATCCTTCGTCTCGTAACCGCCTTAGCAGTGATAGGCAACTTCAAATCCAGGCGCAACGTCCGATTACATACGTCCGGCAAATAGCGTCTCGATCAGCGGGCATTCCGGCAAGGTGCCGTCAGCGCATTGCGCGACCACGTTCTTGAGCACCCGCTCCATCCGTTTCAAATCGGCGATTTTTGCGCGCACGTCGTCGAGATGCGCGGCGGCGACGGCGCGTGCCCCGGCGCAGGGCTGGTCGCGCTCATCGACGAGCCGCAGCAGTTCACGGATTTCATCAAGTGAGAAGCCAAGCTCGCGCGCCCGTAGCACGAAGCGAAGGCGGCGCTCATGCGTCGTGTCATAGCTGCGGTAGCCGCTCGCGGTGCGCGGCGGCTCGGGCAGAAGGCCGACCTTTTCGTAATAGCGCACGGTCTCCAGATTGCAGCCAGTCCGCTGGGCCAGCTCGGCGCGCTGCAGACCCTTCACCACGGCGTGATCGCGCATCGCCAAAACCCATCTTGACCCTGTAGTAGCTACAGACTGCATGGTACGGCACACTTAGGATGTCGGCAAGAAGAACGAGGTCGGACATGGTTCCATCGCCATCCAGAACGGCATATGCGGCGCCCACCACGACCGCTCTCGCCACGCCCAAGCGGAGCGAGCTCGGGCGACAGCGCCTGGTTGCGGTCGGCGGCATTCTCGGTGCGCTCGCGGCCTCATCCTGCTGCATCATTCCGCTCATCCTGTTCGGCCTCGGCATCGGCGGCGCCTGGATCGCCAATCTCACGGCGCTCGCACCCTACAAGCCGCTGTTCGTGACGGCGACCGCCGGCGTCCTCGGCTATGGCTTCTATCTCGTCTACTGGAAGCAACGGCGAGCCTGCGCCGATGACGCCATCTGCGCGCGTCCCATTCCCAGCCGCCTCGTCCAACTCGCGCTCTGGACCGCGACGGTGCTCGTGGCGGCCGCCTTCGCCTTCGACTACCTCGCCCCGCTGTTGCTTCCTGCCTGACACCAAGAGGAGACCCGCCCCATGAACAAGTATTTGAACAAGCTCGCGCTGATCGGCTCGGTGATGCTCACTCCGGCGGCTTGGGCTGGTGAACGCACCATCACCTTCGCCGTCGACAACATGACCTGCGCTTCGTGCCCCCACATTGTGAAGAGCTCGATGACGGGGGTTCCCGGCGTGGCAAAGGTGGCCGTGTCGTTCCAAGCCAAATCCGCGACCGTGACGTTCGATGATGCGAAGACGAACCCGGACGCCATCGCGGCCGCCAGTATGAACGCCGGCTATCCGGCCCACCCGGTGCGGCAATGAGCACCGCGCCCTGATGGGTGCAGGCGGGGTTGGCGCCGTCCTCGCCGTTATCTGTTGCGCGGTGCCGCTTATCGCTGTCGGCCTGCCCTTGGCCGGCCTTGGCGCTTGGATGGTAGGTGCGGGACTTGTGATGTTTCCTCTGGCAGTTGGGGGCCTCGGTCTCGTTGCGTGGAGTCTCCATTATCGCCGGGCACGAGCCGCGGGTCGCGAGACCAAGATTCACAAGGAAGGTGTGAAGCCATGAACGACTGCTGCTCTTCACCCCAGAACAAGCCTGCGACTTCCACAACCATGACACTGCCGCGCTACATCGTACGGCCCGGCGCCACGTTTCCGGACTGGTCGGCCGTTACATCGCCGACAGTTCGAGACGCCCTGCAGGCTATGGTCGGCTCGGATCATGTGCTCAACCGGTGGAGCGGTTACGAACCCACGACAGACCGCGTTCGCGTCGCGCTGCTCCAACTCTACGCCGAAGATGGGCGAGCTCCGTCCACAGGCATGCTGGCGGAACGCGCAGGATTGAGCGAGGCGGTCATTCCGCCGTTGCTCGAAGAACTCTGTCGGCGCGATCTTGTCGTCCTCAGCGGCGGGCGGATCATCGGCGCCTATCCCTTCACCGACCGGGATACAGGCCACCGGGTCACGCTGGATGGACGTGTTCTCAACGCCATGTGCGCCGTCGACGCGCTGGGCATCGGCGCCATGACTGATCGCGACGTCGTGATTGCCTCGCGCTGCCGCCATTGCGGTGCGCCGATCCGGATTGCCACGCGAGATGATGGCCGCGGGCTATCTCACGTCGAGCCGCGGACTTCCGTCATGTGGCAAAGCGTCCACTATGAAGGCGGGTGCGCCGCGAACTCGCTGTGCGCGGCGACCGATTTCTTCTGTTCGGACGACCATCTCGCCGCTTGGCGCCGTGAGCGTTCCGAGAACGAGGCGGGTTTTCGGCTAATGATCGAGGAAGGGCTAGAGGCTGGCCGGGCTCTGTTCGGGCCGATCCTCGCAGGGCTCGACGCGGCGCCGCGATCATCGGTTGATCCCGGAGCCAAGAGCACTACGGTAACGAACCGCGCAACCGGTCGCAATCGTGGCGCCTTCGATCTCGTCGTGATCGGCGCCGGCTCGGCCGGCTTCTCGGCCTCGATCGCGGCCGCCGAACTGGGCGCACAGGTGGCGCTCATCGGCAGCGGCACCATCGGCGGTACCTGCGTCAATATTGGCTGCGTGCCGTCGAAGACCCTGATCCGCGCCGCCGAGACGCTTCACAATGCGCGCGTGGCAGCACGCTTTGCGGGCATTACCGCCGAGGCCGAACTGAGCGACTGGCGCGGAACCGTTCGCCAGAAGGATGCCCTCGTTTCCCAGCTACGCCAAGCCAAGTACGTCGACCTGCTGCCGGCCTACAATGGCATCGCCCATCGCGAGGGCGCAGCGCGGCTCGCAAATGGCAGCGTCGAAGTGGACGGCGTGCAGATTCCGGCCGGCAAGATCATCATCGCCACTGGCGCACGGCCAGCAGTGCCCGCCATCCCGGGTATCGAGACCGTGTCTTGTTTAACCAGCACGACCGCGCTCGATCTCGCGGAGTTGCCGCGATCGTTGCACGTCATCGGCGGCGGCTATATCGGGGCGGAGCTCGCCCAGATGTTTGCCCGCGCCGGCGTCAGGGTGACGCTCGTGTGCCGGTCCCGTCTGCTCCCCGAGGCCGAACCCGAGATCGGCGCGGCGCTGACGGGGTATTTCGAGGACGAGGGCATCTCCGTCATCTCCGGCATCGCTTACCGTGCGATCCGCAAGAGCGAGCATGGTATTGCGCTTGACGTTGTGCGCGACGGCCAGAACATCACAATCGACGCCGATCAGGTGCTGATCGCTACCGGGCGTGCGCCCAACATCGAAGGTCTCGGGCTCACCGAGCAAGGGATTGCCATTTCGCGGAAGGGCGGCATCATCGTCGATGATCGTATGCGAACCACCGCCGGCGGCATCTACGCCGCTGGCGACGTCATCGGTCGCGACCAGTTCGTCTATATGGCCGCCTATGGCGCCAAGCTGGCGGCCAAGAATGCTCTCAACGGGGACAGCCTGCGTTACGACAACGGCGCCATGCCCGCCATCGTATTCACCGAACCGCAAGTGGCAAGCGTCGGGCTGACCGAAGCCGCGGCGCGCGCCGCCGGACATGCAGTTCGCGTGTCAACGATCGGTCTCGACCAGGTCCCGCGTGCACTCGCTGCGCGTGACACCCGCGGACTCATCAAACTCGTTGCCGATGCCGGCAGCGGTCGGCTGCTCGGCGCGCATATCCTGGCGCCTGAAGGCGCCGACAGCATCCAGACCGCGACGCTCGCGATCCGCCAGGCCCTCACCGTCG
>JANRIF010000312.1:0-5451 GCA_033765245.1 Lysobacteraceae bacterium
GTCGGCGTGCGTGGGTGCGGTGCCGCCCTTGAGGTATACCGCCGGAATGCCGCGCCGGATGAAGGAGAACTGGTCGCTGCGGATGAACACCACTTCCTCCGGCAGCGGATCGGGCGACAGCGCGATGCCGAGCGACTGCGCGGCGCGCTCCACCGATTGCTTGAGGGTGCTGTGTTCGATGCCGATCGGGGTGACGTCGGCGAGTGCGGTCAGCAGCACCGGCATGTCCATGTTGACGTTGGCCACCAGCGGCCCCGGCACGCTGGGATGGCTGGCGAAATATTCCGAGCCGAGCAGACCTTTTTCTTCTGCGGTCACCGCCACGAACAGAATCGAGCGCTGCGGCCGGTCCGGCATCGCCACCAGCCGCGTTGCCGCATCCAACATCACGGCGCTGCCGATGGCGTTGTCGAGCGCGCCGTTGTAGAGGCGATCGCCGTTGACGGCAGCGCCGATACCGATGTGATCCAGATGCGCGCTGAATACCACGTTCTCGGCGGCGCGGTCTTCGTCGCGGCCGGGCAGCCGCGCCACCACGTTGCGGCTGCGCGTGGCGACGATGTGGGCGCGACCCGCCAGCAGCGCCGTGCCGGGCAGGTCGAAGCCGTGCAGCGTGCCGGCGTCGAGCGCGGCGAACACCGCGTCGGCTTCCATCGCGCTGCCGGCGAACACCTTGCGCGCCGCGTCGGCGCTGATGCTGGCGCTCGCTACCAGTTGCGGGAAGGTGTCCAGCGCCTTGCCGTCGGGGCCGCGCAGGCGCATCCCCGGGCGCGCCCAGTTGGCGGCAGCGCGTGCCCAGGGCGACTTCGCCTCGCGGCCGGGGTCGGACACGAACACCGCGCCGACCGCGCCGCGTTCCGCCAGCGCACGCAGCTTTTCGCGGGCCGACGAATAGAACGCCCGCGGATCGTTGGGGAAGCGCGCCGGCGCGCCGTTCAACACCAGTGCAATCTTGCCCTTGAGATCGATGCCAGCGAAATCGTCGTGCCCGAATTCGGGCGCCACCACCGCCTGTCCCACGAACACCAGCGGCGCCGACAGCGCGAACTCGGGCTGGTCGTAATTCACGCCCGGCAGAAATTCGCGCTCGAACGTCAGCGGTTCGATCCGGCCGTTGCGCACCAGTTCGAAACGGGCGCCTTCCGCCAGGCGTTCGCCCTGCAGCAGCGGCACTTCCTGGAAGTAGCTGCCGGCGTCGCCGGCCGGTTCCAGCCCCAGCGCACGGAACTGGCTTGCCATGTACAGCGCGGCGACGTCGTGCCCGCGCGTGCCGGCCTCGCGGCCTTCCAGCAGATCGTCGGCGAGGAACGCCATGTGCGCGGCAATGCGGCGCGCCGAGACGGCATCGGCATCGGCAGCCGGCGGCGGCGCGGGTGTGCATGCGCCCAGCAGCAGCGCTGCGGCAAGCAGGGTGAGTCGACGCATGCGCTTTCCTTACCAGGTAGATGATCGGTCGAACGCTAACATCGCCAGGCGTCGCGCGCCAAACCACTGGCCGCAAACTGCTAGCTCGCTTGCGCCCGTATTGGCGCCATGGCAGCGTGTCGCCGATGAACCTCGCTACCGGCAGTACGCACATCGATCATCCCAGCCGTGCCCAGGCACTCGCGCTGTTTGCCGCCGTGGTGCTGGCACTGGCGTGGTCGGGCTGGCAGCCGCTGGATCGCCTGACCTGGTTGCTGGAGGTCATCTGGGTGATCGTCGGTCTGCCGCTGTTGGCATGGAGCGCGCCGCGTTTTCCGCTCACACGTCTGCTGGCCGGATTGTTGGCGCTGCACGCGCTGATCCTGATCTACGGCGGTCACTACACTTATGCGCAGACGCCGCTGGGCCTGTGGTTTCGCGATGCCTTCGAGTTGAGCCGCAACCACTACGATCGCCTCGGTCATTTCGCCCAGGGATTCGTGCCCGCCATCCTCACCCGCGAACTGTTGTTGCGCCGCTCGCCGTTGCAGCGTGGCGGCTGGTTGTTGTTGCTGACCACCAGCGTGTGCCTGGCTTTCAGTGCGCTGTTCGAAATGATCGAGTGGTGGTCGGCGCTGGTCTACGGCGCCGCGGCCGATGCCTTCCTCGCCACCCAGGGCGACGTCTGGGACACCCAGTGGGACATGTTCCTGGCGCTGTGCGGGTCGCTGCTGGCGCAGTTCACCCTGGCACGTGTGCACGATCGCCAACTGCGGTGAGCGCCGCATTCAGTCCGGGTTGTCGTCCGGCGGGCGCCGTGGGCGGAATGGCAGCACCTGACCGCGCGAGGGCACCGGGTGCTGCCACAGGATCGGCACCTCGTGCGGGCGCGGCGGCTCCAGCGGATCGTCGACGCCGGTGGCGTCGGCGGCCTCCTCCTCGTCTTCCCACGTGTAGCGCTTGCGCGCTGGCGCCGGGTCCAGGCGGAACCACCACAGCGCCGAAAGAATGCCGGCCAGCGCGCCGCCCAAGTGGTATTCCCAGCTCACCTGCGGGTCGCCCGGGAACACCGTCAGCACCATGCCGCCGTACAGGAAGAACGCGATCAACGCCGCTGCGATGGCGGGCCGATCGCGGCGCAGCAGGCCGATCGCGAACACGAAGAACATCAGGCCGTGGCCGAGCCCGCTGGCGCCGATGTGGCCGGACTCGCGCGCCAGCAACCACACCCCGGCGCCGCTGCCCAGCCAGATCAGCGCGAACGCGCGTTGGGTGGCGCGCGGCACCACCGCCAGCCCCAGCGTGATCAGGATCAGCAGCGGCAGCGTGTTGGACAGCAGGTGGCCGAACGAGGCGTGCAGCAGCGGTGCGGTGAGGATGCCGATCGCGCCCCAGGCGTCGCGCGGCCGCAGCGCCAGTGCCGGAAAATCGCCCAGCACTTGCTCGAACAGGCGGATCCACCACAACACCCCGACGAAGGCGATAGCCGCCAGTGCGGCGCCGCGAAAGCGCCTGCCGTCGCGGCGACGTTGTTCGGCGGGATCGAGGTGCGGTTCGAGCAGCGGCAGGTCCATCGTTCCATGGTGGGGGGCGTTTGCCCGAATCCAAGGGAGACGCGCCTTGCGCTACGATGGCGCTCCGACGGCCGCAATTCGCAGGGCCGGGCGATCGCGAAGGATGTGAGTATGGACGTCCGCACCGTGGTGCTGATCGGCGCGCTGCTCGCCGCGGCGCTCGCGCTGATTCTCGCGCTGGCCTTGCGTCGCTACGCCGAGCCGTTGCGCGCCAGCATGGAGTTGTGGTTTCGCGGGCTGCTGGCGCTGCCGCTGGCGCAGTTTTTTTTCGCGTTGCGCGGCGAGGTTCCCGACGCGATCTCGATCGTACTTGCCAACACGTTGCTGGTATTGGGCTTCGCCGGCTTCGCGCTGGGCGTGCGCCGTTACCTCGGTATCGCTACGCGCGGTGCATGGATGCTGGTGCCGGTGCTGAGCGTGCTGCTGGCAATGTTGTTGTTCACGGCAGTCTGGGCCAGCTACACCGCGCGCGTAGTGGTGGTGTCGCTGGCGCTGTTGTGGCTGCTCGGGATGCTGCTGGCGCCACTGCGCGGCGCGCTGCATCGCGGCGGCCCGGTCGGACAGCAGGTGGTTGCGGTCACCTTCGGTATGGCCGCGTTGGCGGTGCTGGTGCGGCTGGTGTTGCAGGTGTTGGCGCTCGACCCCGCCAGCAACCTGCTCGACGCCAACCTCGCCAATCTGATCGCCCTGGTCTACCTCGCGATCGGCCCGCTGCTGGCCAGCGTCGGCTTCGTGCTGATGTCCAATGAGCGCCTGATGGACGAAGCGATGCGGCTGTCGACCGTCGATGCACTGACCAGCGCCTACAGCCGGCGTGCTCTGAACGAGCTGAGCGAACGCGCGCTGGCCGAGGCGCGCCGCCACCGGCGGCCGTTGTCGGTGCTGATGATCGACGCCGACCACTTCAAGCGAATCAACGACACCTACGGTCACGAGGCCGGCGACGAGGTGTTGATCGAACTGGTGCGACGCATCCGGCATACCCTGCGGACCGAGGATTTCGTCGGGCGCATCGGCGGCGAGGAGTTCGTCGCGGTGCTGCCCGACACGCCCGAGGAAGAGGCGCGTCAGGTATCCGAGCGCCTGCGTGCCGTGGTTGCGCGCGACACTTTCATCCACAACGGCGAGGAGATTCCGTTCACGGTGTCGATCGGTGTTGCCGAGCGCGATCCGGGCGAAGGCGAGTTCGAAGCGCTGCTCAAACGCGCCGACGACGCCATGTACGCGGCCAAGCGTGCCGGGCGCAATCGGGTGGTGGCCGCCAGCGAGATCGAGGCGGCGCCGGTGGTGTAGGGCGCAAATCTGCGCGAATTGAGTTTATTCTGGCGCCGGACCCGCGCCGCGCGGTGGCTCGGAACCGCGGGCGTCGTCGGGTTCGGACCGGAGATGGGGTACAACCGCACGGGTAGGGGAGGCGTGGGTGTCGATCGATGTGCGCATGAGTGCGGTCCGATGGTGGGGGCGGGATGCGCCTTGACGCCACCACCCTGGCAATTACCACCGTCGCCCTGACCGGCGTGGTCGCGGCCATCCTGTTCGCCGCGCGCAGGCGCTACGACGACGGCATACGCGACAGCCTCAGCATCTGGGCCGGCGCGTTGTTGTGTCTGATGCTGTCGGCGTCGCTGTTCATCCGGCCGTTGTCGTCCACTCTCGTGGTGATCCTGGTCGGCAACTCGGCGCTGGTGGCCGGCTACACCGGATTCGTGGTCGCGCTGCGGCGCTTTCTCGGGCTGGCGCTGCCGCGCTGGGCGTACCTGACGCCACTGCTGACGGTGATCGTGGGCACCTGGTTCTTTTCCACCCGGATGCCGAGCTATCCGTTGCGTGTCGCGCTGGTGGTGCTGTTCCTGCTGCTGTTGCTGGCGACGCTGCTGCGTCCGATCCTGCGCTCGCTGCGTCGCGGCGGCGAGATCGGGCAACGGGTCGTGGCCTTGTCGTTTCTGCTCGCGGTGCTGTCGCTGTTGCTGCGGATCGCCTGGGAACTGCCCACCCCCGGCGCACCGCTGTCGGCGCTTGCCGGCATCGATGCCGTGGGCATACACCTGCTGGCGATCTGGATGGCGCCGGTGCTGGCCAGCATCGGCTTCCTCCTGATGTGCAACGAGCAACTGATGGCCGCCACCCTGCGTCTGGCGACCATCGATGCGCTGACCGGCACGCTGGGTCGGCGCGCCGTGCTGGAGCACAGCGAACGCATGCTGGCGCAAGCGCGCCGCCAACAATCGCCATTGTCGGTGCTGATGATCGACGCCGACCACTTCAAGCAGGTCAACGACACCCACGGCCACGAAGTCGGCGACGCGGTGCTGGTGGAAATGGTCCGGCGCACCCGCGAAGCGTTGCGCGACCAGGACGTGTTGGGCCGCATCGGCGGCGAGGAATTCCTGGCGTTGCTGCCCGGCACCAACGAGGCGCAGGCGCTGCAGATCGCCGAGCGGCTGCTGCGGGTGGTGCGCGAATTCCCGTTCGT
>JANRIF010000340.1:0-1617 GCA_033765245.1 Lysobacteraceae bacterium
GTCCCGGCTCCACCCCCCAACCCCCAACACGCCAGCCACTCATGACCCAACTCACCCCCCGCGAAATCGTCACCGAACTCGACCGTTACATCGTCGGCCAGGCCGCCGCCAAGCGTGCGGTCGCGATCGCCCTGCGCAACCGCTGGCGGCGCATGCAGCTCGATCCCGCGCTGCGCGATGAAGTGACGCCCAAGAACATCCTGATGATCGGTCCCACCGGCGTCGGCAAGACCGAGATCGCACGGCGCCTCGCGGCGCTCGCCAACGCGCCGTTCGTGAAGGTGGAAGCCACCCGATTCACCGAAGTGGGCTACGTCGGCCGCGACGTCGAGCAGATCATCCGCGACCTCGCCGATGCCGCCGTGAAGATGCTGCGCGAACAGGCCAAGGCCAAGGTGCGCGTGCAGGCCGAAGACCGCGCCGAGGAGCGCGTGCTCGATGCCCTGTTGCCGCGTCGCGCCGGTTTCGGCTTCGATCCCGCCAGCGCACGCAACGAACCCTCCGCCGGCGACAGCGACACCCGCCAGAAGCTGCGCAAGCAATTGCGCGAAGGCGTGCTGGACGAGCGCGAAATCGAGATCGAAGTCAGCGTCAACGTGGGCGTCGACATCATGGCGCCACCCGGCATGGACGAAATGGCGGCGCAGCTCAAGCAGATGTTCCAGGGCCTGAGCGGCGGCAAGACCCACAAGCGCAGCCTCAGCGTGCGCGCCGCGCTGCCGCAGTTGATCGAAGAAGAAGCCGGCAAGCTGGTCAACGAGGACGAGATCCGTCAACAGGCCATCGCCTCCTGCGAACAGAACGGCATCGTCTTTCTCGACGAAATCGACAAGGTTGCCAAGCGCTCCGAAAGCATGGGCGCCGACGTCAGCCGCGAAGGCGTGCAACGCGACCTGCTGCCGCTGGTGGAGGGCTCCACCGTCAGCACCAAATATGGCGTGGTGCGCACCGACCACATCCTGTTCATCGCCTCCGGCGCCTTCCACATGGCCAAGCCGTCGGACCTGATTCCCGAACTGCAAGGCCGCTTCCCGATCCGGGTCGAACTCACCGCGCTCGGCAAGGACGACTTCGTGCGCATCCTCACCGAACCCAAGGCCGCGCTGACCCGGCAATACCAGGCGTTGCTGGCGACCGAAGGCGTCACCGTCAGCTTCAGTGACGACGCCATCGAACGCATCGCCGAGATCGCCTTCGAGGTCAACGAACGCCAGGAAAACATCGGCGCCCGCCGCCTGCACACCGTGCTCGAACGCCTGCTCGAAACCATCGCCTTCGAAGCACCGGACCGCAACGGCGACAGCCTCGCCATCGACCGCGCCTTCGTCGATCGCCAACTCGGCGCACTGGTGCAGGATCGCGACCTCAGCCGCTACATCCTCTGAACCACCACCCGCGAGCCGCATGCCCGTGCGGGAGGCCGCTCGCGGGCGCCTGTAACCCCCGCGTGCTCCACTGTCCCCCTCGCCAAAGCCAACGAGATCACCGATGAAAGCCCGCCTCCTGTTCCCCGCCCTGCTCGGCCTGCTGGTGCTCGCCACCCCGGCACGTGCCGTCGAGCCCGCGCCCGACATCGCCCAGCGCGTCACCACCTTCATCGCCGCCGCCAACGCCCAG
>JANRIF010000358.1:0-1779 GCA_033765245.1 Lysobacteraceae bacterium
TGCCGGACGGCCAGAATTCGCCGCAGCGCTGCCCTTACGACCTGTATGCCGAGCAGTTGTCGGGCACCGCATTCACTGCGCCGCGCGCCAGCAACCGGCGCAGTTGGCTGTATCGCATCCGCCCGGCGGCGGTGCATGGGCCGTTCTCGCTGATCGAGGCCGGCGCGTTCCACAACCGCTTCGACGAGCAGGCCGCGCCGCCGGATCAGTTGCGCTGGAGCCCGCAGGAGCTGCCGCAGGCGCGGCGCGATTTCCTCGACGGCCTGTTCACCATGGCGGGTAATGGCGGTCCGGCCGGGCAGGCGGGCGTAGGCATCCATGTGTATGCCGCCAACGCCGACATGCAGGACCGCTGGTTCTATGACGCCGATGCCGAGTTGCTGATCGTGCCGCAACAGGGCCGGCTCCGCATTGCCACCGAGTTGGGCGTGCTGGAGGTGGAGCCGCAGGAGATCGCATTGATTCCGCGCGGCATCCGCTTCGCGGTGAGCCTGCCCGACGGCGCCGCGCGCGGCTACGTCTGCGAGAATTTCGGCGCGGCGCTGCGCCTGCCCGATCTCGGCCCGATCGGCTCCAACGGTCTTGCCAATCCGCGCGACTTCCTGGCGCCGCGTGCCGCTTACGAGCAACGCGAGGGCGCGTTCGAGCTGGTCGCCAAGTTCCAGGGCCGGCTGTGGCGCGCCGACATCGGCCACTCGCCGCTGGACGTGGTGGCCTGGCACGGCAACTACGTGCCGTACAAGTACGATCTGCGCCGCTTCAACACCATCGGCTCGATCAGCTACGACCACCCCGATCCGAGCATCTTCCTGGTGCTGACTTCGCCCACCGATACCGCCGGCGTGGGCAATCTCGATTTCGCGATCTTCCCGCCGCGCTGGCTGGTGGCGCAGCACACATTCCGGCCGCCGTGGTTCCATCGCAACATCGCCAGCGAGTTCATGGGGCTGGTGCACGGCGTCTACGACGCCAAGGCGGAAGGCTTCGTGCCGGGCGGCTGCTCGCTGCACAATGCGATGAGCGGGCATGGGCCGGATGCAGCGACCTTCGAGAAGGCCACCCAGGCCGACCTGAGCCGCCCCGATGTGATCGTCGACACCATGGCTTTCATGTTCGAGACCCGGCTGGTGCTCAATCCCACGCGCCAGGCGCTCGAGGCGCGCAGCCGGCAGGTCGATTACCAGCGCTGCTGGGAGGGCCTGATCGCGCGCTTCGATCCGGCGCGTCGTTGAGCTAGGTCGCGCCAGTGCTTTCCATGTGGATCGATCTCGGGCACTTCGCCCTCGGACTGCTGCTGCTGGTGCTCGGCGCGGACTCGTTCGTGCGCGGTGCCAGTGGGTTGGCGATGCGGCTGGGCGTCAGCGCGTTCGTGGTGGGGCTGGTGCTGGTGGGTTTTGGCACCTCGGCGCCAGAGCTTGCGGTCAATCTCACCGCTGCCTGGCACGGGCGCTACCAGATGGCGGTGGGCAATGTCGTGGGCAGCAACGTTGCCAACATCGGGCTGATCCTCGGCGTCAGTGCGCTGATCGCGCCATTGGCGGTGCGCGCGCGCCTGCTGCGCATCGAGGTGCCGCTGGTGGTGGCGACCAGCATCGTGCTGTGGCTGTTGGCACTCGATGGCACGCTTGGGCGTTACGACGCGGCGCTGCTGTTGAGCGGATTCGTCGCGCTGCTGTGGCTGGTGGCGCGCGATGCGCGCGAGGAGTCGGCGGCGGTGCGGGCGGAACTGAGCGAGGCGGCGACCACGCAGACCGAGCTCAAGCGCAATCTGCTTCGCCT
>JANRIF010000359.1:0-6114 GCA_033765245.1 Lysobacteraceae bacterium
GGCGAAATGCCGTTGTCGCAGATCCGCGAAATCCTCTGAAGTCTCGGGAGTCGAAGCCATGCCTTTCAATCTTGCACTGAGTGGTCTCAACGCCGCCTCCTCCGATCTCGAGGTGACGGCCAACAACATCGCCAACGTCAACTCCATCGGCTTCAAGGGCTCGCGTGCCGAGTTCGCCGACGTGTTCTCGCTGACCGGTACCGGCGTCAGCGATATCGCGATCGGCAATGGCGTGCGCCTGGCCGCAGTGTCGCAGCAGTTCGGCCAGGGCAACATCGAGTTCACCAACAACAACCTCGATCTCGCGGTCAGCGGCTCGGGCTTCTTCACGGTGCGCAACGATGCCGGGCTGGCGTACACCCGCGCCGGCAATTTCTCGGTCGACCGCGACGGCTTCGTGGTCAATCCCAAGGGCCAGAAGTTGCAGGTGTTTCCGCCGTCCACCGGCGGCACATTCGACATCAGCCGCATCCAGGACCTGCGCCTGAACACCGCGCAGAGCGCGCCGATCGCCAGCGACAGCGCCGAGCTCACCTTGAACCTGCCGTCCAACGCGACGGTACCGGTCACAGTGCCGTTCGATCCCAACGATCCGACCAGCTTCAATCATTCGACTTCGTTCACCGTGTTCGACTCGCTGGGCGCGGCGCACACCGCCAGCGTGTTCTATCTCAAGGATGTCGCGCCCAACGCCTGGACCAGCGTGTTGCAGATCGACGGCGTGTCGGCCGGGCCGGCGCAGCCGGTGACCTTCGACACCAGCGGCGCGCTGGCGACGCCGGTCGGCGGCACGTTGACATATCCGGCGTTGGTGGTGAGTCCGGGCGCGGCGCCATTGGCGTTGTCGCTGGACATGACCAACGTCTCGCAGACCAGCGACACCTTCAGCGTGTCGGGGATCACCCAGAACGGTTCGCCCACCGGCCGCCTCACCGGCATCGACATCGGTCCCGATGGCGTGGTCTCGGCGCGCTTCTCCAACGGCCAATCCAATCCGCTGGGCCAGCTCGCGGTGACCAGCTTCGCCAACTCACAGGGGCTGCAGCAGCTCGGCGACACCACCTGGGGCGAAACCTTCGCGTCCGGCAGCGCGCTACGCGGGCAGGCCGGCAGCGGAAGCCTGGGGCTGGTGCAGTCGGGCGCGCTGGAATCGAGCAACGTCGATCTCACCGCGCAACTGGTCAACATGATCAAGGCGCAGCGCAACTTCCAGGCCAACGCGCAGATGATCTCGACCGCCGACCGCATCACCCAGACCGTCATCAACATCCGCAACTGATCGGGACGCTTGAACCATGGATCGTTCCCTCTACGTCGCCATGACCGGAGCCGCGCAGGTGATGCGCGCGCAGACCGAGGCCAGCCACAACCTGGCCAACGTCAGCACGGTCGGGTTCCGCGCTCAGCTTGGCAGCTTCGACAGCCTGCCGGTGCGCGGCGCGGGCCTGACGACGCGGGTCAACGTGGTCGAGCGTCCGCTCGGCGCCGACTTCAGCATCGGTCCGCAGATCAGCAGCGGTCGCGATCTGGACGTGGCGATCCAGGGCGAGGGCTGGATCGCGGTGCAGGCGCGCGATGGCGGCGAGGGTTATACCCGCGCCGGCGATTTGTCGATCAGTGCCGACGGCCAACTGCTTACCGGCAACGGCCTGCCGGTGATGGGCGACGCCGGTCCGATCACCATCCCGCCCTACAGCAAGCTCGACATCGGCAACGACGGCACGATCTCGGTGGTGCCGCAGGGGCAGGGGCCGGAAACGGTCTCGGCGGTGGGTCGCATCAAGCTGGTCAATCCTGATCGCACCCAACTGGTGCGTGGTGGCGACGGCCTGATGCGGCTGGCCGACGGCGCGGTGGCGCCGGGCGATGCCGCGGTGCATCTGGTGTCGGGCGTGATCGAAGGCAGCAACGTCAATCCTACCGAGGCGCTGACGCGAATGATCTCGCTGTCGCGTCAGTTCGAAATGCAGGTGCGCGCCATTCAGGCCGCCGACGAGAACGCGCAGGCAGCCACCCGGCTGCTGGCGCGCTGAACATAACCGGAGAGCCATCGCATGTTTCCCGCCCTTTGGATCGCCAAGACCGGCCTCGATGCGCAACAGACGCGCATGGCAGTCACCGCCAACAATCTGGCCAACGTCAACACCACCGGCTACAAGCGCTCGCGCGCCGCGTTCGAGGACCTGCTGTACCAGGACGTGCGCCAGGCGGGCGGCCAGACCTCCGAACAAACCCAGTCGCCATCGGGGCTGATGGTAGGTACCGGCGTGCGCGTGGTCGGCACCCAGAAGATGTTCACCCAGGGCAACATCGCGCAGACCGCCAACGCGCTCGACGTCGCGATCCAGGGCCGCGGCTTCTTCCAGGTACTGCTGCCCGACGGCACCCAGGCCTACACCCGCGACGGTTCGTTCCAGATGAATTCCGATGGTCAACTGGTCACCTCCAGCGGCTATCCGGTGCAGCCCGAGATCACCCTGCCGCCGAACGCGCAGAGCATCACCATCGGCAGCGATGGTGCGGTGGGAGTGCAGATCGCCGGGCAGGCCGCGCCGACGCAGGTGGGCACGCTGCAGATCGCCGATTTCATCAATCCCGCCGGCTTGCAGCCGCGCGGCGAGAACCTGTTCATCGAAACCGCCGCCAGCGGCACCGCGCAGCCGGGCTCGCCCGGTCTCAACGGGCTGGGCACGGTGACCCAGGGCGCGCTGGAGACCTCCAACGTCAACGTGGTGGAGGAGTTGGTGACCATGATCGAGACCCAGCGCGCCTACGAGATGAACTCGCGCGCGATCTCCGCTTCCGACTCGATGCTGCAGTTCCTCAACACCCGCACCTGATGCGGGCAGGAGAGATCGTCATGTTCAGCACCCGCACCGCATTCGTGTTGTCGCTCGCACTGGTGGCCGCGCTTGCCGGATGCGCCGGCAACGGTGTGCGCGACGACGCGATGTACGCGCCGACCCCGCCGGTGTCGGACCCGGTGGCGGAATTGCCCGCCGACGGCTCGCTGTTCAGCGCTGCCAGCAGCCGCGATCTGTTCGGCGACCCCAAGGCGCGCCGGGTCGGCGACATCCTCACCGTCACGCTGGCCGAGAGCACCCAGGCGACCAAGAGTTCCAGCACCACCACCAGCAAGGACACCGCCGCCGACATCGGCGCACCGACCATCCTGGGCCGGATCTCCACCGCCAACCAGAAGCCGCTCAGCTTCGGCCTCGATGGCACGCGCTCCTTCGACGGCAAGGGCGACAGCAGCCAGAGCAACGCGCTGACCGGCTCGATCACCGTCACCGTGGCGCAGCGCCTGAGCAATGGCGCGCTGGTGATCCGCGGCGAGAAGTGGTTGAACATCAACCAGGGCCAGGAACTGGTGCGCATCTCCGGGATCGTGCGTCCGGAAGACATCGGGCCGGACAACACCGTGCTCTCCAGCCGCGTTGCCGATGCGCGCATCGCCTACACCGGGCGCGGCACGTTGGCCGAAGCCAACACCCAGGGCTGGCTCTCGCGCTTCTTCAATTCCAAGTGGATGCCGTTCTGATCGCCTGCGCCGAACTCGGGAGTGAGTCATGAAATCGTTTGCCGTGGTGTTGCTGGGAGTCGCACTGATCGCAAGTGGCAGTGCCGCACGCGCCGAGCGCGTCGGCGATCTGGCGCGTGTGGCAGGCGTGCGCAGCAACCAGTTGGTCGGCTACGGCCTGGTGGTGGGCCTGGACGGCACCGGCGATCAGACCAGCCAGGCGCCGTTCACCACGCAGAGCCTGGAGAACATGCTGCAGCAGTTTGGCGTGACGGTGCCGGCCAACGTGCGGCCGCAGTTGCGCAACGTCGCGGCGGTCACCATCACTGCCGAGTTGCCGCCATTCGCCAAGCCGGGCCAGACCCTCGACATCACGGTGTCGTCGATCGGCAACGCCAAGAGCCTGCGCGGCGGCAGCCTGCTGATGACGCCGTTGCGCGGCGCCGATGGTGAGGTCTACGCGCTGGCGCAGGGCAACGTGGTGGTGGGCGGGGTCGGCGCCAGCGGCGCCAGCGGCTCCAGCGTTACCGTCAACATCCTCAACTCCGGTCGTATTCCCTCCGGCGCGCTGGTGGAGCGCAGCGTGCCCAGTGCGTTCGCCGCGTCCGATGGTCTGGTGTTCAATCTCAACACACCCAATTTCAGCACGGCCAGTCACCTTGCCGCCGCGATCAACGAGAACCTCGGCGAGGGCGTGGCGCAGGCGCTGGATGCAACCTCGGTGGCAGTGCGCGCGCCGGTCTCGGCCGACCAGCGTGTCAGCTTCGTCGGCGTCATCAACGACATCGAGGTGCAGCCGGGCACCGCACCAGCACGGGTGATCGTCAATGCCCGCACTGGCACCGTGGTGATCGGCGCCAACGTCACTGTGTCGGCGGCGGCGGTGGCGCATGGCGGCATCGAAGTCAGCATTTCCGAACAACCGCGTGCCAGCCAGCCCGGAGCGTTTTCGAATGGCGAGACCGTGGTGTTGCCGAGCACCGGGGTGCAGATCACCGAGCGTGGCGGCACCGCGTTTACCTTCGGCCCGGGGGTGAACCTGGACGAGATCGTGAGCGCCATCAATCGCGTCGGCGCCGCCCCCAGCGACCTGATCTCGATCCTGCAGGCGCTCAAGGAAGCCGGTGCGCTGCGCGCCGAGCTGGTGATCATCTAGCGCGCTCACCATGAACACTCCCGTCGCCAACGTCTACAACGACTTCTCCGGCCTGGCCAAGCTGCGCGTGAGCGCGCGCCAGGACGGGCAGAGCGCGTTGCATGAGGTGGCGCAGCAGTTCGAGGCGATCTTCACCCAGATGCTGCTCAAGTCGATGCGTGCCGCCAGCCTCGGCGACGGCATTTTCGACAGCGGTCAGTCCAAGGCGTATCAGGACATGTTCGACCAGCAGATGTCGGTGACCATGGCCAGCGGCGGCAAGGGCATGGGCATTGCCGACATGTTGATGCGGCAGTTGGGCAACGTCGGTGCCGGTGCCGCCCCGGATGCCATGAAGCTGCCCGTCGCGGTGAACGCGGTGGCGCCCGCCACTGCGGCGGGTGGTTCGGGCTTGCCGAATCCGGTCGAGTTGGCGGTGCGGCGTGCGATGGAGCGCGTCGGCGAAGCGGCCGGCAACGTCGTCAACGACGTCGCCGAGGCGCTGCCGGGCGATGCGGTCGCGTTCCTGCAGAAGATCGCCCCGCACGCGAAAGCAGCCGCGGACGCGCTGGGTGTGTCGTTGCGTGCGGTGCTGTCGCAGGTGGCGTTGGAAACCGGCTGGGGCAAGCATGTGCCGACCAAGGCGGACGGCCAGTCGAGCTTCAACCTGTTCGGCATCAAGGCCGGATCCAGATGGGGCGGCGAGCGTGTGGTCAAGTCCACCCACGAAGTAGAGAACGGCGTGGCGACGCGCCGCGATGCCGCGTTCCGCGCTTACGACAGCCCCGCCGCCGCGTTCGCCGATTACGCGCGCTTGCTTGGCGCCAGCCCGCGCTATGCGGCCGTGGCGGGGCATGGCGACGACGTTGCCGGCTTCGCGCACGCGCTGCAGCGTGCCGGTTACGCCACCGATCCCGCCTATGCCGCCAAGCTGAGCGCGATCGCTGACAGCGCGCCGATGCGCAACGCGCTGGCGACGTTGGCGCCGACTGCTGTCGATGCTGTCGCCACACGCACCGCGCCGCTGCCAGTGGGCGCATCCGAACCCGCCGCCGCACCTTCGTGGCCGGCAACGGTAGCCCCGTGGGCGGCGCCATGATGACCATCGCCCGTTCGCGTCGCGTCGCATCCCGAGGAGGCCGCCATGGCTGACCTGCTTTCCACCGGCATCTCCGGCCTGTTGTCATCGCGCCTGGCGCTCGACACCACCGGCCACAACATCGCCAATGCCAATACCGACGGCTTTTCCCGGCAGCGCGTCACCATCGCCGCACGCACGCCGCTGCAGACCGGACCGTTTTTCGTGGGGCAGGGTGCCGACGTCGGCAACATCGAGCGCGTGTTCAACCAGTTTCTGGTGGACGGCATCCGCAGCGCGGGTTCCGGCGAATCGCGGCTCACCGCCTTCGACGAATTCGCCAGTCGTCTCGACACCCTGCTGGCCGATCGCACCGTC
>JANRIF010000007.1:0-12238 GCA_033765245.1 Lysobacteraceae bacterium
GGCTGCAACGTCGAGAACGCCTCCTACGGCCTGTGCAGTTGCGCCGAACGCACCGCCCTGTTCAGCGCCATCGCCGCCGGCTACCAACGCGGCGACTTCGCAGCCCTGGCCGTAGTGGGCGAATCCGAAGGCCCGATCTCCCCCTGCGGCGCCTGCCGCCAAGTGATGCTCGAACTCGGCGGCGCCGACATGCCCGTGATCCGCGCCAACCTGCACGGCGCCAGCAGCGTGGCTACCACGCGCGAGCTGCTGCCGGATGCTTTCGACGGCACCGAATTGCCTGGGCAGAAGTGACGATTCAGAAGCGTATCTTGCCGGTCAACATCTCGCCGAACATCACCCAATCGCCGATCAGCGACCACACCGGGTAAGTGAACGTGGCCGGGCGATTCTTCTCGAACACGAAGTGCCCCACCCAGGCGAAGCCGTAGCCGATCACCGGGATCGACAACAGCCACAACGGCCCCAGCTCGCCCATGATCACGGCAGCGAGAACGCCGAGCACCAACCCGCTACCGACGAAATGCAGACGCCGACAAGTGCGGTTGCTGTGCTCGCCCAGATAGAACGGGTAGAACTCCTCGAAGCTGGAGAATTTGTCGGTCATAGCGTGGTCCTCCCGAACCGACATGGTGAGCTGAAGTGGGGGGGTGGCTCAAGCGGGTTGTGCAATCAGTGGGCGCAAATCCGCGCAGACGCCTGCGGGTTCCGACTCGCGTGTCTGATCAACTTACAGGCTCAGAACGAGCCGCAGCCCACGGCATCCGCGTCGCCGACACCGCCAGCGGATGGCGCAAATCGATCATCTGGCCCAGGCGGGAAAGGACGAAATCCGGCGTGCTCATGCGCAAATACTCCCGGGAATCGCGGCGTCTGCTCGCGATTTTCGGGGATTGCGGACGCTTGCCAAACCCCTGAGAGCCTTGCAACATGCCGCCTCAGGGGGCTTTTGCAGCGCCAACCGCTTACCGTCGCGTAGTGCAGATCAAAATGTGCACCGAGATCCCTGAGCCTGAAGTTACCCGATTGAAATGATGACCGCCCGTCGCACGAGCCAGCGAGGGTTGGATGAGCGTTACCAAGCCATGACTCTGTGCCGCGCCGACCACCGTCGGCCACATTGGCGCAGCGACGGTCACCGTTCGGCCGGTGCGCGGCTACACCTACACTCGCTGCGCTCGCTTGGTCAGTATTTGGGGCAGCGATGCCAGGGGCGATGCCGATCGCCTTGATCCAGAAGGGTAACTGGCGCCGCCAGCGGCCGCGCCGAACCGAAAACAAAGCCGGCGTGGTCGACCTGTTACGCAAGCACACCTGTCATGAGCCAGGTCCGGGAGGAATTTTTCGCGCCTATTGACAGCGGCGGCGAAATAGTGACCCCGAGTCTCCGGATCTCTTGCAATGTATTGCGATGTGGTATGAAATCGATGCGCGGGGTTCTGCCGACTCTTCCATGTCCGGTAGCTGGCATTGCGCCCCGCTTCGAGACGTTGGAGCCGCATCCTCAACGAACAGCCGGCTATCCGTAGACAACAAATCAAGCCACCAAGGAAACTTCAGAATCTGAGATCGGTGTCGAAATGACGGAGGCCGTATGATCGTCCGTCCGCGTGAGGAGTTGGGGTCGTGCGTCGGAGCGACGCGAATGGTATGGCAGGTAAGATTATGTAGTTCACTCACCAGATGGAGGGCATGATAGGTTATAGAAACAATATGTTAGTTACACATAATCATCTAACTCAAACTTGTAATCTAGGAAATAAAGGAAACTCTCATGAGGCACAAAATATCTTTTGCATTTATTATGAGCTCTATCAGCCTCGCCCTCGTCGGCACAGCCGGCACCGCACGGGCCAGCGATACCACCTTTCAGTCCCATGACATGATGTCGTTCAGCACCGGCGCCATGTTGCCGGGTGCTGGCACGCTGGTCCGCAGTGAGAACGAGCTGTGGGCGAAGATCGACACCACTCGCCTGGAAAAGAACGCAGCGCATACGGTGTGGTGGGTTATCTTCAACAATCCGTCCGCCTGTGTTGACATGTGCGATGTCCCCGATTTGAGCATTCCCGAAGCACGCGCATCCCTTGTATACGCCGGCTCGATCATTACCGGCGCCGATCGCACGGGCCAGGCGTCCGCTCATCTGGTGGGTGGAGAAATTTCGACGGGTGCGCCAGTGCCAATGGGGAATGGGCTCGAGGAATATAACGGCTTTGGCGCCGCGGTCACCATTGTTGTCCGGACTCATGGAAAGCTGCTCATGGGTCGCGTCGCGGAGCAGATCGGCTCATTCGACGGCGGCTGCGATGTCAACAACTGCAGCAACACGCAGATGGTCGGGTTCCCGCCGATCATGGATTGACAAGGCAAGGCAAGTGGCTGGCAAATAGCCAGCCACTTGCGGCGGGATTGATCATGTTTCTCAGTAGTCGGCCCTGCAAAAGCCCCCTCTCGATCGGGTGGAGTCTGTAATTTGAACTGTGTAACTGTCTCTGCTCCTTGCGGCATGGCCGCATCGTCTCAGGGGCAGTTACACAGTTCAAATTACAGACTCCTGGGCTCGCTTGGCAGCCGCGGCGAGCTGGGCATACCCCTCCCCACCCCTCCCCTGCGCCGTTGGCGCAAGGGAGGGAGTCCATTTGCGCGCGTCCGCCATGCATGGGATGCACAGGCGCATGTCGTTTACCGGTGTTTTGCGCGGGGCTCGCTTGGCAGCCGAGGCGAGTCTGGCTTACCCCTCCCAAGCCTCCCCTGCGCCGTTGGCGCAAGGGAGGGCGACTGTCTGCGCGCGTCAGCGGCCTGAGACGCGGCGCAGGGAGTGAGAAGTTCACGGATTCGGGCGGTAGCCGGCGAGCAGGTACCTGACCACCGCGCGTTCCGCGCTATGCCTTCTCCTCCGCCTTTGCCCGATCCCAATACGCATCCTGCGCCGCGAGATCGAGATCGGACAGCGACACGCCTTCGGCAGCGGCGAAGGCTTCCATGCGCCGGAAGCGGCGTTCGAATTTTGCGTTGGCGCGGCGCAGGGCGTTGCCGAAATCGACCTTGGCGTGGCGGGCCAGATTCACGCATACGAACAGCACGTCGCCGATTTCGTCTTCCAGCGCGTCGTGGCCGGTGCCCTTGGCGAATTCGACCCGCACTTCGTCGATTTCCTCGTGCAGCTTGGCGATCACCGGCTCAAGATCGGGCCAGTCGAAGCCGAGCGCGGCGGCGCGCTTTTGCAGTTTGGTGGCGCGCTGCCATTCGGGCAGGCCGCGGGCGATGCCGGCCAGTGCGCTGGTGTCCTCGCTGCGCTGCGCGCGTTCGTCGCGTTTGAGCGCTTCCCATACGGCGGTCTGGGCTTCGGCGTCGGCCACGCTGGCATCGCCGAACACGTGCGGGTGGCGGCGTTCCATCTTGTCGCAGATCGCGCGCACCACGTCGGCGAATTCGAAGCGCCCCTGTTCCTGTGCCATGCGCGCATGAAACACCACTTGCAGCAGCAGGTCGCCGAGTTCGTCGCGCAGGTCGTCGAAGTCGCCGCGATCGATCGCATCGGCGACTTCGTAGGCTTCCTCGATGGTGTACGGCGCAATGCTGGCGAAGTCCTGCGCCACATCCCACGGGCAACCGCCGACCGGATCGCGCAGGCGCGCCATGATGTTCAGCAGGCGCGCGATGCCGTCGTCGCGATCAGTCATGCAGCCACTCCCGCCATGGCAGGTCGGCATCGCCCAGGGCGATGAAGTCGGGGTTGAGCAGGGAATCCTTGCGGTTGTAACGCAGCGGCGCGCCATCCATGCCGAGCACCGCGCCACCGGCCGCTTCCAGCACGCACTGCGCGGCAGCGGTGTCCCATTCGCTGGTGGGGCCGAAACGCGGATACACGTCGGCGCGGCCTTCGGCGATGCGCAGAAACTTGAGCGAGGAACCCAGGCCCAGGCATTCGATCTCGCCCATGCGCTCCAGTGCGGCCTGGGTGCGCGCATCGCGGTGCGAGCGACTGGCGGCCACGCGCAGTGGTGCCAGTGCCGGTCGGCGCGTGGTCAGTGCGACGTCGTCTTCACCCATGCGCACGAACGCACCACGTCCGCGCAGCGCGAACGCCAGTTCATCCAGCGCTGGCGCGTACACCACGCCAAGCACGGGCGCGTCGCCGTCGATCAAGGCGATGTTGACGGTGAACTCGCCGTTGCGCTTGATGAACTCGCGGGTGCCGTCGAGCGGATCGACCAGCCAGTAGCGTGACCACCGCTGCCGCACCGCCCAATCGATCTGCGCCGATTCCTCGGAGAGCACTGGAATGTCAGGCGTGAGTTGCTGCAAGCCCGCCACGATCAACCGGTGCGCAGCCATGTCGGCCTCGGTGAGCGGTGAGGCATCGTCCTTGGCGCTGACGTCGAAATCGCGCGCGTACACCGCCATGATCGCGGCGCCAGCGCGTTGTGCGATGTCGATGCAGGGGGCCAGCCATTGGTCCATCCGTCGAGTCCTCAGAGCCTGTCTCTTCGTGGCGATGTCGCCACCGCGTGGGGTTAGGTCACTACGCGGTGCGCGGGCTAGTGGCGCTCGCCGCCAGCCCACTGCATCCGTCGCGCGCGAGCGCGCTCCCACAAACGGCCGGGGCATTGCCTGCATGGGTGCGAGGAGTACGGGCTACCCATTCCGCGCCAGCCATTCGCGCGCGATGAACAGTGCCGCCAGGGCGCGGCCTTCGGAGCAGTCCTCGCGCAGCATCAATCGATCGAGCGCGTCGAGCCGCCATGGCAGCACTTCCAGCGGTTCGGGCTCGTCGCCGGGCAGGCGCTCGGGGTACAGGTCGCGCGCCAGCACCAGGTGCGTGACGTGATCCATGTAGCTCGGCGCCAGGGTCAGCTCGCGCAGCACCTGCAACTGGCGCGCGCCGAAGCCGGCTTCTTCCTTCAATTCGCGATCGGCCGCCTGCAACGGAGTTTCGCCTTCGTCGATGCGGCCGCGCGGCAGGCCCAGTTCGTAGCGATGCAGGCCGCAGGCGTATTCGCGGGTGAGCAATACGGTGTCGGCATCCGCCATCGCCACCACCACCACCGCGCCATGACCGCGCCCGAGCAGGCGGCGATAGGTGCGGCGTTCGCCGTTGCTGAACTCCAGATCGAGCTCCTCGACCCGGTTGCGGCCTTCCAGGTGTTCCCGGATCACGTGGATGCGCGGCAACGTGTCGCTACTCATGGTGCCGCCCCCAGCCAGGTGCCCTGCAACTGCAGGCGACGCTGACCGTCGGCCTGCTGCTGCCCCAACCACCGCATGACCGGGCGCAGCGCCGGATCGCGCGCGCGCAGGCGCACGTCGGCCGAGTAGCCCAGAGGCGAGAGCCAAGCCCCGCCGTCGACCGCCAGCGGCCCGCCGTCGTCGCTGAGCACCGCGCTCACGGCGTTGGGTGCGTCCAGGGCGAGATGCGCGCGCAGGGTGCCCAGGTTCCCATGCGCAACACCGGCAACCGCGGCGTCATGCCATGCTATCTCGCCGGTCAGCGCGGTGAGCGCGCCGTCGCGCAACTCGGCGATGGCGATGTCGACGCCGATCGCGCCCAGCAATTCCAGTTCCGGCGTGGCGGCGATGCCGGCAAAAGGTGCCGCGGCGACTTCGGCGTGCACGGCCTCGATGCCCAGACCATGGAAACCGCGCCAGAGCACACCCCGACCGACACCCCAGTCGCCATTGGCCTCGACCTCGGCCAACACGCGCAGGCGCAACAATTCCGATGCCCGCACATGCCAGTTCACTGCACCCAACGAGCGGCCGCGATAGCTGATGTCGCCGATCCCGCCGCGCCAGATGGTGCCGCTGACCAACGACAGCTCGAGCCCCGGCACGCGCGTCTGCATGCGCCCGAGCACCAGGCTGGCCGGTGCGAACGCGAGCGTGGCGATCGTCGCCAGCAACAGACCGGCCAGAAGCCACAACCAGCGCCGCATCAGCGCGCTCCCTCGGTCAGCAGCGCGCGCGCGTCGACCCGTCCGGCGGCGGCACGCTGCACCGACAATTCGACCACAGCGATGTCCTGTGCCGCGCCGCGTTCGAGCCAGCTTGCCAAGGTGTCGAAATCCGCTCCGGTGAAGTTGGCGCGCACGCGGTGCGGACCCTGCGGTTCGACGCTGACCAATGCGCCGGCCAGACCCGCCGCACGTGCACCGGCATCCACCCGCGCCAGCAGCGAGCGTCCATCCGGCGCCGCGCTCGGTGCGCCAGCGCCGCCGCTGGCAATCAGTTGCTGCGCCGCCGGCCGCATCCACGCCAGCGCCTGAGTCTGCGCGATCACCTGCCGCTGCAGCGCCTCGCGCGAGTGCGCCAGCGGCAGCCACAGCGCGCCCCACAGCAACAGCAGCGCTGCCAATGCCGCGCCCACCTGCAGCACCTGCCGATCGCGTGCCTGCAAGCCGTGCCACCACGTCGTCATCGCGTTCATGGCGCGCCCCCGCTGAGGCGTAGCCGCCCTTCCACGCCTTGGCTGCCCGGCGTCGCCGCAGTCAGTTCGACCGGTGCGGCGGCGGCCAGGCGCGCACGCAAGGCATCCAGTGCGGCGACGTCCGGCGCCTGCACCACCAAGTCGAGGCTGCGTTCACGCAGTTCCAGTTGATCCACTCGGATCGCGGCATCGGCGGCCAGCCCAGGCGCAGCCAGCGCCAGCAGGCGCAGTCCGTCGCCACCGCCCTGCCCTGCTGCGGCCAGTGCGGTGCGCAATTGCAGTTCGGGATCGACCACGCGGGTGGCGTCTGGCACCGCGGCGCGATACAGATCGGCCATCTCCTGACGTTGGCGCTCCGCCAGTCGCGCCAATTGCTGACGCTCCAGCAGCAGGTGCGTGAAGGCCAGCAACAATGAAACCGCGCCCAGCAACGCCGCCAGCCGCCAGCGTCGACGCGCGTGCCCGAGGCTGCGACGTGGCGCGTAGGCGCCCTGCAGCATGTTCAGCGGCGGCTCGCCGCGGGCGCGTTCGGCATACGCCTGCAGCGCATCCTCGCGCACCTGCGTGGCGCGCAATGGCAGCGGCGACTGCGTGCCGTCGATCGCGATACCGTCGAGCGCGGCGCCGACGCTGCCGGCAAACATCGCCAGTTCGTCGGGATGCCCGACGAAGGCGCGCGCCTCGCCATAACGCAGCACCGCCCGCCCCGGCTCCAGCAGCACGCTTGAACTCGCGGGCGACCACGCCAGCAGCAGCGGCTCCGGGATCACCGCGTCGGGCTCCAGCCCGTGTCCGCGCAGCGCTGCCAGCAAGGCATCGAGGCGATCGCGCGCGACCACCGCCACCAACACCTGATTGGGATCGGCCGCCGCGGCCCAAGCCACGTGCTGGGTTTCGATCGGCGCCGCCAACTGATCCTCGATGGCGTAGGGCAGCGCCTGTTGCAACTGCGCCGCCGAGCGTGCCACCCGCGGCGCCTGCATCAGCAGCACGTCTTCCGCCGGCAGCACCGCCCACACCTCGCGCTCGCTGTCGGGCGCGGGAACACCGGACTGCACGCGCGCGGCGCCGGCCGTGTTCAACCAGCGCAAACGGCCATCAGGAAGGGCTCGAACAAGAATGCGGGACATGCGCCGATTCTAGCAGCGCCTGCCGCGCGGACGGAGGTAATCAAGCCGCGCCTGATTGCCGCAGCCCGCCTAGCCCGCATTTCTCACACCGATCCGTAGCGAGGGCACCGAGACGCCGTTGTGGTGCGCCACGCGGACTGAGAGACGGCTCAACGTACTCGACGGCACGTTGAGCCGGATCGAGGGGTCCGACGCACTGCGTCGGACGGGCAGGCCAGGAAGGCCTGCCCCGGTACTGCCCGCGGAGCTGGAATGCGAAGCGGACAGGCGGCGCGCCACGGCGAGTGATCGGGGCGCAGCCCCGCGTAGCTGCGGCAGCAGCCGAACGGCGGCAGCAGTAGGAGGGCTGAGAAATGCGGGCTAGCCCCAATACTGTTCATCTAGACGACGAACCATCAGGCCGTCACCCCAGCGACGAGGCGTGCAGCGCCCGAACGCCGAAGGCGGCCCGAAGGGCGAGCACACAGTGCGAGTAAGGCTGGGGTCCATTTTGACTTTGCTTTGTAAAGCAACAGCAAACTGGATTCCAGCTTCCGCTGGAATGACGGCACTGAAGGCTGAGGCGACTATCGGAACAGTGTTGGGGCTAGCACCCTCACAACCGCCCACGCACCCGCGCCAGCACGCGCACCCTGCCCGGCTCGCGGGCGAGCACGCTGCTGTAGTCGAAGGCGATGCCGTCGGCGTCGATGCGGGCTTCGAGGCGGAAATGATCGCTCGCGAGCGAAAAGGGGGTGAGGTCGACGTTGTTGAAGCCTTCGCGCACCAGCGATTCGTGCAGGGCTTCGAGGCTGCGGTAGGCAGTGCCGGGTTCGCGCGCGAGGCGGCGCGCCTGACCGATATCGATGCCTTCGGCCACGCTCAACCACAGCAGCGCGGGCGCGGTGTTGAGGTTGATGCGGGCATCCTCGGGCAGCGCGCACACGTAAGGCGCCAGCGCCGCCCACGCGGCGGCGTCCACCAGCGGCAGGCGCTTGAGTTCGGAGGCATCGGCGAAGGCGCGGTTGGCGGCGCGGCCGGGTGGCGTCTGCGCGGCGTAGGCGGCATCTTCGGCGCCGCCGTCCTGCGGCTCGCGGTCGCGGTCGCGCCAGTCAGCCGCTTGCGCGGCGATGCGCGGGTCCAGCCGCAGCCCGGTCAGCAGACGCTGCATGCGGCGCACCGCCTCGGGATCGGTGATTCCCGCTGGCGCCAGGCTATTGAGATTGAAGCAGGCACCGAGATCGCGCAGGCGACCGTTGATGACGGCGCCAGGGATCACGATCGGTGGCGCCGGTTGCATCCAGGGATCGGCCAGGGTGTCGAGGTCGGGCGACAGACGCTGATCGGCCAGCAGCACCTGCGCGGCCCACGCTTCGAGACCGCGCATCAGCTCGCTGCTCTGTTCGGCGCGCCACTGGTTGCGCAGACGCGCGCGGCCGAGTTCGCCGGCATCGGTCAAGGCGACGGCCAGCAACACCGCCAGCGCCACCGCGAGCAAGGCCACGATCAGCGCGACGCCGCGCTGGTGCGACGCGCGCGCGCTCACGCCCCCACCTCGCGGGCGTTGTCGGCCAGTTCGATCACGCGGCGCAATTCGCCCATGCCGTCGAGGCGGAAACGCAGTTCCACCGCGCGCGGCAGGCGTTCCGGCACCGCGCCGCGCAGCGGCCAGGTGGCGCTGGGCAGGCGGTCGAGAAAACGCCATTGGCACTGCGAGACGCCGCTCAGGCGGGTTTCGCGGGTGAATGCGGTGTTCGGCGCGCGATCCGGCGTGGCCCAGCGCAGACGCTGCAATTCGCCGTCGCTGCAGCGCCAGCCGATGCGTTCCAGTGCCGGCGACGGCGATTGCCAGCCGCTGCCGGGTGCGAGCCGGGTCAGTTCGATCGCGCTGGGTTGGCCCCACAGCGCCGGGTGCTCGAGGCCATCGCCGGCGCGCACCGGCCGTGCCACCGCCTGTCGCAGGTCGCGTTCGAGCTGGCCGATGCTCAACTGCAGTGCGCGCAGGCGCGTGCGCTCGGCGTCCAGCGCGTGGCGGCTGCGCGCCAGCGTATCCAGGCCGCCCCAGGCCAGCAATGCCACCACCGCGAACAGCGCCAGCGCCACCAGCAATTCCAGCAGGCTGAAGCCGGCGTGCGGGCGCGTCAGCGGCTTCATGGCGCCGCCGCGAAACCGCTGAGGCTGAGCAGCGTTTGCGGGTCGTCGCCGCGACGCACGCCGACGTCGAGCCGGCGGATGCCTTCGTCGGTGGCGAGCACGATCTCGAGCTGCCAACGCCAGCGTTGCCCTCCCATTTCCACCTCGCCGCTACGCCGACCGCTGGTGGGCAGGGGCGCCGACAGGCGCGCTTCGGCCAGCACGTTGGCGGCTACCCACTGCGCCAGCGTGCGCTCGCGTTCGTCCGCCAGCGAGCGCGCCTCGCGCGCGGCGGTGCCCACCAGCGCCCCCATCGCCAACGCCAGCACCGCCAGTGCGATCAGCACTTCCAGCAGGGTGAAGCCGCGCGAGAGCGGGCTCAACACGGTTCTGCCAGTCGCGTCAGGCTTCGATGTCGTCATTCCAGCGCAAGCTGGAATCCAGTTTGCTCTGGATGCGCTAGGACAAGTCAACATGGACCCCAGCTTTACTCGCACTGTGTGCTCGCCCTTCGGGCCGCCTTCGGCGTTCGGGTGCTGCGCGCCTCGTCGCTGGGGTGACGACTTGATGGTTTGTCGTCCAGATGCACCACATCGAGAACCCGACTGCTGCTTCACTGCGCCACCTGCTCGCGCTCTACGCTGCCGCTGGCGAGACCGCGGATGCGCCACAGCGGGCGGGCGTCGCGCAGCAGCAACAATTCGAACGGGGTGAGCTCGCCCGAGGCCTGGCAAGCGAGTTGCGGGGCGGCATCATCGTCGAATTCGAGCACCCGACCGTCGCGCATCAATTGCAGTTGCAGGCCGTGCGTCAGCGTGCGCGGTCGCAGCGGTTCGGAGGGGTCGTCGACCCAGGGCTGGAACGCGCCTGCCTCGAACTGGCCGAAGCGCAGCCCGTCCGCCGCCACGCGGATGCCGACGTCGCGCCCGGACACCATCGCGCGCTCGCAGGCCAGGCCGATGCGCGCGGCCAGTTGTTCGGCAGCGGCATCGCTGCGACGCGCGCCGAAGTCGGGAATCGCCAGCGTCACCGCGGCGGTCAGCGTGGCCACGATCACCAACGCCACCAACAGTTCGATCAGCGTGACGCCGCGCGCGCGACTCGGGTCCGGCATGCGGGCAAGCGCCGCAATCACAAGCGCTCAGCGATCCCAGTTGCCGAGGTCGGCATCGATGCCCTCGCCGCCGCTGCGACCGTCGGCACCCTGTGTCCACACATCGAATGCGCCGTGCGCACCGGGCTTGAGGTACAGATACTCGCGACCCCACGGATCCTTGGGCACGCTCTGCAGATAGCCGCCGCTGCGCCAGTGCTCGACGCCGGGCGGCTGCCGCACCAGCGCTTCCAGGCCCTGGTCGGTGCTGGGGTAGTCGAAGTTGTCGAGGCGATACATGTCCAGCGCGGTCGCGATCGCGCCGAGGTCCGATCTGGCACGCACCACCCGAGCTTCGTCCGGCCGCCCCATCAATTGCGGCACCACCACCGCAGCCAGAATGCCCAGGATCACCACTACCACCAGCACTTCGATCAGGGTAAAGCCGCGCGCGAATGGGCGCGAGCGACGACAGGCATGGACAGCGGCGCGGCGGGTCGGGATCATGACGGGATGACGCAGGCTAATGACCCCGCGATGCTAGCAGACGCCGCGCACTGGCGGGACCGCGATCTGGCGGTGCTGTGGCATCCGTGCACGCAGATGCGCGAGCACCCCGACACGCTGCCGCTGATTCCCATCGACCACGGCCGCGGAGCCTGGCTGGTCGGGATCGACGGGCATCGTTACCTGGATGCGGTCAGCAGTTGGTGGACCAGCCTGTTCGGCCACGCCGAGCCGCGCATCGCGCAGGCCATCGCACGGCAGGCGCAACAACTGGAACACGTGATCTTCGCCGGCTTCTCGCACCGGCCGGCGGTGGAACTGGCGGAAGCGCTGCTGGCAGTGGCGCCGCCGGGGCTGGCGCGGGTGTTCCTGGCCGACAACGGTTCGGCGGCGGTGGAAGTGGCGCTGAAGATGAGCTTTCACAGCTTCCTCAATCGCGGCGACGGCAGGCGACAGAAGTTCATCGCGTTGCACAACGGCTACCACGGCGAAACCCTGGGCGCGCTCGCGGTGGGCGATCTTCCGTTGTACCGTCGCATCTACGCGCCGCTGCTGATCGAGCCGCTGTTTGCGCCTTCGCCCGACGCCTTTCTTGCCGAACCCGGCGAATCGGCGTTCGATTGCGCGGCGCGCGCCGCCGATGCACTGGCCGCGTTACTGGCGCAGCACGGCAAGGACGTTTGCGCGCTGATCCTGGAGCCGCTGGTGCAATGCGCGGGCGGCATGCGCATGTATCACCCCGAATATCTGCGCCGCGCGCGCGCACTGTGCGATGCGCACGGCGTGCATCTGATCGCCGACGAGATCGCGGTGGGCTTCGGTCGTACCGGCACCCTGTTCGCCTGCGAGCAGGCAGGCATCGCTCCGGATTTTCTGTGCCTGTCCAAGGGCCTCACTGGCGGTTTTCTGCCGCTATCGGCGGTGCTCACCACGGCCGCGGTGTACGACGCCTTTCTCGACGACTCG
>JANRIF010000092.1:0-5792 GCA_033765245.1 Lysobacteraceae bacterium
CGATGCCGCAGTCGAATGGGCTGTGCCGGCGCAGGTGTGCCACCAGCGCGGCGCGGATCAATATTTTCGATGGCACGCAGCCGACGTTGACGCAGGTGCCGCCGAGCGTACCGCGTTCGATCACGGTGACCCTGGCACCGCGCTCGGTGGCCTGGAGCGCCGCCGCCATCGCCGCGCCGCCGCTGCCGATGATGGCGATGTGGGGTTTGCCCGCTACCGCGCAACAGTCGCTCATGCTCCGGCTCCGCTTCTGCAATGCGCGTCGTCGCAGCGACGGCTGGCTGGCGAGAGCAAATCCCAGATCGATACCGCCAGCATCAGTCCGATGCCGGCGTAGGTGGCATAGCTGCTCCAGCCATACTGAAACCACGGATACAGCGAGAGCAGCAGGAGGGTCGGCCCGAGCATGCCCAGCAAGCTGCGATGCCACTGGCGGTGACTGAGCCAACCCAGGGCATGGATGAGCAGCGCCAACCAGGCAAAGAGTGGCAGCAGCGTGTTGACGAAAAGACCTTCCCACTGACTGAGAAAGCCGAGGCCGATGGCGGCGCCGAGGCTGGCAATGGCCGGGAAACACATGGCGCAGCCCATCGCCGATATCAGGGCGCCAAACGAGCCGGCTTTCTCGCCGATGCGTCCGAGCAAGGACAGAGTGGTGGACATGATGGACTCCGCTATGTCGAGCGAGAGGGCGTTGGCGGTAACCTTACGACCGTACCGAAGTACGGAGTCAAGCCATGTCCGACGCCGCAACGTTTCCGATCGCTGCCCTCGCTGCGGCGGCGGGTGTCGGTGTCGAAACCATCCGCTTCTACCAGCGCCGCGGTCTGTTGCACGAACCCTTGCGACCACCGGGCGGTATCCGCCGCTACGGTGCCGGTGACGTCGCTCGGGTGCGCTTCATCAAGCGGAGCCAGGCGCTGGGTTTTCGTCTCGACGAAATCATCGATTTGCTGCGGCTTTCCGACGGCGCGCATTGCGATGCGGCGCGCACGATTGCCACTGACAAACTGATTGGCGTGCGCGAAAAACTGGCGCAGTTGCAGCGCATCGAGCGTGAGCTGAGTGCGCTGGTACGCGCCTGTGCGGTGGCCGGCAGTGAAGTGACTTGCCCGCTGATCGACGCGCTGCTAGAGCCTGGGCGGTAGAAGCCGACCGGGCTGCAAAGCCGTCTGCGCGGTCCATATTCCCGCCGATTCTTGGCCCATAGCACCACTATGGGCCGGCGAATCGTCGGAAATCTGTCCTCGCGCAGCCGATTTTTCGCCTCGATCGTTTCTGCCGCCCAGGCTCCTAGCGGATGTCGAATCATGCGCCAAACCCGCAGGTGCCTGAGTGTCAGAGGCGTGTGGTCTTGCCGGCGCTCACACGGTGTCGTGGCAGGCTCCGGCGATCGCCGCGATGCGCGCGCGGCGTAGTTGTTCGCCGACGGCGGGGCCGGTGAGGCCGGTTGCGACGACGGCGCGGGCGTCGACGGCGAGCGCGGCAGCGTGGGCGCGACGCAGGCATTCGGCTTCGGGGTAGGGTGTTTCGGCGCAGCCCAGGCGGCCGCGTTTATCGGCTTCGCACACGATGGCGAGCTGGGCGATGCGCGCCGGTTTGCGGAAGCCATCACAGCGTGCGATCAGGTCGTGCAAGGTGGCGGCGCGCAGTTCGCCGAGGCGATGTACGTTGAGGTGTTCGCGGCAGGCGATCAGCGCCAGTTCGCGGTGTTCGTTCGGCACCTTCAGGCGTGCGCATACCGCCTGCACCGCCGTCAGGCCGGTGTGCTCGTGACCGATGTGCCGCGGCAGTTCCGCCGCCGGCGTCAACGCCTTGCCCAGGTCGTGCAGCAACGCGGCCAGCCCGATCATGCCATCGCCGGGCGCGAGGCGCGCGGCCATGTCGCAGACCATTTCGGTGTGGATGCCGGCGTCGATCTCGGGATGGAATTCCGCGCGTTGCGGGACGCCGTACAAGGCATCCACTTCCGGCAGGATGCGTGCCAACGCGCCGCATTCGCGCAGGGTTCGTACGAACGCGGCGGGGCGTGGTTCGCGCAGCGCGCGTTCGAGTTCCTGCCAGACCCGTTCGGGTACCAGGTGGTCGACTTCGCCGTCGGCCACCATCGCGTGCATCAGCGCCAGCGTTTCCGGCGCCACCGTGAAGCCCAACGGCGCGAATCGCGCCATGAAACGCGCCGCGCGCAGGATGCGTACCGGGTCTTCGGCGAAGGCGGCGCTGACGTGGCGCAGCACGCGGCGTTCGATGTCGGCGGCGCCGTCGAACGGGTCGATCAGGCGGCCGTCAGCGTCCTCGGCGATGGCGTTGATGGTGAAGTCGCGCCGTTGCAAATCCGCTTCCAGCGTCACGCCCGGATCGGCGTCCACCACGAAGCCGCGATAGCCGCGCCCGGACTTGCGCTCGGTGCGCGCCAGCGCGTATTCCTCGCCCGTTTCCGGGTGCAGGAACACTGGGAAATCGCGTCCCACCGCGCGAAACCCCTGCGCCAGCATCTGTTCGGGCGTGCTGCCCACCACCACCCAGTCGCGGTCGCCGGGGACGCGGCCGAGCAAGCGATCACGGACCGCGCCGCCGACCAGATACTGCTTCATTGGGTCGCGGCACGGTAGCGATCGAGGCGCTTTTGCCGCGAGTCGATGCGGCCGAGCAAGCCCTCCATGCGCGCGCTCAGCGCGACTGGTTCGATGCCCAGGCGATGCAGGCCATCGATGCCGCCCACCGAATCGGTGCGCAGCGAGCGGAAGTTGTCGCGCGAAAACGGTTTGCCGGGCAGCCGCTCGGCGATCGCTGCCTGGAACCAGCCCAGCGCGTCGGGCAGCGGAAGTACCCAGCGCCGCCAGCCCATCACCCGCGCGATCTTGCGCACCAGTTTCTTCAGCGTGATCACTTCGGGGCCGTACAGTTCGTACACCTGGCGAATGGTATTGCGATCGCTCAGTGCGCGCACGAAGGCTTCCACCACATCGCCCACGTACACCGGCGCGAACTTGGCTTGCGCGCGTGCCAGCGGCAGCACCGGCGCCAGCCGCAGCAACTCGCGAAAGCGCATCAGCAGGCCGTCGCCGCGCCCGAAGATCACCGATGGCTGGAAGATGGTCCAGTCCAGGTGACTGGCCTTGACCACCGCCTCGGCCTCGCCGCGGCTGCGCAGATAGTGGCTCTGCCCGCGGCCGGCGTTGAGCGCGCTCATTTGCAGCAGGCGACGCACGCCGGCATCGCGGCAGGCCGCCACCAAGGTGCTGGTGAGATCGACGTGGGCGCGCTGGAAGCCGCGCCCGGAGTCGCCTTTTTCGTTGAGGATGCCGATCAGATTGATCGCGGCGTCCGCGCCGGTGAGGACGTGCACCAGTGCGGCGCGGTCGTACACGTCGCAATCGTGGAAATCGGCACCGGGCGGTAGCCAGCGTTCCAGGTGGCCGGCGCGATTGCGCGTCAGCACCACCAGTTCATAGCCTTCGATGCACAGGCGAGGCAGCAGATGGCGACCGACGAAACCGGTGCCGCCCAGGATCACGATCCGTTTTGCGCTCATGGTGCGGTGCTCGCTTCGGGCTTGGGACAATGGAATTCGCGGTGCGGGGCCTTGTTGCCCGACACGCCGTGCAGACGCGCATCGAGCGAGCGCGCGCGGCGCTCGCGGCGCCAGTCGTAGATCACGCTGAAGGCCAGCACGCGCGCGACGTATTCGCGCGTTTCCTTGTAGGGAATCGTCTCGATCCACAAGTCCGGATCGAGGTTGGGCCGCTCACGGCGCCACTGCGACACCGGAGTGGCGCCGGCATTGTAGGCGGCGATGGCGAAGTAGGGCAGGCCATCGTAGCGATCGAGCATCGCGCGCAGGTGCGCGCTGCCGATGCGGATGTTGCTGGCGCCTTGCAGCAGCGTGCGCTCGCCACGCCAAGCGATCCCCAACCGGCGCGCCTGCGCCTTGCCGGTGGTGGGCAGTAGTTGCATCAGGCCGAGTGCGTGGGCGCCGGAGCGGGCGTTGGCCATCCATGCGCTTTCGGCGCGGATCTGTGCCGCGAGCCACGACGGATCGAGCCCCTGCAGCTTTGCTTGCGCGTCGATCAGGCTGGCATAGGGCAGCGGGAAGCGCAGCCGGTAATGGCGCAGCTCGTCGGGGCGGCGTCCGAGAAAATGCACGGCGCGATCGTGCCAGCCAGCGGCGCGTGCCAGCCGCACTGCTTCGACGCGCGCGTCGTCGTCCAGCGCCGGCAGCAGCGTCTGCCACTCGCGTGCGGCCCAGCCTGGGCGGTCGATGCGGAACAGCTCCAGTGCGCGCACCAGCCCCGGCAGTTCTGCCACCTGCTTGCGGGTTTCCGCGGGGATGGCGACGCTCAGCGGGCAAAGGACATATGGCTGGTTCAGGCGATCCGCCGCCAGCCAGCCGTGGAAGTTGGCTTCGCTGGCCGCTTGCCGATACAGCGTGCTGGCTGCGGCGGCGTCGCCGCCGCGTTCGCGCAGACGCGCCTCGATATAGCGCCAGCGCGATTCCATGCGCTGGGCCGGCGGCAGCGCCGCCAGCGCCGCCAATGCGGCCACATCGTCGCCGCGCGCCAGCGCTTCGCGCACCCGCCATTCGTGCAGGCGCGCGTCATAGGCGCTGTCCGGCACGCGGGCAAGGCGCTCGGCGCTGCGCGGGGCGTACGAAGCCACGCTCCACAAGGCGATCTGATAGCGCAGTACGGCCAGATCGTCGGCGCTCAGCGCCATTGGCGTCGCCAGCGAATCGAGCAACGTCTCGGCGGCATCGGCATCGCGCCGGGCAAGTTGCACAAGGCCGGCGCGCACGATACGCGCGCTGCGCGCATCTCGCGGCCACTGCAGCGCACGCGCGTCGGGCGCAGCCAGGAAGGTCGCGAAATCGAGCGCCAGTGCGGAGTCGGCTTTGGGCAGGCCACGTGCGACGAAACGCAGCAGGCCGAGTTCGTTGGCCTCGGCGGCGGCGACGATGCGCTCCCAGCGCAGCGCGTCATCGATCTTTCCCAGCGCCTGTGCGCGGGCAAGCACCGGATCGCAGGCGGCGGGCAATGAACGCGGGGTCAACCACAGTTGGCGGGCGGCAGCGATCCAGTCGGCATCGGCGACGCCGGCGTCGGCTTGCGCCTGCAGGTATCGACAACGCAACGCGACATCGGCTTGCGGGCGATAAAACGCCAGCAGGGCCTTGCCGTCATTGCGCCGCGCCAGCTCCTGCAACCAGTCGTTGCGCAGCGCCGCCGCGACCGGCAAATCGGCATAGCGTTGCAGGAAGGCGTCGATGCGGGCGGCGTCGGCAGTTTTCAGGTCGTGGCGCAGATGCGCATACGCCAGCCACGGATACAGCGGATGGTCGCGCAGCGCCGTTTCGGCCTTGGCATAGCGCGCCTGCGCTCCCCGCTCGGCCGCCTCTAGTGCGACGCGAAACTCCGGTCTGCGATCGGCCACGGCATTGCGCTCACTTGCGTCCGCTGCCGAAACGATCAGCAGGCACCCCAACCACAGTCCCGTCATTACTCGCATGCGGGATAGTGTAGCGGGTTGGGGCTCGGGACTCGGGACAAGCGAGTTGCGACCTCGCCGGTGTCGGCTCCCTGTAATTGGATGGACTCGCCCCTCGCCGAGGCGTCGAGGCGCCACGGTGGCATCTTGGGATGACCAACGGCAGCGAGGAGCGAGCCCATGACCAAGCGTACGACGAAGCAGGTGGCGATGTTGGGTTGCACGACGGTAGCGGTGGATCTGGCCAAGCGGGTGTTCCAGGTGGCTGGCGAGGATGCGTTGGGGCGGGTGATGGTGGAGACGCGGCT
>JANRIF010000021.1:0-14138 GCA_033765245.1 Lysobacteraceae bacterium
CGGATCGTGCCGTAGTCCAGTTGCTCCAGCGTCGATTGGGTCTTGGCATCCACCGGCTCGAACACCAGTTGCCCGTACACCGTCGGCACGAACGCCGTGCACTCGGGACTGAACTTGGCGCGAAACTGCTCGGTCTCGCCATCGGGCAAGGTCACCGTCACCACCGGCGAACCTGACGGCTTGACGCACCACGAACCAAAACCACCGCCTTGCTGCGCCAGCTTCCAACTGAAGCCAAGCTTGCGGCTCTCGCGCACCCGTACGTTCTGGTAATCCACCGACCAGCCATGCCCGAAGTCCAGCGACTCGCCCGCCTGACGGGTGTCGTAGGTGCGGGTGATGCGGATCGGAATGCCGGCCAGCGGCACTTCGGCATCGACGAAGGTGATGCTGAAGTGACCCAGCTTCATGTCGCCGTCGATGCGCACCTGGATCGAATCGCTGGTCTTGCGGCCGGCGGCATCCTCGGCTTCCAGGATCAGGATGTAGATGCCGTTGAACAACGCCGTGGGATCGAGCGTGGCGATTCGGGCGTTGGCGACGGACTGGGTGCCTTCGCCGAGTTTGATGGGAGTGACGGTAGGCGAGTTGCCCGGACGCAGGTACAGCGTCCAACGCACCAGACTGTCGTCGCTGATGGTGGCGAAGACATCGGTGGGAGCGGTAACGGCTGCGTCGTCGAGCGGCGCATCGATGCGCACCAGCGGGGCGGACGCATCATTCGGCGCCAGCACGCGCAGCTCCAGCGAGCGCGTCACCACGTTGCCGGCGGCATCGCGCGCGCGCGCCACCAACGGCACGATACCGGCGCGCGTGGGCGTGTAGTCGGCGGCACCGTTGCTCAGCGCCAACGGCTGACCGTCGGCGCTGACGCTGAGGCTGGCGCCGGGCCGGTTATCGCTGACGCTGGCGAGCACGTGCGTGCTTTCGCCCAGCGTGATCTGCAGCGGTGCGGCGTCGAAACTCAGGGTGGGCGGTACCGGATCGAGCAGCGGCGCGATCGAGATTTCCGGCCACAGCATCTGCGCCCACAGGTGTTGATCGATCAAGGGGTCGATGCGATCGCCCACCGCGTGATGAATGGCGGTGCCGGCGATCAGGCGCGAGAGGGTGGGCGACAGCGCGATGGCGCGCGGGTCGTTGCTCAGTTGCACCAATCCGTCGCCGGCGGCGAGGAAGCTCTCGGCTTCGGTGTTCCAGGCCTGCGCCATACTCGCCGGCAGGGCATCGCCCAGCCATTCGCTCCAGGCCAGGCCGCGCGCCTTGAGCGCGGTGACGTTGGCGCCGGTGAGGTGCGCGTTGGCGTCGGGATTGACCTTGCCGAAAATGAAACTGGTGCCGCCGCGCGCATCCGGATAATCCTGCTGGCCGCCGTAGCCGGCCCAGCCGAACACGTCGCGCGGCTGCGCGGTGAAGGTAGCGTGGTCGCCGCCCACCAGACCGGCGCGCAGCGGGTCGCGCAAGTCTGCGGGTAGCGCAAGCGCATCGAATTGAGCGATCTGCTCGGGCGCCAGCGTGTGCACGGGCTGGTTGTTGGCAAGACTCGACAGGAACACGCGCGTCGCCGAGCGGGCGCCGCCTTCGTACATCTGTTCCAGCAACTGGTAGCCGAAGGCCGCTTGCGCGGTCAGCGACTCGCGTGCGAAACGCGCCTCGTTGCCGGCTTGCAGCTCGGCGCCGATGTGCAGCGGCGAGACGTCGCTCAAGCCGACGCCCTGCGGCCGCGCCGACATCACCACGCCGAATGGCGCTTCCACTTCCAGCGCCAGATGACTGCTGCTGAGGCTCAGGCGGCGGTGCCATGCCACTCGGCTCAGGCCGGCGAGCCAGTCCTGATAGACATTGGCGGCGGCGAAATGCGCCAGGCCGGTCAGGCGCAATGCCTGCGAGGCGAGCGCACGGGCAGCCGTGGGATCGCTGCCGAGCAGCGCCTGCTGAGTGCGCAGCGCGCCCAGCGTTTGCGCCAGCTCGCCGCTGACGCCGTTGTTCCACGACGCCACAAAGGCGCGGGTTTCACCAACGTGACCGCGCAGTTTCTGCAGATAGCGGCCGCCATCCGGGCGCGTCAGCGTCACTTGGTAGTAAAGACCGCGCCCCATGCCGAACACCGGGGATTGCGACAACACGGTGCTGCCCAGGCGCAACTCGCCCTGCATCTCCACCAGATAGGCCGGCACCGCTTCGGGCAGGTCGACGAAACCGCTGGCGTTGCTGGGCAGCATCGCAGCGAGGATCGCGCGGTCGTCGTCGGTGGCGGGCGCGAAGTGCAGCTCCAGCGACTGACCGTACAGCGCCACCACCGGCTGACCGAACGACACCACCGGGGCACCCGGCAGGCCGTTGTCTTCGATCTGCACGTCGAGGCTGAACATCACCCGCTCGCTGTCGGGCAGCACCGCCTCCGGTGCGAACCCACTCACGATGCGATAGGGATGCGTGCCCATCAGGTAGGGCAGGTCCGGCGTCTGATCGGTGGCGCGCGCCAGCAGCGCGTCCAGTTCGGCATCGCTCAACGAGCGATCGGTGAGTGCCTGCGCAAGCCGGGCGCTGGCCGCGTCGAGCAGCGCGCCGACCGCATCGGCGCCGAGCGTGGACAGGGTGCCGGCGGCGCTGTCGAGCACGGCGGCGGCATCGATTGCGATGGCCAACGCATCGGCATCCAGCGCCAGCCAACTCAGCAGATCGGGACCGGCCTCGAAACGCCGGTCCTTGAAGGCCGCGTCCATCGCCACCCAGGCATCGCCGCTGACGTGACGGAATCCGCGCGAGGGGGCCATGTCCACCCACGCTTCCACCCACACATGCTCCAGCGTGAAGCGCGCCGGCACGCCGGCTTCGACGGCAGTGGTGAAGGCGATACCGCCTTCGCTGAGCAATTCGGAGACCGCTTCGACCCGGTCCACGCCGAGCCAGCGCTGCATGCGCACCGCATCGACTTCGATCTGGCCGCGCACGTAGCGGGCGTGCACGCCCGCACTGCGCAGCAGCGCAATTTCCAGACTGGCAATGTCGGTGGCGTTGCCTTGCCGCGTCTCCAGCGTGCCCTGCGCGCCCTGCATGGAACCGCGCGTGGGAGTGAAGCGAATGTTCTTGCGCACCCACTCGTGCATGCGCGCCGGGCTGTTGCCGAGCGAGGTCGCGAGATCGCGGATCGCGGTGGTGTGCGGCGCATCCAGCGCGGGTTGCAGATCGGCGGCGCTCGGCTCGCTGCGCGGCGCTGACAGGGCGTCGGCCGAGGCGAGCGCTGCCGACAGCACCGCCGACCCTGCTCGCGTCGGCGTCGTGGCCTTGCTCAGCACCGGCTGCTCGAAGCTGTCGCTTTCCGAGTCGATCAGGTTGGCGGGCACCAACAGGGTATCGAGATCGGCCACCGCGGCGTCGGCGTCGGGGCCGTGCGCATCCGCCCTGCGCAGCAGGTGCTCGGCACGCTCTCTGGCCTCGTGATACGCCTTGTCGGCGTCGCGCTGACGTTGCTGCAGCAGCGCGTTGCCGCCGAAATGCGGATCGCGCAGCAGGCGCTTGCCTTCCAACAGCATTTGGTCGGCCTTGCGCGCGTGGCGCTCGGCGGCACCATGCATCTCATGCACGTGCTCGTCTTTGTCGTGATCGTCGTTGTCGTGGTGCTGGGCGGCAGCCATCGGGCCAAACGCCAGAGCCATCATCAGTAGACCGCGCGTCAGCATTGTGCCGCTCCAGGAATTCGAGGTCATGCGGGTACCCACGTGCAGGCGATCGGACCGGCTCATGGCGTACCCCCATTGCATTGCAGGTTGCCTGCGCGCAGCTCCAACTCCAGTTGCGCGCCTTGCGGAACCTCGTCGTCGAACTCCAGTTCCAGCACACCGTCGAGCGTCAGCGCGGCGCGCATGGCGGGCTTGTACCAGGTAAGCCGCGCTTGCGAGGCCGCGTCGTCGTCCTCGGACTCCAGCTCGGCCGCTACCGACTCGCCATTGATCGTGAAGCCGGTGAGCTTGAAGCGTGCGTGTTCATGACCGCTGCCGGCGCGCACCACCCATTGCAGCGCATCGCCGCGCGCCAGCGCGCCGTCGACCGCCGGATCGGTCTGCACCACTGCCTTGACGCTGTTGCCTTGACGCAGCTCCAGACGCCCCTTACCGGCGGCATCGACGTTCAACACGAAGCGCACCGCCTGCTTCTTGCGCCAGTCCAGATCGATCCGCAAGCCCGGCGCGGCGTCGCCGCGATCGCCCAGTTGCCATTCCCATGCGTTCTTGCCGCCGCTCTGGACCCGACCCAGCGATTGCAATGGCACGAACGCCGACGCCTCGAATGCCGTTGCGGTCGTGGGCTGGGTACCGCACAGCTTGAACGCCAGCTTGCAGCCCAGGTGCTGGCTGACCGCCAGCAGTTGCGCGATCGCCAGGCGCCATTCGGCATGCGACATCGATTGGACGTGGCGCACCTCGTCGCTGGCCTTGAGCCACTGATCGATGGCTTCCTCGGTATCGTCCTGCGCTTCGGCGGCTCGCGCTTCCTCGATCGCCTTCACCGCGCGGTTGCGTGCCGATGCTTCGCCGCCGCGCAGCGATGCGCTGCGCAAACTCGCCAACAGCGCATCGGCTGCCGCAGTGGCATCGCTGGCGGCGAGTTCGATTTGCGCATTGCCGAGCGGCAGCAGGCCGCCCGCCGCGCGCTCGAACACGCTGGAGCGGACCTGAGCGGGAGCGGTATTGCCGGTCACGACGTTGACGTCAAAGCTGCGGTGCTCGCCTTCGGGCAGGTTGAAGTCCCAGGCCGAGCCCAGCGCATCGCCGGTGGTGGCCTGTGGCGAACTCGACACGATCGCCGTCGGCGCATCCACCTCGGTTTCCAGGCGGGCATCCACCGCCACGCCCAGATTCTGCACCATGGTGGTGACCGGCGTGTAAGAGCCGATCGCATAGCTCGCCGGCGCGCTCTGCGGCGCCACGTGCACCAGCGCATTGAGCAGCAGGCGCTCGGTCGCCGGTTGCGTGCCATCGCGCAGCAGTGAATCGATCAGATCGAAACCATACGTCAGCGCGCGGCCCTGCCCGTAGCTGGCACTGACGATGGCCGGCGCATTGACCGGCGCGAACGCAGCCTCCAGCGTGCCCGTGGTCAATTCCAGCTTCAGCGCCTGACCATAGCTCGGCACCGTAACCGCCGGGAACAGCGCCGCCGTGCCCGTGACGCCTATGTCCTGAGTCGAATGATGACCACGGAAGTTGACCCCCAGCATTTCGTCGAGCTGGCTGTTGCGCTCGTCATGGCTGCCATCGGCAATGAAACCATCGCCTCGGTAGATCGACTCGCGCAGTTCGATGGCTTCGGCGGTTCCCAGCTTGACCGAATCGCCGCTCAGCCAGAACACGTTGTAGCGGCCGCAGCGCAGTTCGTCCATGAAGCTGTCTTGATCGAGCACGATGCGATGCTCGATGCCACGCTCGCTCAGGTACTGCGACAGGAACTGCTGGCGTGTCTCGGCACAGGACGAGTCGTCATCCTCGTCCTCGTCGTCGTCGTCATCCTCATCATGGTTCGACGTGCCACCGGCGGTGCGGTCGTGCTCGTCGTCACCATGATCGTCCTCGCTCGGCGAGCACGACATCAACACCAGCACCCGCGCATCGCGTGGCACCTCCATGTGCAGTTCCACTTCCACCGCACGCACTACCTCGAAGCCGTCGCGCGCCAACTCATGCCACTCGCCGTTGAAGAACGCCGAGAACACGCCTTCATACTGGCCGGCCGCGAAACCGGTGGTATCGGCGACGCGCCGCATCGGGAACGAGCCCTGTTCGGCCAGCGCAATGCTGTCGTCCAGGCTCAGTACCGACGTCAGGGTATCGACCTTCACCACCTCGATGCGCAGCGGCAACGGATCGATGCCGAGATTGCCCGAGTTGGAAACCGTACCCAGCAGGTCGACCGGCTCGCCGCGATTGACCTGTACCGGCGTCGCCGCGAAGGTACCGGCGATGCGGAAGTTACGCACCACGAAGTCCGCCTGCGCCAACGGGCGTTCGTTGCCCTCGAACGTCACCGACAAGCGCGCCATATAGGCGCCGATCGGCAACGCCAGCGTGTTCAGCGTCTGGCTGACATCCTGCTGCGCGCCCGCCGCGACATCCGCGGGGACATGCCACTCGCGCACCAGCGCGCCGGTGGTTGCGTCTTCCACGCGCAGCGCGATGTCGCTGCCCGGCGCCGCCAGCGTGCCGATATTGCGCACCACGCCGCTCAGCACCACGTCGTTGCCCTGCGTGACGTCGGCGGGCGCCGCCGTCAGCTCGCCGGCGAACACCACGTCGTCGATCCAGAACGGCTTTTGCGCCAGCACCGCCTCCTGCCCGTTCACCCGCGCCGACAGCACCACCAGGTAATCGCGCAGATCGCGATTGGCGGTATCGAAGGAGGCCGGAATGTCTACCGACGCCCCCGCCGCCAGATCGTGCGGCAGCACCCATTCCGCCAACGCGGTGTTGCTGCCCGGCAGCAGCACCCGGATCACCGACTCGGCGCCGCTCACCGCGGCGTCGCCGCGATTGCGCAGCGTGGCGGCGATGCCGAGCGCGTTGCCGCGCCGCACGTGCAGCGGATCCAGCGCCAGCGTGCCCGTCAGCGCGGCGGTACCGGCGATCGATTGCACTTCAAAACGGGTGGCGCGGTTGTCGAGCAATGCGCCATCGGCGCTGCGCACTTCCTGGTACACGTCGTAGAAACCGCTACTGAGCCCAGCCAGCGACAGCGCAAACGTCAGTCGCGCCTGCGCCGACGGTTCCAGATTGGTCAGCGGCAGACTGCCGTCGAACACCACCGTGCCATTGCCGGCGGTCACGCGCTCGCTCACCAGCAGGCCGACGAAGCCGGCGTTGCCGGACTGATTCTCGACACTGGCAAGAATCTGCGCGGCGCTGCCGACCAGGTACACCGGTTGGTCTGTTGCAACCGCGGAGATCAAGGTTGGCCCGGAACCGCTACCGGCCACCACACGGAAATCGTCTGATGCCTGCGCCACCAGACCGCCCAGCGCATCGCGAATCTCCGCCACCACGCGGTAATCGCCCACCCGCAAGGCACCGGTGTTGAACGGCGGCGTCAGCTCGATGGTCTCCAGCGGCCCGAACGCCTGCTGACGCTCCACCAGCGTGTCCACCAGCGCGCCGTTGGCATCCTCCACCCGCACCACCAGCGCACCCGACTTGTCGACGTTGTCGAGATTGTTCATCGGCACACGGATCGCCACCGCGCTCTGCTGTGGATACTCCTCGCGGTCCAGCGCCACCGCGATGTCCACCAGATCGCGCACGTGCACGCTCGGGATATCGATGTTCAGCCGCACCGGCTCCGGCCGGAAGCTGTTCTTCAGCAGCACGAACGCTTCCTTGGCCACCGGCCGATCCTGCGTCCGCATCAACTCGCGCAACTGCGAGCTCAGCGAAATCGTCAGCCCCTGCTTGTTGACGTCGCGCAGGTTCCACACGTACTCCACATCGCCGTTGTCGCGCGTGAACACCGAACTGGCCACCGGGTCCATCGCAAACACCGGCTGACCGGACGGCAGCACGATGTGCAGGTCCATGTCGATGGCGCCGCAGGTGACGGGGATGGTGTACAACCTGGGTATCGCGTCGCTCTGCATCAGCAGGCGGCTGCCAAAACGGTCGTAGGTGACGAAGTCGATGTCCAGCAGGTCCTGGCTGATGGTCTTGCCATCCAGCACGACACCGAGCTCGCCGGTGCGCCCGACCAACTGAACCACGGTGTGTTCTTCACCCGACTGGCTCGTTCCCGGCATGGAAAAGGGCGTCATGAACATGCTCTCACCGCAGTCGCCGGCGATGTTGACGCCCTCGTACTCGAATGCCGCACCGCGCAGATCCAGTGCCTGCACGTCGCGTGTCGGCGAAATATAGAGAATGCGGTTGCCGCGCTGCTGCACGTAGACCCCGCCGGCACCATCGCGGGTGATGCCGAAGGGCGCCTGATCGGTGGGCAGGTTGACGTAGGGAGAGATCACGCCGTCCGGCGACACCTGCAATACCCGGTTGTCGCTGGTCAGCACGTACAGGCGGTCCAGTGCATCGATGGTCATGCCGGTGACGGCCGGAGCACCAAGATCGCCGATACGCACGGTGCTGCCAGACCCGTCGGTGCGGCGGAGATCCTGCCTGCCGCTCACGGTAACGACGTAGTACGCGCGCCCCTGCGAGTCGATCGGGATCTCGCCCCGGATCGAATTGACTGCGAAAGTCCCCACGCGAACTCCAGCAGAACCTCCCGCCGGCACGCGAAACAGTCCGCTACCGGAGATGTACCAAAGCTGCCCCGCGGGATCCATCGACATCGCGGCGGAACCGGGGGCGTTTCCTGCGACGCGAAGCTGACTGCGCTCGACCCGCGACAGGCGGGTGAAGTCAGCGCCCTCCAGATGCGTATCAATCTGTATCGTGGCCTCGCCTGGCGGCACGGAGTCGGGTGCGACAGTCATTACCGCCACCGCCGCCGAGCCCACGTGAATGCCAGCCAGCACGCGCCCTTCGACACCCGGTGCCAATGGGACCAGGTCGATCTCGTAATCGCCGCCTGCCGGTGGCAACCACGGAGAGAAGTGCAAATGCTGGATGCCATCCAGGTCGAGCAACGACATCGGAAGCGATTGCTCACTCACCACATCGCCGACCTGAATCCCGCGTTGCTGCACGCCGGCGTCGAACCGGTCGATCCGGTTGGTGGTATTGCTGAGCAGGCGCATTGCACCGTCGCCGACGCAAGCCACAGTGCGTGGATTGACGCCCGTCGGAAGGGCTGCGAAGTTAGCCATACCGCCAACGTCGAGCACCGACAGGTAGTTGGCGCTCACCGCAGCGACCGTATCCGCGTCCAGTTCACACAGCGTACGCGGGCCTTGGATCAGGGTGCCGACGCTGGTTGTCTTGCCATCGCGATGTTGCAGGATGGCCGGCGATGTCTCGCTGGTCAGCAGCAATCCGCCGTCGACCCGCGCAACGATCGTGTTGACCTGGGACACGCCCGCGGCAAACGGGCTCAGAAGGTCGCCCTGCTGGCGATAGATCACGCCCGCCGAGGTAATGGCGAACAGATCGATACCGCTTGGCGATTCGCCTAGCGAGACGATCGAGGCCGATGCGGTGTCGGCTGTCCCGGTGCTCGGACTGGCGGTCCCATTGACATCCACCGTCTGCAATATATTGGTGCCATTCGCCACCATCAGCGAGCCATCGCGTCGCACCAAGATGTCGCGGGTGCCGGTGATGGTCGAATAGATGCGGGATTGATCGGCGTGGTCGCTTAGCGCAACGATGCGGCTGGCACTGCCTATCAGCCAGGTTCCGTCTGTGTGTTGCGCCAGCGAGGTCGGGGAGGCGAACGGCTGGTAGCGTTGCGTCACAACCCCTGCCTCGGACAACACGATTTCCGATGTCGTGCTGTTGAACAGCACCATCGCGTCCCCGGAGACACCGATGCCGCCGTATTGGTTCACGGCCCACCCCGGAACGGTGGTCAAGAGCTGGAGCGAGTTGTTGGCGAGCAGGCGCGACACGCCAGCGCCGGTGAGCACCAGCACCTCATCGCCTACGGTATCCAGGTCGGTAGCCGCAGTGAACCGCCCAACTCGGGAAATTGCGCCGCCTCTGACGAGACTCAGATCCTTCCGGCTATCCAGGATCAGGATATCGCCCGACGCGGTGGCAGCAATGGCGACGAATCCGACAAATCCGTAGACGTCGCGGGTCACCGCGCCGGCCGCTGTGAGCAGTCGTAACCGCGCTTGGTTGGCCAAATAGGCGGCAAACGAATCGTTGTCGACCCACGCCGCGAGATCGGGCGTCTGCACCATGACGCTGAGCAACGTCGCTGCCGCACCGGTCAGCGGCGCGGCGAACAGCTTTTCGGTCTTGCGGTAGCCGACTTGACCATTGGCGCTTGTGACGAGCTCGGAAACGCTCGTATCGATGGTCGTCCAACTGGCGCCATCGAGCCGTCTGAGCGTTGCGTCGCTGAAACGCACGAACAGCGTCCCGTCCGGCGCGATCGCCACGTCCGACGGCGAGAGCGGCGATGGAAGTATCTGAAAGTCGGTAAGCGCGCCTGTCGCCGGGTCGAAACGGACCAATTTGCGCGCACTGGCGTCGCCGAAGATCAACGTCCCGTCGACATCGACTGCCAATCCCCACTGCATGTTGGACACCCAGTTGCGCAGGCGGGTTCGGGTGCCGGTGACGCCATCGATGCGCAGCAAGCCATCGGTGGAACTGTTTATCCAGATGTCGCCACTGCTGCGGTCGAGAGCCCACGCCTGGACCGCACCAAACCGCGTAATGGTCTCCTGTGCGCCGTCGGGAGCGATGCGAACCAACGAATCCGTATTGACCACCAGCAGCGACTGCCCCGACTCGGCCAGGATCTTCCTGACCTGACTGGCAAACGGCGACGCGGCAATGGGAACGAAATTCGCGCGATCGCTGCTCGCTATGGTCGAGCGCGAACCATCCTGCGCGCCGATCAGCACGTCCGTCCCCAGCGGAGCCAGCTTCTGGATGGCATTGTTGGCGGGCGTCAATAGCGTCTGGTAAGCGCTACCCACTGCGCGCAACAACGAGGTGCCGTTGGCGACGAGCGGCCCCTGCGCGCCATCCGGCATCACGCTGGTGATCGACTGACTGCCATTGCCGAGCGACACGATGCCGGTAGCATCGCTGCGGAAGCGTAACGTGGCGCCGCTGTAGGCATAGATGCCGCGCTGATCGTCCACCGCCACACCCGACACCGAGTTGATGATGCCGCGCGCGAAGATCGTGTTGGTTCCATCCGCCGCGAAACGACGAATCGAACCGTCGCTGGCTACGCCATAGAGGAGGCCATCGCGTCCAAACTTGAGATCGGCAAACGACAAACCCGTAGTGGTCGCAAAAGTCTCGACCCGCCCATCGGGGAGGCGCCGCAGCACCGCCTGCGGGCTACCGCTCGCGACGTAGATGACGCCACTGGCATCGATCGCCATTCCTTGCGGCGAGGTGAGTCCCACCCAGATCGCATCGATCGAGACGTCGGCGGGATCGATCCGGAATACCGCGCCGGGGCTGGTGCTGACGACGTACAGCTTCCCATCCGGCCCGAACTGCGACTTGCCTGCCGAAGTCAGGCCGGCATCCACCAGCACGCTCACCTGTCCCGCCGCATCACGCAACAGCACGCGCGGCCGCGAGCTTTGCGTCGCGCCGAAATACTCATTGCCATTGGCCGGATCGAAGGTGTAGGCAGTCACCGAACTTGCCTGGATCCCCGTCGGCGGCGCCTTGAAGTTCGAGATCGCATTACCGTTGTCGAGATCCAGATCGGCGGTCCAGCCGGTGATCCAGGCAATGCGCAGCAAATTGGGCGCGCGCCAGGAGACGCTTAACGGAGTGGACAGACTGGCGTTGGTGGAACTCACCGTCGGCAGCGCGCGCAGCACGGCGCCGGTGCCATCGGGCAGTACCTTGACCAGTTGCGCGGTCGGTGAGGTGTTGAGGGTGTACAGGTTGCCGGCGGCATCGCGGGTGATGCCGGTGGGGCGGCTGAGCGGGGTGCCGGAGATCAGGGTGCCGGTGAAGGTGGGCTTGGGCGGCAGCGGTGGGCGGTCGTCCTGTGCCACCAGTTTGATGCTGAGCTTGACCTCGCCGGCCGGAATGATCTGGTTGCCGACGTTGGTCAGGTCCGCCGACAGATCCACGCTTTGACCGGTGCCCGCCTGGATCAGCGGCGGATCGATGATGATGCTGCCGCCCAGGCGGGTGATCGTACGCACGCGATAGCTGGTGGAGCCTTCCAGCACCACGCGGCCATCGGGCGTGGTGCCGCGGAACAATACCGCATAGTCGCCGGGCGCATCGTTGAAGTCGCCCCAGATGATGGTGATGGGCTTGGTCTCGCCTGGGGCGAAACGGATGATGGTGTCGTCGAAGGTGCGGTTCAGGGTGCTCTGCACGTTCGGCACGTCGCGAATGACCTTGCCGCCGGCATCGGAGACGATGGCGTTGAAGATCAGGCCGATCTCGCTATCGGCGCTGAGGTTGGTCACGGTGCCGAGCACGCCTACTTCGCTGAACGGATCGAATTCCGGCGCCGACATGGTGACGCTGTCGAGGGAGACGTTGGCGGCTGCCAGTTTGGTCAGCGCAAAATCGGCCTGGAAGTTGCCAGACTGCCCATCGCCCGTCGCAACCTGCTGGCTGCCATACCCCGGCGCTGTGGCAACCGCGGTGAACGGCAAGCCGGTGATGTTGGCAATCGTGTACCGGCCATCGGTGGCCGTGGTGGCGCGCAAGTTGGTGCCGCTGATGGCGACCGTCGCACCACCGATCGGCACGCCATTGCCGGCATCGGCGACGCGACCGCTCAGCGTGCTGCGGGTATCGAGATTCTGCGGTTGCAGACGGATGACGCCGGCATCGTTGACGCCCGCCACGAGGCTGCCGCTGAGCTGCGCGCCCAGGTAGCCCACCTTGCTGAGGGTGGCGGTGAAGGCGCCCGCCGGCAGTTCGGTGAGTTGCACCACGCCCGCCACATCCGACACCGCCGTTGCTGCACCCACCGTTACGCTCACGCCCGACAACGGCAGCTCGGTAGTGGCGTCGACGATCATCGCCAGCAACGAGGCCGAAGTCGGCACCTGCCCACCATCGGCGAACAAGGCGGGCGAGAAGCGCAGCGATTGGCCCAGCACCAGGGCGCCGGTGCCGCTGGCGGTCTGGTAACCGGCGCGGCCGGCGCTGATCTGGATGTCGCCGGCGGTCGCGAACACCAGTTCGAACGAGCCATCCGGCGCGGTCTGTGCGCTGGCCTGCACGGCGCCGGACACGGCGATGTCGACACCCGCCAACGGATTGGTGGTGGCGACGTCGGTGACGCGCCCGAACACCACCGCGACGTTGGCGTCGCGCAGCAGATCGATGAGGCCCAGATCGCGCGTTTGCCCGGCGCTCACCGTGATGGCGCCGAGATCGCGGCTGCGGAACCCATCGCGCGACAGCGCGAGGTGATAAGTGCCGGCGGCCAGTGGGCCGGTATCGACCCGGCCATCGGCGCCGGTCTGCAATGCGAGGCTTGGCAGTTCCTGCACGGTCACCGTGACGCCCTGCAGGAACGCCAAGGTGACGCCATCGCGCACTCTCAGCACGACGTTGCCATCGACCGACGGCGGTGCGATCACTTCCGATGCCAACGCGCGCAGCGCCAGCGCGGTGAGGAAACTGTCGCCCTGCCAACTGCCGTCCGGCGCCTGTGCCGCACGGATGGCGGTGCGCAGGTCGGTCAGGCCGGTACCGCCGGTGGTGGTGAATTGCAGTGCCAGCGCTGCCACGGTGTCGAGCAACACTTCGGCATAGACGCCATTACCCTGCTGCGCAATCAGCGCGTCGCGCTGCGCGGTCACCGCCGCGGCAATCGGGAAGCGGGCGCTGTGCATCTGCAACGCCAGCAGCGCGTAGGCGGACACATACGGCTTCGCCAGAGCGCTCATCTGCCAATCGCTACTGGCCGGATCCGTCACCCGCGATACCAGATAGTTCACCGCGCGCGAGATGTCCTGACCTTCCGCAACCCCCGCCACCCGGAACGCCACCAGCGCGAAACTGGTGTCGAGCACGGTGGACTGATACGCCACCGCGCCACCGAATCCGCCGTCGGCGTTCTGCTGGCTGCGCAATTCGGTCAGCAGTTGCCCGACCAGCTTGCCGGCGCGCGCCTGCGCAATGATCTGGCGTGCCAGATGCTCGACGCCGACGTCCGCGCCGCGCGCTGCCTGACGCTGCACCAGAGCCGCTGGCGCACCACCGAGAAATTGCAGCGTCTCGATGACTTCCGCCTCGCTTTGCGGCTCGGTCGCCAGTTGCAGGCTGGTCGCCGCCAGACGGCCGTCCGCGGCGATCTGGGCGCTCAACCAGCTTCGACCGAGTTCCACTTCCGGCGGAAGGCTCGTCTGTGCGAAACAGGGACTCAAGGCCACCAGACACAGCACCGCCACCGCGGCTTCGCGAAGGGAAAGTCGCATGAATGCACATCCGAGTGAACGAACATCCGTGCGCATCCGGTTCTCGGATTGCTCCCCCACGAATGTCGACGCGGCGTCAAGCTAGCATTGCGATTATTGC
>JANRIF010000039.1:0-1579 GCA_033765245.1 Lysobacteraceae bacterium
CAGCAAACCGCAAACGACGGATCGGATCGCTGCCGGCAACGCCCTGCGCACGTGGCCGACAGCGATCCGATCCGTCGCGATTTGCGCGAGGCAATTCGAATGGACGCGAATACCGCGAGGAACCGGACAACCCGCCGTCAAGCGAAAGTTCGTTTCATGAGATACGAAAAAACATCGCAGCGACATGGCTGCCAAGCCGTTGGAATATGCCTATTCCATGCGCGTGTCCGCCGCCGACGATCCACCTGCTCGTGAATACGGCGCAGCGCGCCTAACGCACCAGCACCCGGTATTGCCACGGCGCCAACGTGAGCGTGCTGTCGGCATCGAGCGTCAGCGTGTCGTTGCCGAAGGCGTCGCGATAGGTGCCCTGAAACAGCGGCTCCTTGAAGCGCACGGTTTGCACCTGCGCCGACAAGTTGATCACCGCGAACACCTTGTCGGATTCGTTTTGGCGCACGAAGCTGAGCACCCGCGCCGGCGCCGAATTGGGCACCGGAATCATGACGGCGCCCCAGTGGCCGTTCCACAGCGCGCTGTGTTGTTTCTTCAGCGCGAACAGGCGGCGATACAACTCGCCCAACGGATGCGCCTGCCAGGTGATCGGGTCCTTCTCGAAGAACGCCAGCCGACGCGGGTTGCCGGCCTCCTGGCCGTTGTAGATCAACGGAATGCCTTCGCCCACCACCGACAGCACGATCGCCGCCGGCAGCGCCTCGCCGAAGGCTTCGAACTGCGTGCCTTCCCAGGCGTTCTTGTCGTGGTTGCTGACGAACACCATGCGCATGGCGTCGCGCGGAAACAGGTTCTCGGTGCCCGAGTAGTAACCGTGCAGCGCGCCGACGTCGGCCTTGCCCTGCGCGATCGCGTGCATCGCATCCCACCACGGCCAGGCGTAAGTGGCGTCGAAAGCCTCGGCATGCAGGTCGCGCGAGTCCGCTTCCGCCAGCATGAACACCGGCTTGATCGCATCGAGTTCCTTGCGTGCGTTGTTCCAGAAATCCAGCGGCACGAAACCGGCGACGTCGCAGCGGTAACCGTCGACGTCCGCCTGCTCCACCCAGTAGCGCAGCGCTCGCGTCATGTACTCGCGCAGGCCCGGCTGCGCGTAGTCGAACTCGATGATGTCCGACCAATCCCACCACGACGTGGGATGAAAATCGCCCTTGTAGTCGCGCAGGTACCACTCCGAGTGCTCGGCATGCAGCGGATTGTCCCAGGCGCTGTGATTCGCAACCCAATCCAGGATCACATGCATGCCCAGCCGGTGCGCTTCCTTCACGAACGCACGCAGATCGTCCAGCGTGCCGAACTCCGGATTCACCGCCAGGTAATCGCGCACCGCGTACGGACTGCCCAGCGTTCCCTTGCGGTTCTTCGCGCCGATCGGATGGATCGGCATCAGCCACAGGATGTCCGCACCCAACGCCTTGAGCCGCGGCAACTCCCGCTGCGCCGCCACGAAAGTGCCCTCGGCCGTGAACTGGCGCGTGTTGATCTGGTAGATCACCGCATCGCGCGTCCACTCCGGGTGCGTGAGCCTCACCTCGGGCTGGGGCTGGTAGCGGGCGAGCGGGTC
>JANRIF010000046.1:0-7504 GCA_033765245.1 Lysobacteraceae bacterium
GATCGCGGCGGCTATCCGGACGATCGCGACCTCAGCGGCTTCGACCCGGCGCGCAAGGGTTACTTTCACGGCGGCGACCTCAAGGGCCTGCTGGGCAAGCTGGACTATATCCAGGGTATGGGTGTCACCGCGATCTGGCTGGCGCCGATCTTCGCCAACAAACCGGTGCAAGGCCCGCCGGGACAGTTGTCGGCCGGCTACCACGGCTACTGGATCACCGACTTCACCCGGGTCGATCCGCACTTCGGCAGCAACGCCGATTTCAAGGCGCTGGTGGATGCGGCGCATGCGCGCGGGATGAAGGTGATCATGGATATCGTGATCAATCACAGCGCCGACGTGATCGACTATCGCGAATGCGCGCCGGTCGCCGAGGGGGGTGTCGCCAGCGCGCGCAGCGACTGCCCGTATCGCAACAAGGCGATGTATCCGTACACTCGGCGCGGCGGCCGCAACGGCGTACCGATCAACGTTGGCTTTGCAGGCGACACTCCAGCGCAGCAGACTGCGGAAAATTTCGCGCACCTCACCGATCCGGACTACGCCTACACGCCGTTCGTGCGCGCGGCCGAGGCGCACGTCAAGGTGCCGGACTGGCTCAACGATCCGATCTACTACCACAATCGCGGCAACTCGCTGTGGAAGGGCGAGAGCGCACTGGGTGGCGACTTCGCCGGGCTGGACGACCTGTTCACCGAGCACCCGCGCGTGCTGGCCGGCATGATCGACATCTACAAGGACTGGATCACGCGCTATCGAGTCGACGGCTTTCGCATCGACACCGCCAAGCATGTCGACGATGCATTCTGGCAGCGTTTCATTCCGGCGATTCTTGCGCATGCCAAAGCCGAGGGCATTCCGAATTTCTATCTGTTCGGCGAGGCCTACGCACTGACACCGAAGGATCTGAGCCGCTTCACCCGCGAAGCGGCGTTTCCGGCAGTGCTCGATTTCGCATTCCAGCAGGCGGCGATGCACACCGTTGCCGAAGGCGCGCCGACACGCCGCCTGAAAAAATTGTTCGATGCCGATCGCTTGTATGCCGACGGCGTTGCCGGAGCGGCGCGGTTGCCGACGTTCCTGGGCAATCACGACATGGGGCGCTTCGGCTTCTTCCTGCAACAATCGCAAGAAAAACATGCCGACGCCGCGGGGATGCTCAAGCGCGCGATGCTGGGCCATGCCTTGCTGTTGCTGGCGCGTGGGGTGCCGGTGATCTACTACGGCGACGAGCAGGGCTTCACCGGCGATGGCGGCGATCAGGACTCACGCGAGGACATGTTCCCCAGCCGCGTCGTCAGCTACAACGACAATCGCCTGATCGGCTCCTCCACCACTACCGCCGACGACAACTTCGATCCCGCGCATCCGTTGTATCGCGAACTCGCTGCACTGGCCGCGCTGCGTAACGCACATCCCGCGTTGCGCGGTGGCGAGCAGGTGGTGCGTTACAGCGAGTCCCGCGCCGGCCTGTTCGCGTTTTCACGCATCGATCGCGCCAGCGGCGAGGAGTTGTTGGTGGTGCTCAACACCGCCAGCGTGGCGCGCGAGCACACGCTGCCGGTGGCACACGGCGAGCGCGCGTGGCGCAAGCTGATCGGCGAGGGTAGCGATACGCTGACACCACTCCACGCCAAGGTTCGCGTGCAGATGCCGCCGCTGTCCTACACCGTCTACCGCGCGGATATCCCGGTCGCTCCGCGCTAATCCGCATGATATTCACGCGCCACTGAGGGGCTTGCCGGTGGCGCACCCAACGCCCGCAGCCGCGGCGTCGCCATCGGGATGCTGAGCATGGTGCTGGCCACCGCCATCAGCAGCAGCGCCGTGAAGGCCGCGTTGCCGATCACGCCGCGGTCCAGCAGGATGTTGACGAAGATGATCATGATCAGCGCCTTGGTCTGCAGCAGCCAGCCGATCAGACTGGCTTCGCCCGGGCGCCAGCCCAGCACGCGGCCGGCCAACTGCACGCCCAGCAACTTGCCGCCGACGCTCGCCAGCAGCAGCAGCGCTGCCGCCGCGACAACCGACCAGCCGCCCATCGCCCATTGCGTGCGCAGTCCGGTGCTGAGGAAGAACACCGGCATCGCCACCAGCAGCAGGTGGTGGCGCAGCAGGTCCATGCGTTCGCGCTGGAACCAGCGGCCGTCCATCACCACCCCGGACAGGAAGGCGCCGACCATGAAATGCAGCCCGGCCCAGTCCGCCCCCAGCCCACAGCCGGCGACCCACGGTAGCGCCAGAAACCAACGATCGCTTTCGGGCAGACGCTCGAAGGCGCGACGCATGGCAAGCGTGGCGAGGGCGAAGCCGACCAGGAACATCGCCTGCCGCCCGAGCCGTTCGAAGTCCAGCAGGATCAGCGCCATCACGCCCCAGATCGCGATGTCGTCGAGGCTGGCGTAGCGCAATACGCGCTGACCCAGCGGCTGGCGCAGGATGTCGAGCTTCTCCATGAACAGGATCAGGATCGGCAGCGCCGTCACCGCGCAGGCCATGCCGATACCGGCGATGAACTGTCCCGGGCTGGCGTTGGCACCAATCCAGCTTGAGTCGTGGTTCAGCATCAGTGCGCCAGCCGCGCTGCCCAGCAGCAATGGAAGGCCCATCGCAAAGCCGGCGGTGGTGAGGCTGTCGCGCCGCTGCGCCCAGGCCTGGTGCAGGTCGAGTTCGATACCGGCGATCCACACGAACACCATCACCGCCCATGCCGCGATGGCGTTGAGCGAGGTGATCACGCCGGGATTGAACACGAGGCGATAAGCGTCGGGGAACACGGCGCCCAGCATGCCGGGGCCGAGCACGATGCCGGTGAGTATCTGCACCACCACCAGCGGCGCGTAGTAGTCGGTGCGTCCCAGACGCCAGATCGCATAGGGCAGGGCGAGGATGACGATCAACGCGATCAGCAGACTTTCCATCGGGCTCATGCGGGGACACGGGAAAGAGGAATGGGAGCGCGCCAGCATGCGATGCCTGCCGACGGCGCTTGTCTTGAATACGTATGCATGGCTTGTTGCCGGAGCCGCCGCCAGCCTACCATCGGGGGCCACAAAAAGAGCCGGTCGTCGCCATCGACGAATCGGCGCGCGACCACGCGCAACGCAACATTCCTGGGAGGGAACGATGAACGCCAAACCGACCCTGTCGTTCTGGCAGATCTGGAACATGTGCTTCGGCTTTCTGGGCATCCAGTTCGGATTCGCCCTGCAGAACGCCAACGTCAGCCGCATCTTCCAGACGCTGGGGGCATCGGTGGACGACATCCCGATCCTGTGGATTGCGGCGCCCGCCACGGGGCTTCTGGTGCAGCCGATCGTTGGCTATTTCTCCGATCGCACCTGGAACCGGCTCGGACGGCGGCGGCCCTATTTCCTGTTCGGCGCGATGCTGACCACCGCTGCGTTGCTGGTGATGCCCAATTCGCCATCGCTGTGGATAGCCACCGGCATGCTGTGGATCATGGATGCGTCGATCAACGTCTCGATGGAACCGTTTCGTGCCTTTGTTGGCGATCAGTTGCCGCCGCAACAGCGAGCCAGCGGCTATGCGATGCAGAGCTTTTTCATCGGTATCGGTTCGGTGGTGGCGAGCGCGTTGCCGTGGCTGCTGACCCAGGCGGGGGTTGCCAACACCGCTGAGGCGGGTGTGGTGCCCGACGCGGTGAAGTATGCGTTCTATCTGGGTGGCGGCGTGTTGTTCGCGGCGGTGGGTTGGACCGTGCTGCGCACGCGCGAATACCCGCCGGAGCAGTTGCGCGGATTCAGCGATGCGCGAGTGGTTGCGGCGCCGGCGGTGGATCGTGTCAGGGCGCTCAATTTCGGGGTGGTGTGGCTGGCGCTGGGTGCGGCTGGCGTCGGCGCGGTGTGGCGGCTGGGGCTCGACAAGCAACTGTACGTCCTCGGCGGTGGGTTGTGTGCGTACGGCCTGGCGCTGTGCTATCTGGCGCGCAGTCGCGCCAGCAACATGGTCGTTGCGATCATGAGCGACCTGCAGGGCATGCCCGAGGCGATGCGGCAGTTGGCGGTGGTGCAGTTCTTCTCGTGGTTCGCATTGTTCGCGATGTGGATTTACACCACTCCCGCGGTGACCCTGGTGCACTTCGGCAGCAGCGATCCCACCTCACAGGCGTACAACGACGGAGCCGACTGGGTTGGCATTCTGTTTGGCGCCTACAATGGCTTCGCGGCGCTGGCGGCACTGGTGATCCCGCTGCTGGTACGTCAGTTTGGATTGCGCGCCAGCCACATGATCAATCTGGCGCTGGGTGCGGCGGGGTTGATCTCGATGGTGCTGATACGCGATCCGCAATGGCTGCTGCTGTCGATGCTCGGGGTAGGGTTTGCCTGGGCCTCTATCCTGTCGCTGCCGTATGCGCTGCTGTCGGATTCGCTGCCGACCGAGAAAATGGGCATCTACATGGGCATCTTCAATTTCTTCATTGTCATCCCGCAACTGGTGGCGGCGAGCGTGCTGGGCTTCGTGCTCAAGACCCTGCTCGGCGGTCAGCCGATCTATGCGCTGGTCATCGGTGGCGCCAGTTGGTTGATCGCCGGCGTCAGTGTGTTGCGGGTACGCGAGGTGTCGCACGATGCACCGCATGGGGCGGTTGCCGCGCGCTCGTGACTGTCATTTCTCCCTTGAACCGCAACACGCAGCCGGAGCATGCCATGCGTCATGTATTGAGTGCGGCATTGGCGGTGTGCCTGCTGGGCTGCGTACAGAGTCCGCCGCCCACGCCCGCCAGCGACGACTACTACGGCACCACCGAGCCGTTCGCCAGCGAGGCGATCTATTTCGTGATGACCGATCGCTTCGTCAATGGCGATCCGGACAACGACCAGCGCGATCAGGGAGGCGTGTATCCGACCTTTGACCGCCCAGTGCCCGGCGCGCCGCCCGGCGAGAGTGACAACATCGGCTATCTCGGCGGCGATTTTCGCGGGGTGCTCGATCATGTCGACTACATCCGCGACATGGGCTTCACCTCGGTGTGGATCACCCCGATCGTCGACAACCCCGACGCCGCTTTTGCCGGCGGCAAACCGGTGAGCTGGGGCAGCTTCTGGACCGACCAGGGAAAGACCGGCTATCACGGCTACTGGGGCGTGAATTTCTACAAGCTCGACGAGCACCTGCCCAGCCCCGGCCTCGACTTCGCCGCATTCACCCAGGCCATGCATGCCAAGGGCATGAAGGTGGTGCTGGACATCGTCGGCAATCACGGCTCGCCGGCGTTTTCGATGCCCAGCGACCAGCCCGAGTTCGGCAAGGTCTACGATCGCGATGGCACCTTGCTCGCGGACTATCAGAACCTGGCGCCGGACCAGCTCGACCCCGAACATCAGCCGCTGCACCGCTTCTTCAACAAGAAGCAGGAAATCGCTGAGCTGCTGGATTTCAACGAGAACAACCCGGACGTGCTCGCGTACCTGGCGGGCGCGTACGAGCAATGGCTGGATCAGGGCGCCGATGCGTTTCGTATCGACACCATCGGCTGGATGCCGCACTCGTTCTGGAAACCGTTCGCCGATCGCATGCGCGCCAAGCGCCCCGGCCTGTTCATGTTCGGCGAGGACTTTCGCTGGAAGGCGGACGAAATCGCGCCGCATACCCAGCCCGAAAACGGCGGCATCAGCGTGCTCGACTTTCCGCTCAAGGCCAGGCTCGCCGAGGTGTTCGAACACCCAGGCAGCGACTATGCACTGCTGAACGACGCGCTGTATCTGCAGCACGGCCCCTACGCCAATCCCTACGAACTGGTGACGTTCTACGACAACCACGACATGCCGCGCCTGAATGCCAGCGATGCCGGCTTCATCGACGTAAACAACTGGCTGTTCACCGCGCGCGGCATCCCGGCGATCTACTACGGTTCGGAAATTGGCTTCATGCGCGGTCGCGCCGAACACGCCGGCAATCGCAACTACTTCGGGGTCGAAGGCATCGCCGCCGCGGCAGGCAACCCGATCCACGAAAACCTCAGGCGCATCGCGCAACTGCGAGCGACGTCGCCGGCGCTGCAAAAGGGCTTGCAGGTGAACATCGAACTGGCCGGCGATCGCGCCGCGTTCTACCGCGTGTATCAACACGCCGGCGTGCAACAGATCGCCCTGGTGCTGCTCAACAAGGGCGATGTCGCCACCGACTTCGCCATCGGCGACTACCTGGAGCCCGGCACTTGGCGTCCTGCCTTCGGTGCTGAGCCAGTCACCATCGCCGACGGCGCAACCCTCGCCGCCAACGTGCCCGCGCACGGGGTGCAGGTCTACTTGTTCGACGGCCCGGTGACCCGCAGCGATCTCAAGGCGCGGCTGGGAGAACTGGTGGTGCGCAAGCCGGCACATTGAGGCGGAGTCGCACATTTCGCAGCAAGGGAAACGAGTGTGCGAGGCCGTCCCTGCGCATCGACGCGCCGTGCATGGATGCGCTTCTGGGTGCCGAACGCACCGGCTCGCGGCACGGCGGATACTGGCACCGTAAGCTCCCGATCGTACCGCCGTCGTATCATGCGGAGCGTTGAAGCGCACGCCGCCACGAGCACTGCGCGCCATCTATGTTGCCCCCCAAAAAAAAAGCGGCCCCGAAGGGCCGCCAGTGCATATGCGACAGGTCTGATTCCGTTAAGTGGCCTGTGTCAGGCGGTCCCGGGGGGTAATCGCCAACCAGTGCCTGCCCATCGCCTTCAGCGCGTAAACAACAAACGGTTGGGCGAGCCGGTTCCGGCGCCGGTCACCTTGTTCAGGGTGGCCTTGTTGACCAGGGTGTTGCGCACCGTGGCCGGCGAGGCGGAAGGGCTGCCCTGCAGCACCAACGCGGCGGCGCCCGCCACGTGCGGCGAGGCCATTGAGGTGCCGCTGATCGTATTGGTGGCAGTGGTGGAGGTCCACCATGCCGAGGTGATCGATGAGCCCGGCGCAAACAGATCCAGACACGAGCCGAAGTTGGAGAACGACGAGCGCGCATCGGTGGAAGTGGTGGACCCCACGGTGATGGCATTGGCCACGCGCGCCGGCGAGAAGTTGCAGGCGTCCTGGTTGTCGTTGCCCGCTGCCACCACCACGGTGACGCCCGCGTTGATGAGGTTGTTGGCTGCGGTGTCGATGGTTGATGCGGCCGGGCCGCCGAGGCTCATGTTCACCACCGCCGGCTTGACGTGGTTGGTGCGCACCCAATCCATGCCCGCGATGATGGTGGAGTTGGCCGCGCCGCCGGTACAGCCGAACACGCGCACCGGAACCAGGGTGACCGATTTGGCGATGCCGTAGGTGGAGCCACCGATGGTGCCGGACACATGGGTGCCATGGCCGTTGCAGTCGCTGGTGCCGCGGCCGTCGCTGACCGCAGTGGCGCCGCCGACCACACGGCCGCCGAACTGGGTGTGCGACGCCAGGATGCCGGTGTCGATCACGTATACGCGCACGCTGGGCGCGCCGGTGTCGTAGATGTAGGTGCCGTTGAGCGGCAACGATGCTTGATCGACGCGATCGATGCCCCAGGTGGC
>JANRIF010000008.1:0-9505 GCA_033765245.1 Lysobacteraceae bacterium
GCCCGCATTTCTCACACCGGATGCCCGAAGATGCCGGGCATTGGCCCACCGTACAGCGACGGCGAAGCATCGCGCTTCGTACGCTGCGTATCGTTGCATCTTCGGGCCTCGCGGCGCTCGCTGGGTCTTGCATCGCCTGGCTTGATGCTCGCTCGGCCCGTAGTCCCGCTACGGGCCGAGCTCCGGACACGGCGCCAGCCGACACGATCCCGGCGTGATCGCTCGCGACCGGTGTGAGAAATGCGGGCTAGCGCCAATGCTGTTCATTTAGGCGCCAGACCATCAGGTCGTCACCCCAGCGACGAGGCGCGCAGCGCCCGAACGCCGAAGGCGGCCCGAAGGGCGAGCACACCGTGCGAGTAAGGCTGGGGTCCATTTTGACTTTACCCAGCAAATCAACAGCAAACTGGATTCCAGCTTTCGCTGGAATGACGACATTGAAGTCCGCAGCGACCAACGGAACGGTATTGGGGCTGGCGCGTCGTGACGACGCGCCGACGTTCAGGCTGGCGGGTTGCGTGCGCTGGTGCGGATCAGCCAGATCATGCCCAGCAAAGGCAATGCTGCCGACACGCATGCGGCGACGCCCGCGCCGATCAGACCCAGCCACTGTGTCAGCGCCACGAACAGCGCCAGATACACTCCCGCCGATACCGCGTACATGCGCAGCACGGTGCCGGCGCGGCCGATCGCGTACGCTGCGGAACGCAATGACGATCCGGTGAGATCGAAAGTCGCCGCCAGCAGCATCAGCGTCAGCACCGGCGCCGCCGCAGCGAACTTGGCGCCGATCAGGTGCGACAACAGGGCATTGCCGCCGAATGCCGCCGCTGCCACGAACAGCAGCCCGAAGCCGCCGCCCAGTAACGCGGTGCGATAGGCGATCACGTCGAACGCTGCGCTGCCCTGGTGCCAACTGCGGGTCAGGTCGAGGAACACCACTTGGCGGATCAGCGCGGCAGGCTTGGCCAGCAGGCTCGACAGCTCGCGCGCCAGCCGCAACAGGCCGGCCTCGGCGGTGCCGAGCAGCCAACCCGCCAGCAGCGTGGAAATGTGCTTGGGCACCATGTCCAGGTTGGACTGCCAGTAGGTCACCCACAGGAACCGCTTCAAGCCATCGAACTCGGCGATACGCGCCTCGCGCGGGTTCTCGCCGATGGCGGGCGGGCCCACGCGCTTGCGATACTCCTGCCAGCCGCGCCAGCTCAGGTAGACATTCTCGGTGGCATACGCCAGCGCCCAGATCGCCACGAACACCAGCAGCGGCCCGCCCAGCCACCACGCCAGCACCACGCCGACAAAGCGGATGGTCGGGCCGATCGCCATCTGCCGGCCAAGCGTGTCGAACTGGTCGAACAGACGCAGGATACCGTTGGCGGTGCCGTTGCCAGTCGCCAGCAGCACCACGCAATACCCCATCATCAGCAGGGTCTGGGAGTGCTCCAGCCGCAGCGTCTGCCCAACCACCGGCGCTGCCAGCAGCGCCACCGCGGTGGCGACCAGCGCGGCGCGACGATCCACCCATCGGCCGATGCCGATCAAGCGCCGCAGTGCGACGTGATCGCCAGCGTCGTGCAGCGGCACGCCGTAGCGCACCACCGCCTCGAACGGCCGGAAATTGAGCAGGCCGCGCACCAACAGCGCATAGGCCTGGATCAGCATCACCACGCCGAACTCGGCGGGCCCCAGCGCGCGCGCCATCAGGGTGGTGGCGCCGAACGACATCACCGCGGCGACGCCGCGGCCGCGTATCAGAAAACCGAAATTGCCCAGCACCCGGCGCATCGGGCTGTGCGGCGTGGCCGCTTCCTTGCGCTCACTCATCGGCGCCGTCCCGGTCGCGCGCACGGACGGTACGCGAACGTCGACATGGCCCGGTCACCGGAACGCGCCGCGGCGATACAGGCGCCACAGCAACGGCCAGGCGAACAGCAGCGGAAAGCGGCGCTGGCGCGTCGAGGGTTCGATGTGGATGCCGGAATGGCGCTCGATCTTCCACAGGATGTAATCCAGCGAGCGGTCGAACATGGTCGAAGCCTTCGCCACCCGCGCTACCGACAGCACCTTGCCTTGCGCCCGTCGCAGCCGCCAGCACAGCGCCGACCAGCGCCTGCGGGCAGCGCTGGCGGCGAAGGCCCATTCGTCGGGCGTCGCGCCGGCGCTCAGGCCGGGCACCGAGAGCAGCGGCGTGAGCGCCTGAAAATAAGCGGGGTTGGCATCGACCAGGCCGTTCGCGTAGCCGCGGTTCTCCGCGCGCAGCTCGCACCGATAGGTCTGCTCCAGCGCGCCGGTCCACAGCGAGTGGGTGGTCAACCGAGGCGGCAACACCGGCGCGGCGCGGCGGATGAAGGTGTTGGCGGCATTGGCAAGCGCCGTCACCACACGCTCGCGGGTGCGCTCGCTGTCGCATTCGAGCAGCAGGCAGGGCTGCGCAAAACGGGCCCAGAAATAGGAGTGGAAGTCGGAGGTCATTGCCTTTTCGAAGCGCGCCAGACTCAGCGTGGCGCACTTGGCGCGCACGCTGCGCGCGCCTTGCATGCAACCGATGTGGTAGACGTTGGGCGCCAGCATCCGGCACAGCAGCGCCTGCCACCAGGGCATCGCCCGGTAGTCGTGCAGCAGCGCGACGAAGTCGAGCACGGTGTCGCGCTTGCCGCGCAGGTACGAGCCGTAGATCAGCACCGCCGCGAGCGAGTCGCCGAAGCGCTCGCGCAGTACGCACAGCAGCCCGGCGACGTTGGGATCGGCGGCCGCCGATTCGCCCGCGCTATGTCGGCCGATGAACGCCTGCAGCGCCTGCGCGCGTTCGCTGGCGGTCTCCGTCGGATCTGCGAAGGAGGGGGCGGTCATGAGTGGAACGCTCGCGTCGGCAGTCTGAACCGGCATGGGAATGTCGCATTGCTCAACGTGACCAGGGCGCGTGCGGTGGACTGGCGGGTCACGGCGTGCTCGCTGCCTTGGTGTGGAAAATCCGGGCGTGGATGGCGCAAGCCTCGCGGCGGGCGCAGTCCGAGGATTGCATCCGGTGCGTTCGGCGCCGGCCGCTCGCACCACTTTACTGTCGCCATCTTGCGCAACGATTACCGGGTGTTGCCGGGGCGGAGCCCTCAAGGCGTTGCGCGCCGCTGGGCGAACCAGAGTCCGGCGATGGGCGACGAACTCCGTGGCGATCCGAGCTCGCCTGGCGGCGGTCGCTACACACAAGCATCGACAGCCGACAAGCCTGCCATAGTATAGGGGAGCCTGCCAACCAGGGTAAACCGGTCTTTACATGCGTATCGTCCACCTCTCCGACCTGCACCTGACCTCGCCGGAGCATGGTGCGATTGCGCACATGTGGACCAAGCGCTGGACCGGCTACGCCTCCTGGCGACGCAACCGGCGCTGGCAACATCGGCGCGAAGTGCTGGACCGGTTGGCGTCGGCGGTGCAGTCGGAGCGGCCCGATCGCATCGTGATCACCGGCGATCTCACCCAGATCGGGCTGCCTGAAGAAATCGCCGCCGCGCATGCCTGGCTACAAACCTTGGCGCCGCCCGAGCGCGTCTGCCTGGTGCCGGGCAATCACGATCTCTATGCGCACGATTCGTGGCCGACGCTCCGACGCGAGTGGGCGGATTACCTGCACCTGACCGGCGACGATTCCGGCGCGCGCCGCGCCGCGCCCTATCCGATCGTGCGCGAACTCGATGGGGTGGCGATGGTCGGCGTCAATTCGGCGCTGCCGACCCCGATCCTGTGTGCGGGCGGGCGGCTCGGCGCCAGCCAGCGCCAACGCCTCGAACAATCGCTGGCGGCGCTGCACGCGCGCGGCCTGCTGTGCTGCCTGTTGATCCATCATCCGCCGTTGCCCGCCATCAGCTCATGGCGCAAGGCGCTCAGCGATGCCGGCGCGCTGGCAACGATCCTGACCCGGCACGCGCCGGCGCTGGTGTTGCACGGCCATCTGCACCGCAACAAGGCGTATGCGATCGGCGCCACCCGGATATTTGCCACCGCGTCGGCTTCCAGCGCGATGGCGCAGCACCCGGCGTCCTACCGGGTCTTCGATTGCGAGCGCGACCCGCGCGGCTGGCGCATCGCGATGACGCTCAAGCAGGCCGATCCCGACGGCACCGCGTTCGCGACCACGCATCACGAGAGTTGGCTGCAGCCGCCGCCGGTCGGCGGTTAGCCGATCAGCGCGCCTTGCGCAGCCCGCGCCAGGCCAGCAACAGCAGCATCGCTTCGGGCGCCAGCGCCGCGATTGGCGGGTTGAGTTCGTACAACACCGAGAGGTGACTGACGATCTGTTCGGTCAGGTAGAACACCATGCCGATGCCGCCGCCCAGCGCGATGCGTTGCCCGATCGACACCGAGCGCAGCGACCCCATCACGAACGGCACCCCGAGCAGCGCCATCGCGATGATGCCGACCGGAAGACTGACCATCTGCCACAGCGCCAGCCGGAACTGGTGCGAGTTCAGACGATTGCTGTTGAGGTTGTGGATGTAGCGCAGCAGGTCCGATGGCGACAGCGTGCCGGCCGGTTGGATCAGGTTCTTCAGTTGTGCCTCGGACAGGAAACTGCGCCAGCGGCGTTCGCTCTCGATCGTGGTGGTGGCGCTGGCGGTGCCGATCTCGCTCTCGGTGACGTTGTGCAGCAGCCATTCGTCGCCCTTGCCGAGGTCAGCGCGCTCGGCGCGGATCAGGCTGACCACGCGATCCTGATCGTCCAACTGGTATATCTCGATATCGGTGGGAATGCGCCCCATCGCCACCTCGCCGACGCGCAACAGGCGGCCGCCGGTGCGGGTCCAGAAATCGTAGTCGGCGCCGTCCAGGTCGGTCTGGGTGACCTGATTGCGCAACTGCAACGCGCGCCGCTCCCATTGCGGAATGCCGTAGGACTGCACCAGCAGGGCGATCACCACCACCAGCAGCGCCGCAAACGCCACCGGCTTGGCCACCCGCGTCGGCGACAATCCGGCCGCGCGCGCCGCCACGATCTCGCGATGGTTGGCCATCGCGCCAAGCCCGGTCAGGGTGCCGAGCAGCGTGATCACCGGCAGGATGTCCAGCACTTGCCGTGGCAACGTCAGCATCACCACTTTCAATGCCGACCAGGTGGTGAAGCCGCCCTTGCCGACGTCGTCGAGTTGCTCGGTCAGCGCAAGGAAGCTGAACAGCCCGGTGAGCAGCAGCATCACCGGCAACACGCCGAGCAGGAAGCCGCGTGCGATGTAGCGATCAAGCAGGCGCATGCGACTTCACTCGGAAGCGGCGCCACAGCGAGCGCCAAGGGACGTACCAGATCACGATTGCCAGCGCCAGGATGCCGGGAACCCACGCGATGGTCGCCATGCTGTCCTGTTCCACCCAGTTGCGGGTCATCCGCAGCAGATTGAAATACAGCGCGTACACCACCAGCGCGACCAGCATGCGCGCATAGCGTCCCTGGCGCGGGCGGCTGCGGCTGAGCGGGATCGCAAGCATCGCCAGCAGCAGCGTCGACACCGGGGTCGACAGCCGCCACTCGAACTCGGCGCGTTCGCGGGGGTTGCCGACATAACGCAGGTCCAGGGTCGAGGCGATCTTCGGACGGCTGGCTACCGGTTCGGGCTGTTTGATCGGCAGCAGGACGGTGAACTCGGCGAACTCGCCGAACACGTCGCGGCCGCTGGTGGTGCGCTTGAATACGCTGGAATCGCGCAGGGTGAGTTGGTGATGGGTGGGTGTGGCGCGCTGCACGAAGCGGCCCTCGCGTGCCGAGATCACCTGCAGACCCTCGGCGTTGCGAGTGCGGATGAACACCCCTTGCAAGTTGTCCAGCGAGCCGCGCGTGGCTTCGATGAACACGGTACGTCCGCTGGCCGAATACGAATAGAAACGCCCGGACTTGATGCGGTCGATTTCGGAGTTCGCTTCCGCCTGCGCACGCAGCGTGAGCAGGGTGTTGTACACCAGCGGCCGCACCACCATCGACAACAACGCCACCAGCAGCGCCAGCAGCAACGCCAGTCGCAGGATCGGCATCAGTATCTGCGCCTCGCCCATGCCGGCGGCGCGCACCGCGTCCATCTCCGAGTCGTTGTACAGCCGGCCCATGCCCAGCATCACCGCCACGTACAGTCCGATCGGCAGCAGCACCTCCAGCGCGATCACGGTCTTGAGCAAGGTCAGCGCCGCGACCTGGCCCGCACCGAGCAGACCCTCGCTGGCATCGGTAAGAAACACCGTGAGGCTGTAGGTCATGAACACGATCACCAGCACTGCGCTGACCGCGACGAACGGACCGGTAACCTCGCGAACCAGGTAACGATTGATGATCAAGCGCGAAGGCTCCAGGGCGGGACGAGCGGTCGGCGCGCGCGGGCATGCTGCGGACCCGCCCGGTTGGCGTGCCCGATGAAGCACAGGCAGGGTTGCTATGATCCGCGTATCCGTTGGCCGGATCAATGGACCGGGAGAGACGATATGGGTTGGCAGTGGGCGCGGTCGATGGTGTGCGTCGGCATGCTGGTGGTGCCGATGGTGTCGGCGGCGGCCAAGTTCGCGTTGCCGGCCGAGCGGCCGATCGTGGTGCGCGCGGACTCCGCGTCCAACGATCCGGACACCAATGTGACGGTGTTCCGCGGCCATTTCGAACTGCAGGGCACCGATTGGCCGATGCAGGCCGATCAAGCCACCGTGTACGGTCCGCTGGAGGACCCGCAGCGGGTGTTGGTCACCGGCACCCCGGCGCGGATCTGGGTCAAGCGCAAAGGTGTCGATCGCGACGTCGCGGCGCAGGCCGACGAAATCGAGTACACCCGCGGGCTCGACGTGCTGCGCCTGCGCGGCAATGCGCGGGTGGTCGAAAGCGGACGCCACGTGCTGGAAGGCGATCACTTCGAGTACGACCTGAACACCAACCAGGTCAAGCAGGGTGGACCGGTGCGGATCAGCATTCTGCCCAAGGGCGATACCGCACCGGAGCCGGAAGCGAATCCGCGCTGACGGCAACGCGAGCACCCACGTATCTCGCGCACCTGTTCGGCGCCTTCGAGGCTGCGCACCGCGGCGTCATCGCATCGCCGGTTTGTGGGAGCGCGCTTGCGCGCGACGGGCTAGCGGCCTACGCCTGACGATCGCCCAGCAGGATACGCTCCGCCAACTCGCGGTCGCCCACGCTGTCCACGTCGACTGCGGCGCGTGGCACGTCGAGTTCGACGTAAGCCACGTGACAGCCGGACTTGCGCGACAGGCGGGCGAAAGCCTCGGCGCTGCCGAGGCGGCCGAGCAGATAGCGCAGCAGGGTGAAGTAGCCAAGCTCGCGCGCGATCTTCCATGGGCGCTTGCGCAGGGCTTCGACCCGACGCCAGAACAGCACCGCCTGCAGGCCGCGTTCGGTGCGCACGCAGAACAGGTTGCTGCCGCAAAAACCGCCGTCGGAAAATTGCAGCACGGTGCGCTTGGTGTCGGGGAAGGCGGCAATCACGCATGGGTAGGGCACCAGCCCAACCACCAGATCGGCCGACTGCGCCAATGCCAGCTCCACGAAACGGTCGATGGTGGCGCCTGTCAGCAGCGCATGGTCGGCGGTGGTGACCAGCGCCGGCCAGGAATCGAGTTGCTGCAATGCCGAGACCGTGCTGGCGGCCGGGCCGCTGCCGGGCGCGATCCAGCGGATGTCGCCCGGTGCCAGCAACGCTTGCAGGTGAGCGCTGTCGGCGACGATCTCCGCAACCGGGCCGCACAACAGACCGCCGTCGGTACGCCGGCTTTCGCGCACCGCCGCGAACACCCGCTCGACCGCGGTCTTGCCGGCCACGTCCACCAGGATGCCGGCCGGCACGCCCATCGCCCGTGCCAGTGCGTTGCCGCCGGGACGCTCGCCGGCCAGCACCACCACGCGCAGTTTGTCCGGGCCTGCTGCGGACATCACTCCAGGTCCTTGTCGAACATGCGATAGCGCTTGGTGACCACGCCGCCCAGCGCTTCGATGATGCCGCGCATGCCCTGGTTGTCTTCCAGTATCCACGACATCTCGGCGCGCTTGACGCCCATGCGCAGCGCTGGCGCCAACCCGGCATCGATCACGCCGTAGGCGAGGGTGGGGCCCATCCGGGTGTGGTGGAAGCGCTTGCGCACGCCCATCAACGACACCCGCACCGAGCGCGGGAAACGTACCTTCAGCCGCCATAGCAGCTTGGCCCAGCCGAACGGCAACAGCCTGCCGTCGAGATCGGAGATGACTTCGTTGATGTTGGGCATGAAGGCCATGAACGCGACCGGCTCGCCATCGATCTCGGCGATCTGGATGAAGTCGGGCGGGATCAACGGCAGCAGTTCCTTGCCGATCATCGCGAACTCGGCCTCGGTGAAGGGCACGAAGCTCCAGTTTTCCGACCACGCATCGTTGAACAGATCGCGCAGCACCTCCAGTTCCGCCGCCTTGCGCTTGCCGTCGAACGGGCGGATGCGGATCTGACCGGCCTGACGCGCCAGCATCGCCTTCAGCGTGGGCGATGGGACGAACGGCACGTCCACCTCGTAGGCCAGCAGGTCTTTCACTCCGACGTAGCCCTGTTCGCGCAGGCGTGCCTCGTAGTAGCGCGGTGCATGGCCCATCATCAGGTAGGGCGGGGTCTCGAAACCCTCCACCAGCAGGCCGGTTTCCTGATTGACGTTGAGGCTGAACGGCCCGCGCACGCGAGTCATGCCGCGCTCACGCAGCCACGCTTCGGCGGTGGCGAACAGTGCCTTGAACACTGCTGGGTCGTCGGGCGCTTCGAGAAAACCGAAGAATCCGGTGCGGTCGTGATAGCGCTCCTGGTGCAGGCGATCGACCTGCGCGCTGATGCGCGCGATCGGCTGGCCGTCGCGATAGGCCACGAACGCCTGCCAATCGGCATGCTGCGAGAACGGTTGGTCGCGCGCCAGCGCCTGCCTGCGCTCGAGGCGCAGCGGCGGCACCCAGTGCGGGTCGTTGGCGTAGATGGCCCAGGGCACTTCGATGAAATCATCGAGGCTGCGCCGGTCGGAGACGGCCGTGATCTGCACGGCGGCGGGGGCTTGGCTGGACATGGCGTGGAAGTCTGCCACGAATCGCGGCCGCTGCGGCGGGTGGCCGCGCAACCGGCGGCTAGCCCGCATTTCTCACACCGATCCGTAGCGAGGGCGTCGAGACGCCGTTGTGGTGCGCCGCGCGGACTGAGTGACGGCGAAGACGTACTCGATGGTACGTTGAGCCGGATCGAGGGGGCCGACGCACTGCGTCGGACGGGCATGCCAGGAAGGCATGCCCCGGTACGCCCGGCGGAGCAGGACTGCGCAGCCGGGTGGCGGCGCGCCACAGCGAGCGATCGGGGCACAGCCCTGCGTAGCTGCTGCAGCAGCCGATCGGCGGCCGCAGCAGGATCGGTGTGAGAAATGCGGGCTAGAACCTACAATGCGCGCATGAACGATTCTTCCGATGTGATCATCCTGGGCGGCGGCGTGATCGGCCTGGCCTGCGCGCATTACCTGCTCAAGGCAGGGCGCC
>JANRIF010000059.1:0-29429 GCA_033765245.1 Lysobacteraceae bacterium
TTCGTGCTCGACACCAGCGCCGGCACGCTTGCCGGCGAAGCGCTGCTGATCGCCACCGGCCGCGTACCCAACGTCGAAGCGCTGAACCTCGACCGCATCGGCGTGCGCACTGGCGCCAGCGGCGCGATTGCGGTGGATGCGAACCTGCAAACCAGCGCGCCATCCATCTATGCCGCGGGCGACTGCACCGATCAGCCGCAGTTCGTGTACGTTGCGGCGGCTGCCGGCTCACGGGCAGCGAAAAACATGCTGGGCGACACCACCACCCTGGACCTGCGCAGCATGCCGGCGATAGTGTTCACCGACCCGCAGATCGCCACCGTCGGCCTGTCGGAGGCCGCGGCGCGGCTCAAGGGCATCGAGACCGACAGCCGCACGCTCTCGCTCGACAACGTGCCGCGTGCATTGGTCAATTTCGATACCCGCGGCTTCATCAAAATCGTCGTTGCCGCCGGCAGCGGCGAGATTCTGGGTGTGCAGTGCGTCGCCGCCGAGGCCGGCGAGCTGATCCAGAGCGCGGCGCTGGCGATCCGCCATCGCATGAGCGTGGACGATCTCGCCGCGCAACTGTTCCCCTACCTCACCATGGTCGAAGGCTTGAAGCTGTGCGCGCAGACGTTTCGCAAGGATGTCTCGCAGCTCTCGTGCTGCGCAGGCTGAGCGGCATCAGCGTATACCCGCCGCCTACCGCCGCTGCGACACCCGCGCATCCAGCCACTGCAAAGCGTCACCCAGCGAAGTTGCCGCAACCGCCATGCCAAGCAGCACGCCGATGCCGTTGGCGAGCGCGTCGTAAGGATCGGCGTAGCGGTAGCCGGTCCGGCCTTGCAGCCATTCCAGCGCGATGCCCAGCAGCACCAGCGCGCATGCCGCGCCGATGTGCGTGCGCCAGCCGGCGAACAGCGCCCCCGCATACCAGGCCAACACCGCGTAGCTGAGCAGGTGCTCGAACTTGTCGCCCTGCGCCACCGGCAGCAGCAGCGGCAGCGGCGTCAACGAAAACCACAGCAGCAACGCCAGACCGCAAAACCACCCGCTCATCCACAGCCGCGGATACGCGAAGCGGCGCATCACAATCGATGACTCAGGTCGCCGAATCCGAACGCGGACGCCAGGTCGACCCCGCGTTCGAATCCCATCACCTGGAAACGCTCGCCCATCTCGCCGGGCAGGGTCATCCGCTTGGCTGCCAGCGTGAGCTGATGGCGCACGCGCTCGGGTAACGCTTGCGCTTCCTCCAACCGCTCGGCCAGCCCGTTGCCCAGCAGGAAGCTGGCTTGGCTGCAGTATCCGGCGAGGTCGAAGCCGGCGCCGCAACCGGCTTCCGCCAGTGCGGTGAAATCGACGAACGCGGTGAGGTCCTGCAGCCCCGGCAGCGCGAACGGATCGGCGTGCGCACGATGACGGTAATGGCAGACCAAGGTGCCGTCGCGACGCTCCGGCAGGTAGTACTCGGTGCGCGGGTAGCCGTAATCCACGAACAGCATCGCGCCCTCGCGCAGCAAGCCGCCGACCGCCTGTATCCAGTACGGCAACTGCGGCAGCAGTTCGGAGCGATAGCCGTGTGCGAACGGGGTCGACAGCGCCTGCTCGACGTGCCGCACCGCGCCGCCGAGCAGCGCATCAGCCGGGCGCAACACTGACATGAAGCGCCCGTCGCCGGACCACACCACGTGTTCTTCCAACACTTCGCCCGCCTCGATCGCGAAGCGCGGGGTGGGCAGCGCATCGAGCACCTCGTTGGCGAACAGCACGCCGCGCCAATCATGCTCCGGTGGGGCATCGCGCCATTGCACGCGAGCCGCCAGTTCCGGCGCCAGCGCAGCGATCCGCTCGGCCTGGCGCTGGCGCAGGTCGGCGCTGGGTTCGAGCATCTCGTAGCGGGCCGGCAGCGCATCGAGCCGTTGCAGGTGAGCCAGCAGATCGCAGGCGAAGGCGCCGCTGCCACCGCCCAATTCGAAGAACACCGCATCGGGGCCGAGACCGCGCAGAATGGGCGCGACCGCCTGCGCCACGCACTGTGCGAACAGCGGCCCCAGCTCGGGCGACGTGACGAAATCGCCCTCGCTGCCGAACTTGCGGGCGCCGGCGCTGTAGTAACCCAGGCCAGGCGCGTAAAGTGCCAACTCCATGTAGCGCCAGAACGGGATGGCGCCGTGGCGCGCGATGTCGTCGCGGATGCGCCGCACCAGCCGCTCGCTGTGCGCGCGCGCGATGGCATCGGGTTCGGGCAAAGCGCTCAACGACATCGGGAATCCTCGACGATGAAAACACGGACCGCGACAACCCATGCGCACTGAACGCCCGGTGGCCTTGATTACCGGCGCCGCGCGGCGGGTAGGCGCAGCGATCGCGCAGCACCTGCATGCAGCAGGCTTCGATCTGCTGCTGCATTATCGGCAATCGCGACACGAAATGGCGACTCTGTGCGCAACCCTCAACGACACGCGCGCCGACAGCGCCCACGCGCTCGCCGCCGACCTCGCCGATGCCGATGCCCCGTCACGCCTGATCGAGGCCACTCTGGCGCAGTACGGGCGCCTGGACGCGCTGGTCAACAACGCCTCGCGCTTCTTTCCCACTCCCATCGAAAGCGCCACGACGGCCGATTGGGACACGCTGTTCGGCGCCAATGCGCGCGCGCCGTTTTTCCTAGCCCAAGCCGCAGCACCGCACCTGCGCAGCGCACGCGGCTGCATCGTCAATCTCACCGACATCTACGCCGAACGCCCGTTGCCGAACCATCCGTTGTACAGCATGAGCAAGGCCGCGCTGGCGATGATGACGCAGGCGCTGGCGCGCGAGCTGGGCCCCGACGTGCGGGTGAACGCGGTGGCGCCAGGCGCGGTGCTATGGCCCGAATCGGGCAAGGCCGAGATCGAACGCCGCGCGCTGTTGCAACGTACGCCGCTGGCACGTGAGGGCGACCCCAACGACGTCGCCGAGGCGGTCCGCTGGCTGATCCAGGATGCCCGCTACTGCACCGGCCAGACCATCCGAGTCGACGGCGGCCGCACCCTGTTCATTTGAATCACGGCGAATCCTGTTCCACCCTCGGCCACTGCCCGTCGCGTGCAAGCGCGCTCCCACATACCGCCAAAGCGTCCTTGTGAAAGGCCGCTTGCGAGCGACCGACCGACCGAGCGAAGCGAAGGCGGGGCGAGCGCAGCGAGCGTCGCGAAGCGACCGACCTAACAACACCATCAGCGCTTGGGCACGAACGCCCCAGCCAACAACGCCTGATCGAAGCCGCCGGGCGCATGGCCGACCGATGCATAGCGGTACAGCACCGCTGAGTACACCCCGCTGAGCGAGGATTGCACCAGCACCGAGAACACCAGCAGCAACACGAACACGACCGCTAGCATCAACGCCAGCGACGGCAATCCCGCGCTCACCGTCGCCATCACTGTAAACACCCCTGCCGCCACCAGCAGCAGGTTGAGCATGACAAACACCACGCCAATGCCGCCATTGCCGATCAGATTCTCGCCCCAGGTGCGTTTGAACAAAGCGGCGCTGTCGCGCACCGCGTCCAGCGGCCCGACGTTGCGCACCACCAGCACCGGCACCACCAGATACGTCGCCACCGTCCACGCCACGCCGACCAGCGACGCCACGATGCGACCCAACAGGCCCACGCGCTCCTCGACGGCGCGCAGCACCATGCCGACGGTGGCGGCGAGCACCGCATAACCCGCGATCACCCCGATACGCTGCCACGCCGCACGCAAGCCGTCGCCCACGGTGGGATCGCCGCCCTGCAGACGGATCATCGCCGCCGCCACCAGCGCGGCATTGAAGAAGATCGTGATGAAGTACTGGCTGAAATAGAACGCAAAGCCCACCGCCAGCATCGCCGGCGACGGCTCCGCGCCGTCGGCGAAGGCGCGCACCCCCACCAGCGGCAGCGCAAAGCTGAGGATCAGCAACAGACTGGCGCCCGCGCTCAGCACCGGAAACAACAGCAATTCCTTGTCCGAGCGCAGCACCGCCGCACTGGCCTTGATCAAGTTCCAACTACGTTCGACGCGGGCGAACATGGGGACTCCGGATAGGGTCGGTGGTGGGGAAAGTGTAGCGCGCGGCCACGGGAACACGGGACCACGGGACCACGGGACCACGGGACCACGGGACCACGGGACCACGGGACCACGGGAAAAGCATAGAGCTAAATGCGGGCGAGTGTAGTGCCGCGCTCCCGGAGGACCGTATCGATTTGTAGGCTGGGGTGAGTGCAACGAACCCCAGCATACTCACAGATGGCACAACGGCGCTGGGGTTCGTTGCACTCACCCCAGCCCACCGGCAACGACGCAGTCGTGAGGAAAATCGCGGCACCGCCACGTTGGAAAACACGCTCCAAGAAGCATGCAACACTACACTGGCAGCCGACCGGCTTGCTGGCGCTACAACACCAACGCATCGCGCTCCGGCGGCGTCTGGGCGTGCGGATGCTGCGCCCACAGCTCGGCGATGGTGCGACCCAGCCGCGGATGCCGCAGGCTCGGCGCGAGGTCCAGCATCGGACGCAATACGAATGCCTGCTGCGCCAGTTCCGGACGCGGCAATTGCAGGTTGCCGGCGCCGGTCAATATCTGATCGTCGTACAGCAGCAGATCGACGTCGAGCGTGCGGCTGGAGAAACGCGGCACGTCGCGGCGGCGCCCCTGCGCGTCCTCCAGCGCGTGCAGCCAGGCGTCGAGCGCTTGTGGCTCCATGTCCGTCGTCAGCTCGGCGGCGGCGTTGAGAAAATCGGGGCCGTCGAAGCCCACCGCCCTCGTGCGATACACCGGCGAAAAGCGCACTTTGCCAAAGCGCGCGCGCAACGCGGCGGCAGCGGCACGCAGATTCGCCTCGGGCTGCTGGTTGCTGCCCAGGCTCAACCAGGCGGTTGCCATCACCCCGGTTTCCGCGCGCGCTCGACGATCACCCCCACCGCACGCGCGCCGCGCACCGCGCCGGGTTTGGACAGCTTCAGGCGCACGTGCTGCACCGGGAATTCGTCGAGGACGATCGCGCAGCAGCGCTCCGCCAATGTCTCCACCAGACCGAAGTCGGATTGCGACACGAACGCGATCAGCCGCTTGCTCACCGCCTTGTAGTCGAGCGTATCGGCGATGTCGTCGCTGGAGGCGGGCACGCGGTTGTCGAATCCCATCTCGATGTCGAGCAGCACCGACTGGCGGATGCGCCGCTCCCAGTCGTAGATGCCGATCACGCACTCGATTTCGAGCGCTTCGATGAAAACCTTGTCCATGCGTCTACCCTTGCGCCGCGACCGCCGACAAGCTTGCCATGTCCCAGCGCGGGTACACCGCGATAGCCGGCGTTTCGTGCAGGCCGGCGGCCAGCCGCAAGGCGCCAGCGAAGGCGATCATGGCGCCGTTGTCGGTGCACAGTTCGGGCGGCGGAAAACAGACACGCACGCCGGTGCGTTGGCCCATCGCCTGCAACACCATGCGCAATTGGCGGTTGGCGCCGACCCCGCCCGCCACCACCAGCGTGCGCACCCCGGTCTGGCGCAGCGCGCGCTCGCATTTGATCGCCAAGGTATCGGCGACCGCATCCTGAAACGCGCGCGCGATGTCGGCGCGCGTTTGTTCGCTGCGATCGCTGCGTTCGAAGGCAAGCAGCACCTGGGTCTTGAGCCCGGAAAAACTGAAATCCAGCCCCGGGCGATCGGTCATCGGCCGCGAAAACGCGAACGCTCCAGCGCGACCGCGCCCGGCCAGCGCCGCCAGTTGCGGGCCGCCCGGATAGGGCAACCCCATCAGCTTGGCGGTCTTGTCGAAGGCTTCACCGGCGGCGTCGTCGAGGGTTTCGCCGAGCAAGCGGTAGTCGCCGATACCCTGCACGTCCACCAGTTGGGTGTGGCCGCCGGAAACCAGCAACGCCACGAACGGCGGTGCCGGCGGATCGGGATCGAGCAGCGGCGCCAGCAGATGCCCTTCCATGTGATGCACGCCCACCGCCGGCACGTCCAGTGCCCAGGCCAGCGCGCGACCGGTGGCGGCACCGACCAGCAGTGCGCCCACCAGGCCCGGCCCGGCGGTGTAGGCGATGCCGCCCAGGTCGCTCGGCGTCAGGCCGGCTTCGGCCAGGGTCTGGCGGATCAACGGCAGCAGCTTGCGCACGTGGTCGCGGCTGGCCAGCTCCGGCACCACCCCGCCGTATTCGGCGTGCAGGGCGATCTGGCTGTACAGTGCCTGCGCCAACAAGCCACGGCCGGCCTGATACAGCGCCACCCCGGTCTCGTCGCAGGAGGTTTCCAGCCCCAACACGATCGGGGCGCAGGGAACGGCGGGATTGGTTGCCAGGTCGGGGTGCATCCGCGTATCATACCCGGCTCGCCCGAACGATTCGGGCAGTATCCGAATCAACGAGAACCTTTATGCCCAACGTCAAAGTCCGCGAGAACGAGCCGTTCGAGTTTGCGCTGCGCCGCTTCAAGCGCACCTGCGAGAAGGCGGGCGTCCTTGCCGAAACGCGCAAGCGCGAGTTCTACGAGAAGCCGACCCAGGAGCGCAAGCGCAAGGCCGCCGCCGCCGTGAAGCGCCATCTGCGCCGCGTCGGCCGCGACGTGACCAAGCGCCAGCGCCTGTACTGAACCCGCGTTTCGCGCTGCATCCGAAGCCGGCCGCGCCTCGCGCAGCCGGCTTTTTGTGTTTTCGCCGCCGGCAACCGCCGTGCCCGAGCGCACCGCACCCTGTCCACGGAGCCCGCCAATGTCCCTCAAGCAACGCCTGACCGACGACATGAAGGCCGCGATGAAAAGCGGCGACAAGACCCGCCTCGGCGTGATCCGCCTGATCAACGCCGCGATCAAGCAACGCGAGGTGGACGAGCGCATCACCCTGGACGACGCCCAGGTACTGGCAGCGTTGGAAAAGATGCTCAAGCAGCGCCGCGATTCCATCGCCCAGTACGACAGTGCCGGTCGCGACGATCTGGCCGGCATCGAACGCGGTGAAGTCGAGATCATCCAGTCCTACCTGCCGGCGCAGCTCAGCGCCGATGAAATCGCCACCGCCATCGCCGCCGCCATCGCCCAGACCGGCGCCGCCGGCCCGCAGGACATGGGCAAGGTGATCGGCGCGCTCAAGGCACAGATCGCCGGCCGCGCCGACATGGGCCAGGTCTCCGCACTGGTGAAGCAGGCGCTGGCGCGCTGAGCCATAGTCCCGCCGCGTTTGTTGGCAAATGGCGACATGGAAGCTGAGAAGCAGTCCGCAAAGGACGCGAAGGACGCAAAGTTTTTTGCCTGTCGTTGCGCCCTTGGCGTACTTTGCGGACCCAACGCTGTTGCTGATAGGCGCCCAGGATGCGCATGGCCAACGACACTCGGCGGCCACACTCCACAGGCGCTGCGCCGGATACCGCTTCTTGCGCTTTATCGCATCGCGATATAGCCTGACGACGTGACGATCAGGACGTTCCGCTGCAGGGATACGCAGGCATTGTTCGAACGGCGTGCCGTGCGACGGTTCCAGGGTATTGCGACCGCGGCTAGGCGGAAGCTGGAACAGTTGCATGCGGCGACGACGCTGGATTTTCTCCGCGTGCCGCCCGGCAATCGTCTGGAAGCTCTGCGGGGCGAACGCATCGGCCAACACAGCATCCGCATCAACGACCAGTGGCGGCTCTGCTTTCGCTGGCTTGGCACCGATGCCGAGGACGTCGAGATCGTCGACTATCACTGACGGAGCGCCACCATGGCCACAAGACTGCCCCCGATCCACCCCGGCGAGATTCTGCGCGAGGAATTCATGCGCCCGCTGGGGCTGTCGAGCAACGCACTCGCCAAGGCGCTCGGCGTCACCCCCGCGCGCGTGAACGAGATCGTGCGTGAACGGCGCAGCATCAGTGCCGACACTGCCCTGCGGCTGGCGCGTTATTTCGGCACCGACGCCCAGTCGTGGCTGAACCTGCAGCAGCGCTACGAGATCGAGCTGGCCAGGGACGCACTTGGCGCTGAACTGAACCGGATCAGGCCGATGGCTGACGCTGCATAAGCAAGCTGCGCCGACGCCACGGAAGTAGTTCAAGCACCACATCCATCCGCAATGTGCACATAGTTCACCGGCGTTCTTTGCGCCCTTGGCGTACTTTGCGGACCCAACGCTGTTGCTGATCGGCGGCGCCATCCGGTGCCCGCCAGCGACTACACTGGACCGTCATGGCCCGCCTCTCCGATGCCTTTCTCGATGACCTGCTGGCGCGCTCCGACATCGTCGAGGTGATCGGCGCGCGGGTGCCGCTCAAGCGTGCCGGTCGCGAGTATTCGGCACGCTGCCCGTTCCACGACGAGCGCAGTCCCAGCTTCACCGTCAGCCCGACCAAGCAGTTCTACCACTGCTTCGGCTGCGGCGCGCACGGCACCGCGATCAAGTTCCTGATGGAATACGACCGCCTGGAGTTTCTCGATGCGGTCGAGGAACTGGCCAAGCGCGCTGGCATCGAGGTACCGCGCGAGGCCGTGCAACGCCACGCCACACCGGACAGCCAGGACCTCTACGCCACCCTCGACGCCGCCGCGCGCTTTTACGTGACGCAGTTGCAGGCCAGCGACAAGGCGCGCGCCTATCTGGAGCGCCGCGGCGTCGACGCCGCCACCCGCGCGCGCTTCGGCATCGGCTACGCGCCCGAGGGTTGGGAGGCGCTGAAGCACGCACTGGGCAGCGACGAACGCCAACTGGCGCTGCTCGATCGTGCCGGCATGTTGTCGAAGAACGAAGCCGGACGTATCTACGACAAATTCCGCGATCGTGTGATGTTCCCGATCCATGACCGCCGCGGTCGCGTGATCGCATTCGGCGGCCGCGTGCTGGAAAAGGACAGCGGTCCGAAATACCTCAACTCGCCCGAAACCGCGCTGTTCCACAAGGGACGCGAGTTGTACGGCCTATGGCAGGTGCGGCAGGCGCACAGCCAGATCAAGCAACTGGTGGTGGTGGAAGGCTACATGGACGTGGTCAGCCTGTTCCAGTTCGGCGTCGATACCGCCGTCGCCACACTCGGCACCGCCACCACGCCCGACCACGCCGAACTGTTGTTCCGCAACGCCGCCGACGTGTATTTCTGTTTCGACGGCGACCGCGCCGGCCGCAGCGCCGCCTGGCGCGCGCTGGAATCGGTGCTGCCGCGCCTGCGCGACGGCCGTCAGGCGCTGTTCCTGTTCCTGCCCGAAGGCGAAGACCCCGACACCATCGTGCGCGCCGAAGGTGCCGGCGGCTTCCAGGCACGTCTGAACGCGGCCACCCCGCTGTCGGAATTCTTCTTCGCCGAACTCTCGCGCGACGTCAACCTCGCCTCGCTCGACGGCAAGGCGCGCCTGGCCGAACGCGCCAAACCCTACCTTGCGCAGATTCCCGACGGCGCCTTCCGCGACCTGATGAACGCGCACCTGCAGCAGATCACCGGCGTCGGCATGACCGCGGCTCCCGCAGCCACGCCCGCGCCATCGCGCGAAGCGCCGATCCGCCGCAGCGGCGCCGCGCCGCGCCGCAGCCTGGTGCGCAGCGCCATCGCGCTGCTGCTGCAACAGCCCGCGCTGGCGCTGCAGGTGCAACCGCCGTATCGGTTCGCGGCGCTGCGCCAACCCGGCATCGACCTGCTGGTGCAACTGATCGGCCTGGTGCAATCGCGGCCCGACATCCACACCGGCGCCGTGCTCGAACACTTCGCCGACCGCGACGGCGCCGACGCACTGCACAAGCTCGCACTGATCGAACTGCCCGGCACGCCCGAAGGTTGGGCCGCCGAATTCCGCGACGCCATCGCCCAGCTCGACCGCCAGACCATCGCCCAGCGCATCGGCGAACTGCACCAGCAGCAATGCGATGGCGGCCTCAGCGAGGCCGAAAAGGCCGAGCTGCGTGCGTTGCTGGAAAGCCGGCGCTGAGCCACGCGCGCGTCGAAGGCCGGCGCGCGAACCCCTGCCGGAACGTGGTGACGGAGGTTGCGGCAACATGCCGCATTCCCGGATAAACTCGGCCGCTCTACGCTTCTATTAACTCAAATTATTCAGGGGATACCGATGCTTCCACTTACTTACCGCGCCCGGTTGGGCGCGTTGTCCGCCGTTGTGCTTGGCCTTTCCTCCATCTCCGCGCATGCCTGCGATCTGTGTGCGGTGTACACCGCACAACTGGCCGACGGCCAGGGTTCCGAAGGCTGGTTCGTCGGCGTGGCCGAGCAGTACACCCGCTACGACCAGTTGCGTGAAGATGGCCATCGGATTCCCGATGGCGGCCAGTACCTCAAGAGTTCGGTCACCCAACTGATGTTGGGCTACGGCATCGACGAACGCTGGAGCGTGCAGGCCAACCTCCCGTACATCGATCGCCGCTTCAAGCGCCCCGAGGGCGAGGCGTTCGAGCGCGGCAGCGAGACCGGCTTCGGCGACGTATCGGTGTCGGCGCAGTATCTGGCCTACCGCCACGACGACGAAGACAGCACCTTCACCCTGCGTTTCCTGGGTGGCCTCAAATTCGGCACCGGCGACAGCGATCGTTTGCTCGAGGAACTGGATGAGGAACATCATGACGACGGCGACGCGCACGCCGACGACATCCCCAGCGGCATCCACGGCCACGATCTGGCGCTGGGCTCGGGTTCCACCGACATCATCCTGGGAACGTCCGTGTTCGGCCGCCAGGGCCGCTGGCTGTACAGCGGCGACGCGCAATACGCGCTGCGCAGCCAGGGCGACATCAACTATGAATACGGCGACGACCTGCAATGGTCGCTGGGCGTGGGCCGCTATCTGAGCCTGCAACATCACAGCACGGTAGCGCTGCAGGCGGTGCTGTCCGGTGAGGACAAGCAGTTCGATCACCTCGCTGGCGAGCGCGCGGACGACACCAAGCAGCAAGCGGTGTTCCTGGGCCCCAAGCTGAGCGCGACCTTCGGTACCGGCTACTCGCTCGATCTGCGCGTGGACTTTCCGGTCAGCCGCGACAACAGCGCAATCCAGATCACTCCCGGCTGGCGTGCCCGCGCGGCGTTCGTGGCGCACTTCTGAGGCAACGTTGCGGCAGCCGGCAACGCTCGCGGCGCGATGATGCGGCCGCGCTTGCGCAGCGATGCACAAGCGCGGCCACCGCCATTCGATGCGCCGGCCCGCTACGGTGCCGGCATCACATCCGCCTGAACCAGCACGTTTTCGCACAGCTCGCGCCATTGCGCTGCGGCCTTGCGCGATCCGGCATTGCGCCACACTGGCCTGCGCTCGGCGAGGGCGTCGGCCACCGCCACCGAGCGACTGAGCCAGGGCGAGGCGACGTTGACGATGCCCGCGACCTGCTCGGCGATGCGTCGATGCTGGCGCGCCTGCGGGTTCATCAGGTTGAGCACGAATTGCGCCGGACGCATTGCGGGGTTGAGGTGCTCGGCGATGGCAGCGATCTCGGACAATACGGTGGCGACGCCATCCACCGCGTACGACTCCGGCACCAGCGGCACCAGCACCTGATTGGCGCTGGCCAGCGCCGCGGTCATGCGTAAACCGAGCGCCGGCGCAGTATCGATCACCACCAGGTGGTAGCAGCGATCGAGCGCCCTGAGATGCGCCATCGCCTGCAACGCCGCCGACTGTTTGAGGCGGTCGATGCCGATGAGACCGCGCGAGGCCGGCAGCAGGTCGATGTTGGGGTGCCCGGTGCGCATCGGTTCGGGCTGCTCGTCGCCGAACAATTGCTCGGCAGTGGCGCTACGGCGCGCATTGCGGTCGAGCAGCGTGGTGCTGAGGTTCCCCTGGACATCGAGATCGATCGCCAGCACGCGCCACTGTTCGGCCGCGCGGAACGCCAGATGCGCGGCCAATGCGGTCTTGCCGACTCCGCCCTTGTGATTGCTCACCGTAATGATCACGCGCCCGCTCCTGCCGCCGCCCTGTGGCGATGGCAGCGAGCGTAACGCAGGGATGGGTCGCACGACAGCGGTGCGGTGCGCGATGGAACGCAAACTGTGACCACGCACGCAAGCGCAATGGCGCCGAGCGCCGCTACGGCGTGAAACCCAACGCCGGTGGCAGCAGCCAGTGATCTGCCAGCAGAAACGCGAACAACGCCATCAAGTACACGATCGAGTAGTTGAACACCTTCATCGCGTACGCCTCGCTGGGCGGGCGCATCAGGCGTATCGCGTAATACAGGAACACCGCTCCCAGCACCAACGCCCCACCCAGATAGAAGCCGCCGCTCATGCCGGTGACCCAGGGCAGTACCGTCACCACCAGCAGCAGGATGGTGTAGAGCAGGATTTGCAGGCGGGTGTAGTGCACGCCGTGGGTGACCGGCAACATCGGCACCTGCGCACGCGAATAATCGTCGCGGCGGAAGATCGCCAGCGCCCAGAAGTGCGGCGGCGTCCATACGAAAATGATCAGCACCAGCAGCAGCGCATGCGCGTGCAGTTCGCCGGTGACCGCCACCCAACCCAACGCCGGCGGCGCGGCGCCGGCGAGGCCGCCGATCACGATGTTCTGCGGCGTGGCGCGCTTGAGGTAGACGGTGTAGATCACCGCATAGCCGATCAGCGAGGCGAACGTGAGCGCGGCACACAGTGGATTGACCCACAACGCCAGCACGCTCATCGAGATCGCCGCCAGCACCAGTGCGAACGCCAGCACCTGCCACGGCTGCAAGGCGCCGCTCGGCAGCGGCCGGTGCGCGGTGCGGATCATGACCAGGTCGATGCGCTGGTCGAGCAGATGATTGATTGCCGCGGCCGATGCGGCCGCCAGCCAGATGCCGAAACTGCCCAGCAGCAGCGGCCGCCACCCCGGCAGCTCTGGTGTAGCCAGCAGCATGCCAACCACGGCGGTGAACACGATCAGTGCCACCACCCGCGGCTTGGTGAGTTGCCAGTATTGTCGCCAGACCGGGGTCATGCCGGGCACTCGATGGACGGCGGGCGCACAGGGTGCACGCGGCGTGCGCGGAACACAAGCCGCCGCATCAGAGCCGGCGCTCGCGCAGACGCGCCAGCAGGCTGACCAGGATCGCCAGCAGCAGTAGCGCGCCGGCGTTATGCGCCACCGCCACCGACAACGGCAGGCCCAGCTTCACGTTGCCGATACCCAGCCCGAGCTGCAGCGCCAGCGCCAATATCAACAACCAGCCCCACAGCGTCAGACCCGAACTGCGGATCAGGCGCCACGCCGTGCCCAGCAAACCCAACAGCACCACCACCGCCATCACCCGGTGCGCCAGTTGGATCGCCACCCGCGCCGGGCCATCGAGCACGCCGCCTTCGTAATCGACACCAATCCCGCGCCACAACACGAAGCCCTGGCCGAAATCGTGCGGCGGCCACCACTGCCCTTGGCAGGTGGGGAAGTAGGCGCCGCAGGAAAGCGCCGCGTAGTTGGCGCTGGTCCAGCCGCCCAGCGCGATCTGCAGCGCCAGCAGCACCAGCGCACCCCACAGCCACGGCCGCAGGCTGGACAGATCGGCGCGCGGCATGTCACGTCCGGGCGTGGAACGCCATGCCATGGTCAGCAACAATGCGAACGTGGTCAGGCCGCCGAGCAAGTGGCCCATCACCACCACCGGCTTGAGCAGCCAGGTGACCGTCCACATCCCCAGCAGCGCCTGGAACACGATCACCGCCAGCGTCAGCGGCGCCAGTCGCGCCATCGTGGGTGCTCCTCGCTGCAGCGCCAGCGCCAGCAACGCTGCTTCGCCCACGGCCGCCAGCAGCGCGGAGAAACCCGGATTGCCGCCGATGTACAGCGCGATCGATAGCGCCACCGTAACGCTGGCCCCCAGCACCACCCATAGACCGCGACTGCCGCGCCGGGCCAGCAACGCCAACGCCAGCACCATCACCCCGAGCGTCGCCGCGATGTGGCGATGAAACTGCTCGCGCCATGCCTTGTGGACCTCCACCGGGCGCGCAAACCCGGCGTTGGCGGCGGCAATTTCGTGCGCCTGCTCGGGCCACGCCGCCTGACCGTAGCAAGTCGGCCAATCGGGACAGCTCAACCCGGCGTGCGACAAGCGCACGAAAGCGCCAAACACGATCACCATGGCGGCCAGCGTCACGGCCAGCCAGGCCAGGCGATGAAAATGTCGATGCGGCATGCTCATGACGGGATCCGTTGCGAAAATCCGGCGTGATGCCGGTTATTTGAGAAGTCGTCCCAGGTCGCGACGCAAACCGGCAGCGTCGAACCCGCTGTCATAGCGCATCGCCACGAAGCCGTTGGGATCGATCAGGTAAACCGGCAACACGCCTGCGGCACTCTGGTCCGCGATCGCGGCACGCAACGCCGGCTCATCGCGCATCGCCAGCAGATTGCGAAAGCGCGCGGCTGCCTCCGGCAGCTCGCCGAACCACAGCACCTGCACACGGTTGGCGTGCCGGCCCTCGGTCCGCCACACCCGCTCCAGCGCCTGCGACAGTTCGACGCAGGGCGCGCCACAGCGCGGCGGCGCAAACACCACGATCCGCCACGGGTGCGTTGGCGCCTGCCAAGCGTAGGCGCTACCGTCGGCGTTGCGGATCGCGATCGCGCGGACGTCGACCGGCGGGCTCAGCAAAGTGCCGTAGTTGGTGCTGCCAGCCGGAGTCCAGCCGCTGAAGCGCAGCCACGCCGCCACCCCGAACGATCCAAAAAAAACCATGGCGATCAGCAGCAGCACGATGCGGGAACGGGTTCGAGGAGTCATGACTTGCCCTTGCGAATCAGTGTGAACAACGACAGCAGCGTGAGTGCGGCGGCCATCGCGAACCATTGCACGGCGTAGCCGCGGTGGCGTTCCGGCGGCAGCGTATTGGGCAGTACATCCAGATCGCGCGCGTAGCCGACCGCCAACGCCGGGTCCAGCCGCAGCACGCGCGCCGCCAACGGCGTGCCAAGCGTCGCCGCCAGCTCCGCGGGGTCCAGTCGCGTCACCAGCAACGGCGCGGACGTGACCGCAGGCAACTCACCCACGCGGATGCCAACACTGGGCGCCGGCGCCAGCAGCCCCGACACCGCGACCTCGCCAACCGGTATGACGACCTCCGGTAGCACCCGCCCCGGCGGCCACTCGCGCCAGCCCAGGTCGACCAACAAGCGTGGCGCAGCGTCGGCAAACCGCATCGGGACATAGACGCGCAGCCCGGCGCGGCCCTGGTGTTGCTGGTTGTCGAGCACTATCGCCGGGGTTTCGAAACGGCCGGTGCCGGCGAACCACGCCAATTGCGTTTCGGCGCCGTCCAGCGCCTGCGACAGCGCAATGCCGGTGCGATCGCGCAGCACCTGTGCGGCCACGTCGAGTTGCGTCTGCTTGAGCTGCGCGCGCACCAGTTGCCAGCGTCCCAGACCCAGCATCAACGACACCAGCGCGGCGATCAGAACGAACAGCAGCAATCGCCGGCTCCGCGGGATCATCGGATCGTCACGCCCGGTGCGCGCGCAACCGGTGCGCCGGCGATAATGGCCGCCACCCCGTTCAACGGCTCGCACCCATGGCCCAGAAACTGCTCATCGTCGCCTTCTTGCTGGTGATCGTGTACAACCTCGGCGCCGGTCTGTATTACATGATGGTCGACAAGGGCCGGTCGTCGCGTACCGTGAAGGCGCTGACACGCCGCATCGCGCTGTCGGTGGCGCTGATCGTGCTGATCATGATCGGCATCCTCACCGGCTTCATCCAGCCGCACGGCCTGCACGGCTGAGGCGCCCGGACAACGTGCGCAGGGTCGGCATGGCGCCGGCCCAGGCCGTCTCGCCACGGCGTTCAGTACTTTCACAACCTCTGAGCGGGGCCGAAATGCTCGGAGAGCGAAACAGTCCGCAAAGGACGCCAAACACGCAAAATCCTCTTTGCTTGATTTGCGCCCTTGGCGTTCTTTGCGAACCCCATGCTGTGCGCCCGCCTAGGCGCTCAAGCATGAGTATCGCCAACTTCTTGTTCTCAAGAACGTCGATCCCGCCATTGAGCGGGATCTGGGTGCTCAGAGCACGGGTGCTCAGAGCACGTAGACGAACACGAACAGGCCCAGCCACACCACGTCGACGAAGTGCCAGTACCACGCCACGGCCTCGAAGCCGAAGTGGTGATCCTTGTCGAAGTGACCCTTGGCGCAACGGAACCAGATCACCGTCAACATGATCGCACCCAGCGTCACGTGCAGGCCGTGGAAGCCGGTGAGCATGAAGAAGGTCGAGCCGTAGATGCCGCTGCCCAGGGTGAGGTTCAGTTCGTGGTAGGCGTGGATGTATTCGCTCGCCTGGAAGTACAGGAAGGTCGCGCCCAGCAGCACCGTCGCCGCCAGCCACACCAGCAGTTGCGTGCGATGCCCGGCGCGCAGCGCATGGTGGGCGATGGTGATGGTGATGCCGGACGTCAGCAGCAGCAGCGTATTGAGTAGCGGCAGGCCCCAGGCCGGAATGGTTTCGAACGTGCCGCCGATCTGGTTCGGGCCATTGGTCGGCCACGACGGCTCGAACTGGCTCCAAAGCAGCGAGTGGGTCAGCACGCCATCGCCCTCGCCGCCCAACCACGGCACCACCAGCGAGCGCGCGTAGAACAGCGCGCCGAAAAACGCCGCGAAGAACATCACCTCGGAGAAGATAAACCACATCATGCCCATGCGGAACGAGGTGTCCACCTGCTTGTTGTAGAAGCCGCCGACCGACTCGCGGATCACCGAGCCGAACCAGCCGAACAGCATGAACACCAGGATGGCGACGCCGACGAAGAACACCGACCTGCCCCAGGCGATCTCGTTGAGCCAGTTGGCGGCGCCAAACATGGTGATGAACAAGCCGATCGTTCCCACCGCCGGCCATTTGCTGCCGTGGGGAACGTAATAAGCGGTGGCGTCGTGGGTGTGGGCCATGTCGATTTCCCAAAAGGACCAGTGCGATCAGGGTGCCGCGCGCCGGATACCCGTGGCCTGCGGCGAGCCAAGGTGGGCGGTGGCGATTTCGTTGTTGTAGAACGTATATGACAAAGTCAGCGTGGTCACATCCGCCGGCAGCGACGGATCGACGATGAAACGCACCGGCATCATGCGCTCCTCGCCCGGCGCCAGCGTCTGCTGGGTGAAGCAGAAGCACTCCGTCTTGCTGAAGAACGCCGATGCCGCGGCCGGCGCGATCGAGGGAACCGCCTGACCGACGATCGCAGTGTCGGCCAGATTGGTGGCGTGGAAGCTGGTGCTGATCAGCTCTCCCGGATGCACCTGCATCTCGAGGCGATCGGCACTGAAACGCCAGGGCAGCTTGGAGTTGACGCTGGTATCGAACTGGACGGTCACCAGCCGGTCGAGGTCGACCGGCTTGCCGGCAAGCCGCTGTTCGCCCGCGGGACCGCGCTCCAGGCGGATCCCGAACACCTTCTCGCAAGCGACCCGGTACAACGGCACCAGCGAAAACGCAAACACGAACGATCCCAACGCCACCAGCACGATGGACTTGAGCGAGGCGCGCGTCCCACCGCTCATGGGCTCAGCACCGAGCTGACAATGAAGCCCAGGTAGACCGCCACCGCGACCGCCGCCAACAGCAGCGCCGAGCGCCGTGCACGCGCGCGGCGTGCCTCGATCTCGGACGCCGGATTGGCGGATGGATGATGGGTCATGGCTGGCGGGCTTCCGTTGCGGCGTCGATCAATGCGTCACGTCGCCATGCGCCAGGTCGCCAGCGGCGATGACCGGAGGATGGGTGAAGGTATGGTGCGGCGCCGGCGACGGCAGTGTCCACTCCAGACCACGCGCCCCCTCCCAGCAGCGCGCCTCGGCCTTGGCGCCGTGACGCAGCGAGTGCCACAGCACCGCCGCCATCATGATCGGCGTCACCAGCATGCCGAAGGCGCCGATCGAGCTGACCAGATTCCAGTCGGAGAACGCGACGTTGTAGTCGGGGATGCGGCGCGGCATGCCGGCCAGACCGAGGAAGTGCTGCGGGAAGAACAGCAGGTTCACGAACACCATGCTCCACCAGAAGTGGACCTTGCTCCAGAACTGGCTGTACATGCGACCGGTCCACTTGGGCCACCAGTAGTACACCGCCGCGATGATCGCGAACAGCGCGCCCGTCACCAGCACGTAGTGGAAGTGCGCCACCACGAAATAGGTATCGTGATACTGGAAGTCGGCCGGCACGATCGCCAGCATCAGGCCGGAGAAACCGCCGATGGTGAACAGGATCACGAACGAAATCGCCCACAGCATCGGCGTTTCGAACGTCATCGAGCCGCCCCACATGGTGCTGACCCAGTTGAACACCTTCACCCCGGTGGGCACCGCGATCAGCATGGTGGCGTACATGAAGAACAGCTCGCCGCCCAGCGGGATGCCGACCGTGAACATGTGGTGCGCCCACACGATGAAGCTAAGGAACGCGATCGAGGCAGTGGCGTACACCATCGCCTGATAGCCGAACAGCGGCTTGCGCGCGAAGGTGGGGATGATCTCCGACACCACGCCGAACGCGGGCAGGATCATGATGTACACCTCCGGGTGCCCGAAGAACCAGAAGATGTGCTGGAACATCACCGGATCGCCGCCGCCGGCGACGTTGAAGAAGCTGGTGCCGAAATACTTGTCGGTGAGCAGCATGGTCACCGCGCCCGCCAGCACCGGCATCACCGCGATCAGCAGGAATGCGGTGATCAGCCAGGTCCACACGAACAACGGCATCTTCAGCAGGTCCATGCCCGGCGCGCGCAGATTGAGCACCGTCGCGATGATGTTGATCGCGCCCATGATCGAGCTGATGCCCATCAGGTGGATGGCGAAGATCGCAAACGACATGTTGGCGCCGCCCTGCAGCGACAGCGGCGGGTACAGCGTCCAGCCGCCGGCAGGGGCGCCGCCCGGCAGCAGCACCGTGCTAAGCAGCAGGGTGAAGGCGAACGGCATGATCCAGAACGACCAGTTGTTCATGCGCGGCAGCGCCATGTCCGGCGCGCCGATCATCATCGGCAGCAACCAGTTGGCCAGACCTACGAAGGCCGGCATCACGCCGCCGAAGATCATGACCAGCGCATGCACGGTGGTCATCTGGTTGAAGAACTCGGGTTGCACGAACTGCAGGCCGGGCTGCGCCAGTTCGGCGCGGATGATGCCCGACATCGCACCACCGATGCAGAACATCACGAACGAGAACACCAGATACAGCGTGCCGATGTCCTTGTGATTGGTGGTGAATACCCAGCGATCCCAGAAGCCCTGCGGCTTGTGGTCGGCGTGGTCGGCGTGCGCCTCGTGACCGGGATCGGCGACGTATTGGGTGGTGGTGGCCATGATTGCGTTACCTCGATGAGATTCGATCAGCCTTCGTCAGCCGCGGACGCGGCGACGACGGCGGTGCGGGCGGCATCCTGCTGGGCGCTCTTCTGGGCGCTCAACCAGGCCTCGAATTCCGCCTTGGGCAGGGCCTTGACCACGACCGGCATGAAGCCGTGATCCTTGCCGCACAACTCGGCGCACTGTCCGCGGTAGATGCCCGGCTCGTCGATGCGAGTCCAGGCGTCGTTGATCAGGCCGGGAATGGCATCCTGCTTCCAACCCAGCGCCGGCACCCACCAGGAATGGATCACGTCGTCGGCAGTGATCAGGAAACGTACCTTGGTGCCGACCGGCAGCACCAGCGGATTGTCGACGTCGAGCAGGTAGTTCGGAGTGCTTTCCAGCGAAGGCGTCACGCCCGAGCCGAGCTGGCGGATATGGTCGCTACCGCGATCCAGACGGCTGCTGAAGGCAACGTCCTCGCCCATGTACTCGTAGTGCCAGAGCCACTGGTAACCGGTGACCTTGACCGTCATCTCGGCATCGCGGGTGTCGTACATCTTGAACACCGCCTTAGTGGACGGCACCGCCATCGCCAGCAGGATCAGCACCGGGATCACCGTCCAGATGACTTCGGCGGTGGTGTTGTGGCTCCAGGTGGCCGGCACCGCGCCCTTGGACTTGCGGAAGCGGAACATCGCAACTGCCATCGCGCCGAACACCAGCACGCCGATCACCCCGCAGATGCCCAGGATGAGATTGTGCAGCCGCCAGACGTCGGCCGAAACCTCGGTCGCACCAGGCGCCATGTTGAGCTGCATCGGCACGGGATTCGCCAGCGCGGCCGACGCCGCGCAGACCAATGCGAGGCCGAGGCCGAGGCGGATGAAATGTCCTGACTTCATTTGGGTGATCCCCAGAAAGTGACGTGTGATTGCCAAAAAAAAATTCCACCGGTTCCAGGCGGCGCAGCACAGCGACTCCCCGCCGCCAGCGCAGCCACCCGGGCCGTGCACCGCCCAATTCCCAACAAGACGATGCTTCATCGCTGCCCGTGGCGCATGCCGCAGCGCCCGGACAACACGCAATTCCCATCCCCGCCGCGATCGAAAGCGGCACCAAGGCCAACCGGAATGCCGCCTTGCGGCCACGGCCCCCACGGGGCGCCGGGCCCGCGCCAAAGCCGCCAAGGCAACGGGGAAACCCGAAAATGGTACCCCCCGAGCCCGGCCCGGAGCAAGCAAAACCGCCACACCCCCGCTGGATAGCAGCCCAGCCCGCGACGCGCGACCGGGCAACTCGACGCCCGCCCGTACGCTACCGCACGCCGCAAATGAGACCTTTTGCCTTTGGATGAAGCAGCTTGCGATCGACCGAGCGCTCGCACATGGACGCCGACCTCCACCGCGCGCAAACGCGCTCCCACAAGAGCTAGTGGTGCCTTTCGCACCCCTGCGGCGGCGTCTACACTGACGCACCTGCGCCGTCGGCGTAAACGGTTGTGCCCCTGACGTGACTGCGATTCTCTCCCCCGAACTCCCCCAACCCTCCGACCCGCAGCGCCAGCGCATCACCCAGGCCTGGCTGCGCGACGAGGATGAACACGTCGCCGAACTGCTGCACGCCGCCACCCTGCCCGACCCGCTGCGCGCCGCCATCCAGGCCACCGCCGTAGGTCTGGTCAGCACGGTGCGCACCCGCGCCCAGCAACAAGGCGCGATCGAAGCCTTCATGCGCCAGTACGACCTCAGCTCCGAGGAAGGCGTGCTGCTGATGTGCGTGGCCGAGGCGCTGCTGCGCATCCCCGACGCCGGCACCGCCGACCGCCTGATCCGCGACAAACTCGGCGAGGCCGACTGGGACGCGCATCTGGGCCAGAGCGACTCACTGTTCGTCAACGCCTCCACCTGGGGCCTGATGCTGACCGGGCACCTGGTCAACCTCGCCGAAGAAACGCGCGGCAACGTGATCGGCGCACTGCGCCGGCTGGTGGGCCGCGCCGGCGAGCCGGTGATCCGCCTCGCGGTGCGCCAGGCAATGCGCATCATGGGCCACCAGTTCGTGATGGGCCGCACCATCGAGGACGCGCTCAAGCGCTCGCGCAAGGGCGAAAATGCCGCCTATCGCTATTCCTTCGACATGCTCGGCGAGGCCGCCCTCACCGCGCACGATGCTGCGCGCTACCTCGACAGCTACCGCATGGCGATCCGCGCCATCGGCGCCAGCGGCCCGTTCCCCGACCTGTTTGCCGCGCCCAGCATTTCGGTGAAGCTGTCCGCGCTGCATCCGCGTTACGAGCACGCCAAGCGCGCCCGCGTGCGCGCCGAACTGACGCCGCGCGTGCTCGAACTGGCGCAGCTCGCGCGCGAACAAGGCATCGGTTTCACCATCGATGCCGAAGAAGCCGATCGTCTGGAAATGAGCCTCGACCTGATCGCCGAGGTCTACGCCGATCCCAGTCTGGCCGGCTGGAACGGCTACGGCTTGGCAGTGCAGGCGTATCTGCGGCGCGCGCCGTTCGTGATCGACGCCATCGTGGCGCTGGCGCGCAAGGTGGGCCGGCCGATGCCGGTGCGTCTGGTCAAGGGCGCCTACTGGGACGCCGAGATCAAGCGCGCCCAGGTCGATGGCCTGGCCGGCTACCCGGTGTTCACCCGCAAGGCCAACACCGACGTGAGCTATCTGGCCTGCGCGCGGCGCATGCTCGAAGCCGGCGACCTGCTGTACCCGATGTTCGCCAGCCACAACGCCCACACCATCGCCGCCGTGCATCACATGGCCGCGCAACTGGGCCGGCGCGGCGGCGCGCACTACGAATTCCAGCGCCTGCATGGCATGGGCGCCGACCTCTACGTCGACGTGGTGGCCGCCGACAAGCTCAACGCACCCTGCCGCGTGTACGCCCCGGTCGGCAGCCACGAAGACCTACTGCCGTATCTGGTGCGCCGCCTACTCGAAAACGGCTCCAACACCAGCTTCGTCAACCGCATCACCGACGAACGCATGAGCGCCGCCGAACTGGTCGCCGACCCGGTGGCCGAAGTGGCCGCACAGACCCGCAAAGCGCATTCGAAAATCCCCGCACCGCGCGACCTGTACGGCGCGCAGAGGAAGAATTCCATGGGCGTCAATCTCGCCAACGATCTCGATCTCACCCAACTGGCGCGCGACGTCAACGCCGCCGTGCAACCCTGGCACGCGCAGCCGCTGGTGCCCGGCGCGCAGTCGAGCGGCGCAGTCACCTCGGTGACCTACCCCGGCGACCGCCGCCAGCCCGTCGGCGAATGGCAAGCCGCCGACACCGCCACGGTGGAGCGCGCGCTGAGCAACGCGGTGGCCGCGCAACCCGAATGGGATCGCCTGCCCGCCGCCTCGCGCGCCGCCATCCTCGAACACGCCGCCGATCTGCTGGAAGCGCGCATCGCGCAGTTCATCGCCCTGTGCGTGCGCGAAGCCGGCAAGACCATTCCCGATGCCGTCGCCGAAGTTCGCGAAGCCGTGGATTTCTGTCGCTACTACGCGCAGCAGGCGCGGCGCCAGTTCGGCCAGCCCGAAACCCTGCCCGGCCCCACCGGCGAGAGCAACCAACTGTTCCTGGCCGGGCGCGGCGTGTTCGTCTGCATCAGCCCCTGGAACTTCCCGTTGGCGATCTTCATGGGCCAGGTCGCCGCCGCGCTCGCAGCCGGCAACAGCGTGCTCGCCAAGCCGGCCGAACAGGCCAACCTCATCGGCCATGCCGCAGTGAAGCTGCTGCACGAAGCCGGCGTGCCGGAAGCGGTGCTGCAATTCCTCCCCGGCGACGGCGCAACTGTCGGCGCGGCACTGACGCGCGACCCGCGCGTGGCCGGCGTCGCTTTCACCGGCTCCACCGACACCGCGCGCCTGATCAACCGCAGCCTCGCCGCGCGCGACGCCGCCATCGCCGTGCTGATCGCCGAGACCGGCGGCCAGAACGCACTGATCGCCGACTCCTCCGCCCTACCCGAGCAACTGGTCAAGGACGCCCTCAGCGCCGCCTTCGGCTCCGCCGGACAACGCTGCTCCGCCGCGCGCGTGCTGTTCGTGCAGGCCGACATCGCCGATCGCGTGATCGAACTGCTGGCCGGCGCCATGGACGAACTGCGCGTCGGCGACCCCGGCCTGCTGTCCACCGACGTCGGCCCCGTGATCGACGCCGACGCCCTCGCCATCCTGCAAGCCCACGCCGAACGCATGGACCGCGAAGCCAAACCGATCAAGCAAGTGAAGCTCGACGACAGCACCGCCCACGGCAGCTTCTTCGCCCCGCGCGCCTACGAACTCAAATCGCTCGACCAACTCCAGCGCGAAATCTTCGGCCCCGTGCTGCACGTCATCCGCTACGCCGCCGACGACCTCGACAAAGTAATCGACGCCATCAACGCCACCGGCTACGGCCTCACCCTCGGCGTCCACAGCCGCATCGACGCCACCGTACAACGCATCGCCAGCCGCGCCAAAGTCGGCAACTGCTACGTCAACCGCAACCAGATCGGCGCCGTCGTCGGCGTCCAACCCTTCGGCGGCGAAGGCCTCTCCGGCACCGGCCCCAAAGCCGGCGGCCCCCACTACCTCCTACGCTTCGCCACCGAACGCACCCTCACCATCAACACCACGGCGGCGGGGGGGAATGCTTCGTTGTTGACGTTGGGGGAGTGAGGCCCAAAAGCTGATTCGCCATCCGCGGAGTGCCGTTGTCGCACTCAGCACAACTCGCCCACTCTGGTCGCGCACCAGCCTGTGCAGTGCCACTTGCCCGCGGCTTGCACCGGTGCGAGTATCGTCACAGATTGGGTCACGTTTTAAGCAGGCGCCACGTGACATGGCAGCCTGCGTGCAGCAGTACAAGATTCAGCGTTAGAATTGGACAGCGCCACATCATATTCTGCTGCTTGGCGCAGGATTTTTTCTTGGCAGCGGCGCCGACAAACGAAATCAACCCCCACTTTGGTATCGACTTGCATTAAATTTCTGACCACCACCCTGCCTGATCTATAAATTCCCCCATCATAACTGCACCTTGCCATGGTATCCTCCTTAACGGCTCCTCCAGCTCCGGAAAATCCTCTATCGCCGCTGCGATAGCTGAACTGTCTGATCTGCCGTTCGTTCAATTGGAGCTTGATTCTTTTCTCGGAATGATTGCGTTTCGCCACATCGACTGTGAGCCGATCGATGGCGTCAATGAAAACTGTGAGAAACTTGTTCTCGGCTTCCATCGAGCCATCGAAGGCATGATTCAAACTGGGAACTTAGTGCTGGTTGATCACGTTCTTCAGGAGGAAACCTGGCGCCAATCCATGAACCACATCCTCGATCAGACTCCGCTACTACGAGTGCATGTCGCTTGCACCAGAGAAGAGTTGGCGCGCAGAGAACTGGCGCGAGGTGATCGCCCCGCAGGACTTGCATTGACTCAGTTACATCGCGTCCATAGAGACATAGTCTACGATCTGAAAGTGGAGACGTCGGCGCTATCACCGCATGAGTGCGCTGAGGTTATACTGACACAATTCGCACGATATAATATATCTTGCTAAGGAGATAACATTGAATCTCGCTGACTACGATATACATCGATATTCTTGGCACCGCGCGGGACTAGAAATTCGAGAGTCTCCGCTTCAGGGAAAAGGTGTCTTCACCGCTACTGCGATTAAGCCTGGCGAACTCGTCATCGTCTGGGGCGGCATTGTCGTAACCTATGGGGACTTCGCTTCCGGAACTGGGCTTCCTCATTCAAACATTGGGCTTTCGGAGACACACTGTCTTGTTGCCCCGAATGATGAAGGCTTGTCCTTGGATGACTACATGAATCACAGCTGCGATCCAAACCTGTGGCTTGACGGACCAATCCGTCTCATCGCACGAAGGCCGATTGCCGCCAACGAAGAACTTACGTTCGACTATGCGATCGAAGTGGGGCATGAGACATACGTTATGAAGACGCAGTGCCAGTGTGCTGCTGCTAACTGTCGCGGGACAATTACAGGAAGAGACTGGCGGATACCAAATATTCAGCGCACTTATCACGGGCACTTTTCGCCGTTTATTTCGGCCAGGATTCAGAGCCTGAATTCTTCAGATCGACGTTCTCGTTAATCGGAGCAAAGAAATGGATGTTCTTATCACTGGTGGAAGTCGTGGCATCGGCTTCGGCATCGCGCGGGAGCTTGCGGCATCTGGACATCGGCTTATGTTGGTGAGCCGCAATTCTAAGCGGATTGGCGACGCCTCCAGGAAGCTCGACGCTGAACACCCCGGACTCGTATTCAGCCATGCATGTGACGTGGCTGAAAGCGAGGCGATTGAGGCTCTTGCAGCTCACTGCACAAAATTGAACTTTACCCCAGGCTGCCTTGTTGTTAATGCAGGCATTTTCATTGAGGGCACTCTTTCCGATGCGCCCGAACGGGATCTTCAAGAGACGATGCGAGTTGATTTTCTTGCAGCTTATCGCCTGGTGCGGCAGTTTCTGCCCCAACTCAAGGCCTCTGAATCGGGCAGAGTGATCCTCATTGGCTCAACAGCGGCATACGAGCCGTATCCTGTCGGCGCGCTATATGGAGTGGCGAAATGGGCCCTGCGTGGCCTCGCTGTTAACCTTCGGAGGGAGCTGATTCCTGCGAACGTCGGCGTCACGTTCTTGGCGCCAGGTGGCACACTTACCGACTTGTGGGAGAACGAGCAACTGCCGCCAAAACGATTGCTCGATCCGTCTGACATCGGCAAGTTAGTTGCTGTGTGCCTGTCTCTTAGTAGTCAGGCGGTGGTCGAGGAGTTGATTGTGCGGCCGATGCTAGGCGATATACATGAGTAGCCATCCACTCCATCCGAAGGCAACCAGGGTTTCTGAGTCATTTTGATATGACCATGCTCGATCTCGAATCTCTTCTGGTGTGGGTAAGTGGGCTTTCTGTGGAGGCTCAACTTGCATTGGTGGGGACAGCCGGAGCGGGCTTGCTTGCTTTTGGTAAGGGCATCGCGCTAGTTCTGAACAAGGTACGTAAGCCGTTTCGTGTGCGTCGAATCACTAAGGACAACGAGCGCGATATCGCCTCATTTGTGGATATCTATGAGCGCGTGATCGACGCTCGAAGTCGTATTGATCCGGACGAAATTACGCGTTGGATCAGGGGGCACACGCAATCTGCAGGCCTGTCACATGATACGTTTGCATGTAAGCATGCGGATGGAATGGTTGGTTTCGCACAGGTGCTTTTTTGTTCCCGAAATAGAATCGCCTTCATTTCCTACTTTGGCGTCGACGAATCAAGTCGACTCACGACGCTGAACGCCGCACTTTCACTCACAGGAGCAATCCGAGCACACATTCGAAAGAGATGCCGCGGTGTTCGATACGTTGTATTTGAGGTGGACGATCCTTCTGAACCAGGGATTGACAGCTCAGAATTTGCGAAGCGGAAGGCACGCATTAGGAAGTTCAGGCAACTTGCGCGCACCTGTAAGTTATCAACGGGCGAACTGGATGCGTCGTATATACAGCCGGAAATGCCCGCTGATCTAAAAACCTCCAATGAATGTCAGATGCGGTTGCTCGTCGTTGGCGCCGACGGGAAAATATTGCCAACCTCGTTACCTAAACATGAGTTTCTCGAACTTGTTCGCTTTGTCTACTACCGCGTTTATCTTCCGAGCTACTACAAGGATGATGAGCAGCTTATGGCAATGTGCGCCGAGTACCTGCAAGACCTCTTATTTAATCTTGGAAACCGAACCCCCCAACGCGTCGCAGTGCGTTAGATCAGGGGACAGACCGGGGTTCGCAGGCTTGGGGTCTAGCTTTGTAGCATCACCGCTTACCCGGCGGTAAGGCCGGATGCATCTTTACCATTAGGCACACAGTAAAGAGATCCCCATGCCCGTTCTGAGCCCGAAGCGCCAAGTGACGCTGCCCAAGGAATTCTGTGACCGTCTGGCCGTTGTGCGGGGCGATGATCTCGATATTGTCGAGCACAATAGTAAGCGTCCGGCGACGCCACCTTCCCACGTCTGGCGCGGTGTGTGGGTAGTCAGTCGCGGAGCGACTGCCAGCCTTTGATCGGCAGCAGGGTGTCGATGTCGCGCTGCTTGGTGGTCGGCAGTCGGGTCAGCACATCGCTCATCCAGGCATGCGGTTCGATGCCGTTGGCCTTGGCGGTGGCGATCAAACTCAGGATCGCGGCGGCACGATGGCCGGCTTGGGTGGCGCCGACGAATAGCCAGTTCTTGCGGCCCAGGGTGATCGGTCGGATCGCATTCTCGATCGGGTTGTTGTCGATCGGGCGCGTGCCGTCGTCGAGATAACGCAACAGCGCCGGCCAACGGCCCAGTGCGTGATTCACCGCCTTGGCCAATACGCTGCCGCCCAGTTGCCGGGTGCTCACGTCGATCAGCCAGGCGTGCAGCGACGCCAACACCGGGCCGGCATGGGTTTGCCGGTAAGCTCGGCGGGCGTCGGGTTCGAGGTCTTTGGCATCGCTCTCGATCCGGTACAACTCGGCAATCCGGCGCACCGCCTCGTGCGCCAGCGGACTGTCGCTGTGCTGCGCCACCTCGACGAACTTACGCCGCACGTGCACCCAACACGCCAGCTCCGTCACGCCGTCGGCAAACAGCGCCTTGTAGCCGGCGTAGTCGTCCACCATCAGCGCGCCACGCCAGTCGTCGAGAAACTGCCGAGCGTGTTTGCCGCTGCGGCTTTGGGCATAGTCGAACACCACCACCGGCGGGCCGGCGGTGGATCGGTAGGCAAACAGATAACTGCGCTGCGTCTTGCCGCTGCCCGGGTCCAATGTGGCCACCGGCGTCTCGTCCGCATGCAGGGCCGATTGCGCGTGCAGACACTCGCGCAATCGCGTCACCAGCGGCTGCAGCGCGATCCCCACCGCGCCCACCCACTCGGCCAGCGTGCTGCGCGCCAGTTCGATTCCGGCGCGCCGGTACTGCGCCTGCTGCCGGTACAGCGGTAGATGATCGGTGTACTTGGCGATCACCACCTGCGCCAGCAACGACGGCGCGGCCTGACCGCGATCGATGATCGCCGCAGCCACCGGCTCGGCCAGCACCGTCTCGCACGTCCGACAGGCGTACTGCGGATAGACGTCGCGCTCGACATAGAATTCCAGCGGCTTCACCGCCAGCTTCTCGCTGACGTGCTCGCCGATCTTGGTCAATCCGCCAAGACAGTGCGGGCAGGTGCACATGGCCGGCTCGTGCACCCGCGTCTCGCGCGGCAGGTGCGCCGGCAGCGGTTCGCGTTGGGGGCTGGATTTCGGCGCACGCGGCATGCGGGCTTCGACCGGGATCTGCGCGATCTGATGTTCGGCCGCCCCAGTATCCTCGGCCACGGCGTCTTCGAACAGATCGCGCTGCAACGCACTCAATGCCTCGGTGCGGGCCGCATAGTGCAAGCGGCGCAGACGGGCGATCTCGGCGGTCAGTGCATCGATGTGGTGCTGCTTGCGGGTGATCGTATCGAGCTGCGCCGCCACCAGTTGCCGCAGCGTTTCCACATCGTCGATGGCGGCAAGCTGTTCGGACGTCATGCCGCCATCGTATGCGATCAGAACGCGTGAATGGGCACCTCGCAAGCCGACAATCGCATCCAGTCCACACCCGCGCACAACCAGCCGAACTGCTCGGCCGACAGCGTGCACAGCCCCTCGTCCGCACGCGGCCAATGAAAGTGACCTGCATGCAAGCGGCGCACGCACAACCACACTCCGGTCGCATCGATCAGCAACAGCTTGATCCGCGAACCCGACCGATTGCGGAACACATACCCCGCCGAGCCCGACACCGCCCCGTGCGTCTGCCGCACCCACACCAGCAGCCGGTCCACGCCGCAGCGCAGATCGATCGGCGCCACCGCCACGTACCACATCGCAGGAAGACGCATCAGGACTCCCTCGACTCATCGACCCGCATCGGCACCAGCATCAGCGGCACCAAGCGCTCCACCCACATCGCCCGCCGCCAGCGCGCGAACTGCGCCGACGGAATGCCGTAGATTCGGCAATACACCGCCTGACTCAACCCACTGCGCACCTGCGAACGCACGTGCGAGCGCCAACGTCGCGTCTCTGAACACACCATCCCACCCTCTCCCTCGCTTGAAAGCATCGAGGGTTGGGCAGTTCATGCTCATCGGGAAGGTGTGGTCGGCGGACGCTTAC
>JANRIF010000062.1:0-11317 GCA_033765245.1 Lysobacteraceae bacterium
CTGGCGTTGCCGCAGTGATCGTGCACCGGCGTCGGGCCGCCGCGCCGCGCGTCAAATCCAGGTGTTAGCATTCCCCGATCAGGCGCCGCGCGGCGTCGTGCGATGAATCGGGAGATGGACGATGGCGGGGTCGCGGCAGCACGATGGCGCGTCGGGGTGGGCGGGCGAGGGCATGCAATGGACGCGCGACCTGAGCGACAACTGGAGCCAGGCGATGGGTGCCTGGATGGCGCTGGCCAAGGGCGCGCCGGGCGTGGAAGACGCGATGTCGCGCATGGCCGATCCAGTACAGTCGTTCGCGCAACTGTTGCAGTCAATGTCCCCGGCGGCGGACGGCGAGGGCTTCAGCGCAGCCGAAATCACCCGGCGCTGGCGCGAGTTGCTGACGCAGGGCGACGGCGATGGGGTGCTGCAGATGTTGGGCAAGGCCGGCACCGGGTGGAACCCCGAAACGCTGCTGGCGCCCTTGCTGGATGCGATGCAGCGCGAAGCCGCCAGCGCATTGAATCAACCCGCGTTCGGCTTTGCGCGCGAGCACCAGGCGCGCTGGCAGGGACTGCTCAAGGCGCAGCTCGAACATCAAAAGGCGATGTCGCGCTACAACGCGCTGCTGCGCCAGTCCAGCGAGCAGGCGTTCGCATTGTTCGAATCCAAGCTCGCCGAGCACGAGGCGCCGGGGCGGCAATTGACCTCGGTGCGCGCGATCTTCGACCTGTGGATCGATGCGGCCGAAGAAGCCTACGCGCAAACCGCGATGACGCCGGAATTTCGCGAAGTCTACGGCGACATGGTCAACACCCAAATGCGTCTGCGCGCCGCCAGCCAGGGCGAGCTGGAGCAACTGTGCCGCGCGCTCGGGCTGCCGACGCGCAGCGAAGTCACCGCCACCCATCGCAAGCTGCATGCGTTGGAACGCGAGCTGAGGACGTTGCGCGCGCAAGTCGCGGCGCCACGCCCACATCCGGTTCCTACACCCGCAACCGCAACCGCTAAGGCGGCGGCCAGACCGGCGCAAAAGGCGGCCGGCAAGCGCGTCGTGGCGAAGGCCGGTGCGGCCAAGGCGGGTGCGACGAATACGCCCCGCAAGCCGTCCGCGGCAGTGCGTCGCGCCAAGCCCGCTGCCGCGACGCCGCGCCCCGCGGCGGCGGGTAGCCGGAGCGGCAGCCGCGTCGTCGCCAAGTCGGCGCGCAAGCCGCAGACGGCCGCGCGCCGCCGCAAGGAGTCCTGAGCATGTCCGGTCCGCTCCGCATCACGCCCGAAGCGCTGGCGTTGGAAGCGCAAACCCTGCAGCGCAAGCTCAGCGCCGGGATCGGCACGCTGCGGCAGGTGGGCGATACCTCCTATGGCGCCAGCGCAAAGCAGGCAGTCTGGTCGGACGGCAAGGTCACCTTGTATCGCTATCGCGGCGAGCACGCCGCCACCGCCAAGGTGCCGATCCTGATCTGCTACGCGCTGGTCAACCGGCCCTACATGATCGATCTGCAGGATGATCGTTCGCTGGTGAAGGGGCTGCTGGCGCGCGGCGAAGACGTCTACCTGATCGACTGGGGCTACCCCGACCTGAGCGACCGCTATCTCACCCTGGAGGACTACCTGCTCGGCTTCCTCGATGGCGCGGTGGAATACCTGCGCGCCAGCCACGGCATCGAGCGCATCAATCTGCTCGGGGTGTGCCAGGGCGGCGCGTTCTCGCTGTGCTATGCCTCGCTGCATCCGGAGAAAGTGCGCAACCTGATCACCATGGTGACGCCGGTGGACTTCCACACCGACGACAACATGCTTTCGCACTGGACCCGCAACATCGACGTCGATCTGATGGTGGATACGCTCGGCAACGTGCCGGCCGACCTGATGAACTGGTGCTACCTCACGCTCAAGCCGTATCGCCTGCTGTTGCAGAAATACGTCGGCCTGGTGGACGTGCTCGACGACGTCGGCGAGGTCGAGAACTTTCTGCGCATGGAGAACTGGATCTTCGACTCGCCCGATCAGGTCGGCGAAGCCTTCCGGGAGTTCATCAAGGGGTTCTACCAGGGCAACGGCTTCGTCAACGGCGGGGTGGAGATCGGCGGGCGCGAGATCGATCTGCGCCGCATCGACGTGCCGGTGTTGAACGTATTTGCCGAGCAGGACCACCTGGTGCCGCCCAGCGCCTCGCGTCCGCTGCGGCACCTGGTGGGCACCAAGGACTACACCGAGCTGTCGTTCCGCGGCGGCCACATCGGCATCTACGTCTCCGGACGCGCCCAACGCGAGGTGCCCGAGACCATCCACTCCTGGCTGCGCGCGCGCTAACGCAGTGTTCCGCGTTGTTTGGAACGTATCGGGCACTGGGTTGGTCGTGCGATTTTCTTGATGACCACTACGTTATGCGTAGGCTGGTGGTGAGCGTAGCGAACCCCAGCATGTTCATGCGCCACAGTAACGGCGTTGGGGCTCGTTCGCTTCGCGACAGCACTTGCTACGCGCGCCTTTGTTACGCACAAATGAATGCGCGCCGCCAGGAACGCAGTACTAACCCTGTCGCACGCCGCTCTGGCCGGCGGGCGGAAAACGGACCCGGAACTTGCGCAGCAGGGCGTAATCGGCGTAGGTGAAGAAGAACGCTGCCAGCACGTCGATGCTGTAGTGCACGTGTTGCAGCAGCATCGCGGCGGCGACCACCAGCGTGAGCAGCATGAAGGCGATCCGGGTGACGCGGCGGTTGGCGGTCAGAAACAGGATGAACAACGTGGCGGTATGGCCCGAGAAGAACAGGTCGCGGGTCAGCAGGTGCCCGGTCCCGAACAACTCCACGATCGGGTCGCGCAGCGCGATCATGTTGGCTGGCGGATCGAGCGGGATGAGATACATCGCGATGATCCGCGACACCACCATCAGGGCGTAGAGTTGCAGCGCGAACACCAGCCGCTGCGGATGGCGCAGCAATGCGGCGACGCCGCCGATCAGCGACCCATAGACCAGCAGGAAGATCGGCCAGGTCAGATCGATCGGCGTCGTCAGCCGCAGCACCGGATCGTCGAGACGCGCACCGGGGCGGGCCTCGACGAAATCCACGAAGTGGGAAAACACCACCATTGCCAGCACGATCATGACCATCGCCAGCAGCAACTCGCGCCGTCCCCGCGGGTAACGAAGGTAGTCCTTCCATTCGATCAGCGACATACGCCTTTCCTGACCAGATTTCGACTCATGCGGTATGCGCCGGCAATTGCCTGTGCGGCGGCCAATCGCATACCGACACCGGGTTTACTGCCACTGCGTCAACGATACCCCCACCCCAAGCGTGTTCTGGCGGATGTTGTAGTCCACCAGGGTCTCTCCGTAGCCGCTGAACAGTTGCACGTAACCCTTGAGCGCACCCAGCAGCGGGAAATGCCAGTCCAGCTGCACGGTGGCGCGATTGCCGACGCCGCTGTAGCGGGTCAATGCGGAAAACTCGTGTTCGCCGCGGTGATAAACCGCCAGCAGGTCGCCGTGGCCCATGTAATCGGTGATGTCGGGATTGTCGTCGGTGGCGTTGGGCTCGTCGATGCGCAGCCAGGGCCGTACGAACAGCGACAGGTTGCCGCGCTCCAGCCCGACTTGCGCGTACACGCGGTTCCAACTGCGCGACAGCGGCAGGTCGCGGCCGTTGGATTGGTGCACCGCGCCCAGGTTCAGCAGGCGCCAGTCGAAACCCAGGAAGCGCGCGTTGGTGCGCAGGGTGAGAAATACTTCCGGCTCGTAGTTGGTCTCGCGAAACGGCGCGGAATTGATGCTGTTGTAGACCTGCCAGCTCGACTGCTGGGTGTAGCCGAACCACAGGTCGCCGTTGTCGCCGAACAGGTTCTGCGCAGCCTTGGTCTTGAAGCTGAGCTGGAACTTGGATTCGATGTCGTCGAGATCCAGCGGGGCGGCGACCTGATGACCGGGCGCCGGCGTGGATGGCGAACGGTTGGGATTGCCGGAGTAGCGTGCGAACAGCGCGTAGGTGGGGCGGTACGCGGTGACCCGGAACAGTCCCAGCTTATCCTCGGGCTCCAGCTCCCAGCGTTGGCTCAGCGTACCCGGCTCGCCGTTGCGGCTGCGTTGCGCGAAGGCCGGGTGGTCGCGGCCATCGGGTGCGGCCGGCGGCGCGGCGGCGTCGGTCGTTTCGGGTGTGGTCGCCGCCTCGGCGCGCGGCGCAGTCGCCTGATCGTAGCAGCGCAGGCGCGCCTGATCGTCGGCGATCGCCCGGCAGGCCGTGGTGTCCTGCTGCGCCAGCGCCGGCACACTGAGGCCCAGCGCCAACAGGGTCAGCAAGGGCGAGGGCAGGTGTCGGCGCAGGCAATGGCTCATGGACGGGCCGCAGATCGAATTGGCCGGCGATTGTGACGAATTTTTAACGCCGCGTCAGCAACTCCGCCGCGGCGGGGCGCCATCAGACTGCGAACTGCAGGCGCGCCAGTTCGGCATACAGCCCGCCCTGTGCCACCAGCTCCTCGTGGCGGCCTTGCGCCACGATGCGGCCCTGGTCGAGCACCACGATGCGATCGACCCGCTGCACGGTCGCCAGGCGGTGCGCGATGATCAGGGTGGTACGGCCCTGCATCAGGCGGTCCAGTGCGTGTTGGATGGCGCGTTCGCTTTGTGCGTCCAGCGCGCTGGTGGCTTCGTCGAGCAACAGGATCGGGGCGTCCTTGAGCAGCGCGCGGGCGATCGCCAGACGTTGCTGCTGGCCACCGGAGAGGCGGGTGCCGCGTTCGCCCAGGTACGTGCGATAGCCTTCCGGCAACGACTGGATGAACGAATCGGCTTCGGCCAGGCACGCGGCCTGGACCACTTCCTCATCGCTGGCGTCCAGGCGCCCGTAGCGCAGGTTCTCCATGGCATCGCTGCCGAAAATCACCGGATCCTGCGGCACCAGCGCGATGCGTGCGCGCAGGTCGGCGGGATCGAGTGCACACACGTCCAGCCCGTCCACTCGCACCACGCCCTGCTGCGGATCGAAGAAACGCAGCAGCATCTGGAACACCGTGCTCTTGCCGGCGCCGGACGGTCCGACCAGCGCCACCGTCTCGCCGGCGCGGATGTGCAAGCTGAAATCCTGCAGTGCCGGCTTTTCCGGACGCGAGGGGTAACTGAAGGTGAGCGCATCGAATTCGACCTCGCCGCGCAGCCTAGCGGGTAGCGGCAATGGCGCGGCCGGGCGCGCGATGCGCGGTTGCTCGGCCAGCAATTCGCTGATGCGGGTCATGCCGCCGGCGGCGCGCTGTACGTCGTTCCACACTTCGGTGAGGGCGCCGACGGACCCGGCGCCGAACACGGCATAGAGCAGGAATTGCACCAGCGCACCGGACGTCATGGTGCCGTTGACCACGTCCTTGGCGCCCAGCCACAACACGGCGGTGATGGCGCCGAAGATCAGCGCGATCACCGCTCCCGTCATCGACGCCTGCGTGCGTATGCGGCGGCGTGCGGTGCGATAGGTGAGGTTGGCGGCGTCGGCGAAGCGCACGCTCTCGTGGTCCTCGCGGGCGTAGCTTTGCACCGTGTGCATCGCATTGAGCGTCTCGGATGCGCGCGCGCTGGCGTCCGCCAGACGATCCTGGCTGGCGCGCGACTGCTCGCGCACGCGCCGGCCGAACAGCGCGATCGGCACGATCACCGCCGGGATGCCGATCAACGCCATGCTCGCCAGGCGCGGGCTGGTCACCGCCAGCATGACCGCCGATCCCAGCGCATTGAGCACGTTGCGAACCGCGATCGACAGGCTGGAGCCGAGCATGCTGCGCAGCACTTCGGTGTCCGAGGACAGCCGCGAGATCATCTCGCCGGTGCGGGTGCGCTCGAAGAAACTCATGTCCAGGTGCATCAAGTGCGCGAACAACTGCTTGCGGATGTCCGCCACCACGCGCTCGCCCAACACCGTGATGCAGAAAAAGCGACCGGCCGTGGCCACGGCAACCACCAGCGCCACCAGGAACAGCATCGCGAACGGCGTGTTCAGCGAGCCGGCGTTGTCCGCGCCGATCGCGTTGATGACGAAGCGGAACATCACCGGCAGCGCCAGCGCGGAGGCCGAGGCGATCAGCAGAAACACCAGCCAGCCGGTCACCAACATGCGGTAGGGGCGGGCGTAGGGCCACAGGCGCAATAACGAGGTCAGGTCGGTCTTGGCGGGGGCGGCGCGGCTCATGGTGTCTCGCTATCGGTAGGGGGCAGCAAGCGGGCCTGGCCGCGGGTGGCGTCACGCACTGCGGCGCTCAACGGCGCGCAGTGGCTTTCCGGCACGTTGAGTTCGATGTGGATGCCATCGTGCGTGTAATTCTCGCCGATCTTCTGCGCCTGATGTTGCGCCAGCAGGGCATGGATCGCACCGGTGTGTTCGAAGCCGCAATGCAGGTGCAGGGTTTGCATCGCAATGACGCGGGATTGAGGCGCCAGTTGCAGGCATTGCGCGGCAGTGCCGCCGTAGGCGCGCACCAGACCGCCGGCGCCGAGTTTGATGCCGCCGAACCAGCGCGTCACCAATACTGCGACCTGATCCAGGCCCTGGCCGTCGATGGCGGCCAGGATCGGGCGCCCGGCGGTACCGCCGGGCTCGCCATCGTCGTGCGAACGGTAGCGCAAGCCCAGCCGCCAGGCCCAGCAGTTGTGGGTGGCGCCGGCGTCGGCGACGCGGGTGAAGAACGCCATGGCCTCGGCCTCGTCGGCGACCGGGGCGGCATGCGCCAGGAAGCGGCTTTTGCGGACTTCCTGCGCATGCGAAAACGCTTCGGCCAGGGTCAACACGCGCGCCTGCACTTGCTTTGGATCATTCGCGCAGCGCCTGCAGATCGGGCGGCACCGGCCACTGCGGATGCCGTTCGATCACGTCGAGCAGGCGCTGTCGCGCCAGCTCGCGACGGCCATCGGCGAGCAGCGCGCGGATCGCATCGGCCTCGGCGGCGAGTTCGGCATCGCCGGCCGCGGCGGATGCGTTGCTCGCGTCCGCAGGTGCGGCCAAGCGCTCGCGCAGGGCGTCCTGCGGCAACGCCGATGCGGCTGGCGCCGGGGCCGACATTGCCATCGGTGCGGGCGCCTCGGTTGCTGCGGGCTGGGGTGGCGTTTCCCGCGCCTTGTCCGCGGCACTTCCCGCTGCGGCTTCGGCGGTCAAGCGGGTGCCAGACACGGTGATTTCGGTCAGCGGCTCGGCAGACGGCTCGGCGCGTGCGGGTTGTGGGGTGTCGGCGACTGGCGCGGGGACAGGATCGGACGCTGCCGGAACTTCCTGTGCGGCCGGCTCGGGTGCGGCGGGAGCGGAGGGCGATTGCGCACGGGGTGGCGCTTCCACGGCCGGCGGCAGCGTCCGGTTCCATTGCGACACCAGGCCAATCACCAACACCAATGAAGCGGCGCTGCTCAGCGCCAGCCACCACAGCGAGCGCGGTGCCTTCGGGCGCGGCACCCGCGCGGCGGCCAGGATCGCGGCGTCCACGTGCGCCGAGGGCGCGCCACCCGGCAAGACGTGCAGGCGTTGTGCCAGTTCGGCCTCGTCGGGGGCCAGCGGTTCGTTGAGACGACGGTCGCTCATGGCTGCAACCTCGCACGTAGCTTGTCCATCGCGTAGCGCAACCGCGATTTCACCGTCTCGCGGCCGCTGCCGGTGATGCTGGCGATTTCTTCCAGCGACAATTCCTGCTCCAGCCGCAGCAGCAGCACCTCGCGCTGTTCCGGCGGCAGGTCCTCCAGTGCGCGTTGCAGACGGCGGCGTTGTTCGAAGGCGGACAGTTCGCGCTCGGGTGTTTGCGGGTCTTGCACCGCCTGCACCCGTTCGTCGGCATCGGCGGGCGGGTCGGGGCGGTGCCGGCGCGCGCGCCAATGATCGTTCAGGCGGTTGTGCGCCACCGTGTACAGCCAGGTGCTGAAGCGGGCCTGCGCCTGATAGCGGCCGCGGGCGTTGATCACGTTGTGCCAAACATCCTGAAACAGCTCCTCGGCGGTGGCCTGGTCGCGCACCTGCCGCAACAAGAATCGGAACAAACCGCCGCGATGCCGGCCATACAGCGTCTCGAACGCGGCGGCGTCGCCGTCGCCGTAGGCCCTCATCAATTCTTCGTCGGTGGCGTCGAGCAGCATCGGCAGCAGTGTAGCGTGCCCGTCGCAGTGACGGCATTGCGGGTCTGGCAGCCCGTTGGATTTGTGGTGAATCGACCGCGCTGAAGCGATGGTGAGGCCGGATTCGGTCGGTTTTTCAAGGTGCTGTGAGCAGCTAACGCGCGAACGGGGCGGCCGGGGTTGCGGCCGCCTTGGCGATGCGGGAGTAGCGCGGAGCGCACGGTGGACGACATGCCTGATCTCCGGTACGCGCGCACCTCGAACGCCCTTGACAGCACGCCGTTCTCCGTGGTCTGTTAACAATCGTTTAACACAAGCACTCTTACTTACATTCGAGGAACCGTCATGACCCGCAAGAATCAGCGACCGATGCTGCGTCCCTATCCGTTGTCGGCCGCGATCGCCGTACTGTGTGCCGGCATGAGCTGGTCGGCGTTGGCGCAGGAGCCGGCCGCCGAGACAGGCGCCGCGCCTGCTGACGATGCCGCCAACGCGGCGCAACTGGATATGGTGATCGTTACCGGCACCCGTGTGCAGGGGCGCTCGCCCACCGATTCGATCTCGCCGGTCGACGTGTTGCGTCCGGTCGATCTGGAGCGCCAGGCATCGGTCGACTTCACCGACCAGTTGGCCAACATCGTGCCCTCGTTCAACACCCAGCGCTTCCCGATCGCTGACGGCACGGCGTTCATCCGCCCGGCCAACCTGCGCAACCTGCCGCCGGACGAAACCCTGGTGCTGGTCAACGGCAAGCGCCGCCATCGCTCGGCACTGGTGAATCTGCAGGCCGATCCCTTCGGCACCGTCAACCAGGGTGCGCAGGCAGTCGATTTCAGCCTGATCCCGGCAGCCGGCGTGCAGCGCGTCGAAGTGTTGCGCGACGGCTCCTCGGCGCAATACGGTTCGGACGCCATCGCAGGCGTCATCAACATCATCCTCAACGACAACGCCGAAGGCGTGACCATCAACAGCCAGTATGGCTCCACCTACGAGGGCGATGGCGACAAGTTCCAGAGCTCGATCAACCTGGGTCTGCCGCTGGGTCAGGACGGCTTCTTCAACGCCACTGCGGAATACTTCGACACCAATCACACCTCGCGCGGCAGCGCGCGCCCGGATGCCGCGGCAGTGGGTGCGGCGGTGGGTATCGATCAGGTTCCGTTCAAGGGCCTCGGGCAGCGCTGGGGCGACCCGGACGGCAAGGGCGTGCGCACTTTCGTCAACGCCGAGATTCCGATCAACGAATCGACCAGCGTCTACGGCTTCGGCAGCTATGCCGATGAAGAATTCGAATCCAGCTTCTTCTATCGCACGCCGGTGGGCGTGCCGGGCGTCAGCCCGCGTGGCACCTTGATGGTGGATGCAAACCAGGATGGTCTGCCCGACCCGGTGGCGCAGTCGCTGATCGATTCGATCATCGCTTCGGGCCAGAATCCGGCCGACTTCCTCACCGCCAACGCCGCCAGTCCGTCGGGCTTCGTTGCCTTGAACCCGATCTTCGCGCTGTTCCCGGGCGGCTACACCCCAACTTTCGGCGCCGACATCCAGGATTACGAAGGCGTGGTTGGTGCGCGCGGCGAACTGGCCTCCGGGCTGCGCTGGGACATCAGCGGCCGCTACGGCCAGAACCAGATCATTTACAGCCTGGTCAACTCGATCAACCCCAGCCTCGGCATCAACAGCCCGCTCAATTTCAAGCCGGGCAAGTTGGAGCAGCGCGAGCGCGGCGTCAATGCCGATTTCGTGTACCCGCTGGAAACGGGAATGTTCGCGGCACCGCTCAACATCGCCTTCGGCGGCGAGTGGCGGCGTGAAATCTATGCCGTCGGCATCGGCGATCCCGCCTCGTTCGCGAGCGGCCCCACCGCAGCCCTGTTCGGCGTCGGCTCCGATGGTTTCCAGGGCGACTCGCCGATCTCCGCTGGCACCTTCGGCCGCAACAGTTGGGGCGCTTACCTCGACCTGGAAACCAAGCTGAGCGAGGACTTCAGCGTCGGCGCCTCCGGTCGCGTCGAGGACTCCGCGCAGTACGCCAACCAGATCGACTGGAAACTGTCGGCACGTTACGAGATCACGCCCCAGGTGGCACTGCGCAGCACCGTCAACACCGGTTTCCGCGCGCCTACACCGGGGCAGATCAACACGCTCGACGTCACCACCACCGCCAACGCTAACGGCGTGTTGGTGCCGCTGGGCACGTTCCCGGTCAACAACCCGGCGGCGATTGCGCTGGGCGCCCAGCCGCTGCGCCCGGAGCACTCGACCAGCTTCTCCGGCGGCATCGTGCTGACTCCCACCGACACCTTCAGCGTAACCGTCGACTACTACAACATCGACATCAACAACCGCGTCGCGCTGTCCAATTTCATCATCCTGCCCGGTTCGCCCGAGCAGCAGGCGCTGATCGACGCGGGTGTGCCCAACGCTGAACTGCTCGGCTCGCTGTCGTTCTTCAGCAATGCCTTCGACAGCACCGTGCAGGGTGTCGACGTGGTGGCCAACTGGAAGGTCGACCTGGGCGCGAGCGGCGATCTGGTGCTCGATGCACGGCACAGCTACAACGACCAGAAGGTCGACCGTTTCGATCCGGGTACCATCGATGCCGAACGCATATTCGATCTTGAAAACCAGTTGCCGCACCACCGCTCGGTGTTCAGCGTCGACTATCGCGCGCCGGTGGGATTGGACGTGCTGCTGCGCGCCAATCGCTACGGCGGTTGGGAGGACTCCACTTTCGGCGAGCGCGCCAGCTTCGGCTCGGAATGGCTGTTCGACGTGGCGGTGACCTACCCGCTGTTCGATGATCGCGTGCGCGTCACTGTCGGCGCCAACAACATCTTCGACAACCTGCCGGATCGCGAGACCAACGGCACGCTGAGCTTCCTCGGCGCCACCCGGCCGCTGTCGTCGCCGTTCGGCTTTACCGGCGGCGAGTGGTTCGTGCGGATCGCGGCTGACATCCAGTAGTCGCTGCAAACGGCGCCCGGACCGGCAGTGTTGCCGGTCCGAGGCGCAGTTGCCTCCCACAAGAGCATGGCGTCACGCCGTTGTGGGAGTGCGCTCGCACACGACGGATGTCCCGCATCGCCCGCCAGTCAATCCGCACGCGGCTCCGGCACCGCCCGCATCGGCACCACGTTATCGGTTAGTCGCCCGTTGTTGCGTCGGTGTCGCCGCTGCGTTCGAGCACCTGCAACAGCAACTTACCCGCCGCCAATTCGGCCCGCACCCGATCGCCAACCGACACCTGTTGCCA
>JANRIF010000065.1:0-3843 GCA_033765245.1 Lysobacteraceae bacterium
CGGGCGCGGCCTGGTTTCGGTGCGGCAGGCCGACGGCACCTGGAGCAATCCCAGTTTCATCAGCATTGCCGGCGGCAGCTTCGGCTTCCAGTTCGGGGTGACCAGCACCGACGTGGTGCTGGTGTTCCGCACCCGGCGCGGAGTCGATGGCATCGTCAACGGCAAGTTCACCCTCGGCGCCGATGCCGCGGTGGCGGCGGGCCCAGTCGGACGCACCGCGCAGGCGGCCACCGACGGCCAGCTCAAGGCCGAGATCTATTCCTGGTCGCGTTCGCGCGGGTTGTTTGCCGGGGTGGCGCTGGACGGCGCGGTGCTGTCGATCGACGACAAGGCCAACGAGGCCAGCTACGGCCGCAACACCACCCCGCGCGCGATCTTCGAGGGCCGGGTCAATGCCCCCAGCAACCCGATGGTGGACTTCCGCGACCGCCTTGAGGAATACACCAGTCACTGACGCCGTAACAGCAACTGCGTTATGCTCGGTCGGCTGTGATCCCATTTGGAGAAACGTCATGGGCGCGTTCAGTCCCACCCATCTTTTGCTCATCCTGGTCATCGTGCTGGTCGTGTTCGGAACCAAGCGCCTGCGCAACATCGGCTCCGACCTTGGCGAAGCCATCAAGGGCTTCAAGAAAGGCATGAAGGATGCTGACGACAAGCCGGCGGAACGCCTCGCCGATCAATCCAAGTCCGGCGCGCCCACAACTACCGAACGTCAGGACGAGAAGTCCGGCCATTGATGACTTCTTGAGCGAGCGACCGCGATGTTCGGGGTAGGGTTCAGCGAATTGCTGGTCGTTGCGGTGATTGCGCTGCTGGTGCTGGGCCCGGAGCGCCTGCCCAAGGCCGCGCGTTTTGCCGGATTGTGGGTACGGCGCGCCCGGGCGCAGTGGTATTCGGTCAAATCCGAACTCGAACGCGAGCTGGCTACCGATGAACTGCGCCGCACCCTCGCCGAGCCGACGCAGGAGTTGGAGGCAGTGTCGCGCGAGACCTACCTGAGCATGAACGAAGCCACTCGCGCCGCTCGTGACGCCGCCGCATTGCCGCCCGAAATGCCGCCCACCTCCGGCGCTTCGCCGCTCGCGCCTCCCGCGGCTCACTCCGCCGCCGACCAGCAGACGACCCCACCCGCATGAGCCGACTGGCCGACGATGGCGACAGCCTGATTTCCCATCTGATCGAACTGCGCGATCGCCTGATGCGCGCGGTGTTCGCGCTCATCCTGGCCTTCATCGCGCTGGTTCCGTTCGCCAATCGCTGGTATCGCCTGCTCGCCGATCCGCTGCTGGCCAAGCTGCCCGCCGGCGGCCATCTGGTGGCGATTGACGTCGCCAGCCCGTTCTTCGCGCCGATCAAGCTTACCTTTTTCCTGGCGCTGATGGTGGCGATGCCATACATCCTGTATCAGATCTGGGCGTTCGTGGCGCCGGGACTGTTCAAGCACGAACGGCGCGTCGCCCGCCCGATCCTGGTTTCGGCCGTGGTGCTGTTCTATGTCGGCTGTGCGTTCGCCTACTTCGTGATGATGCCGGCGATGTTCGCCTTCCTCACCGCGACTGCCCCCGAAGGCGTGTCGATGATGACCGACATCAGTCAGTACCTCGATTTCGTTCTGATCATATTTGTCTCCGCCGGGTTGGCGTTCGAAATGCCGGTCGCGGTACTGGCACTGGTCGCGTTGGGACTGGTGACGACGGCGCAACTACGCGAATGGCGTGGCTACGTGGTGGTCGGCATCTTCGTCGTCGCCGCCATCATCACACCGCCCGACGCGCTATCGCAGTTGATGCTGGCGATCCCGATGACGATCCTGTACGAAGTCGGCATCGTCGCCGCCGGCGCGCTGGCGCGCGGCAAAAAAAACGATGCCGAAGCCACCGAGTAGTTGATTCGCTACCGGGCGCAACCGCGCAAGAATTCCCGCGCTACAGCTCCGCCTGCATCTGCGGCGCTACGCGCGCCTCCTCGGCATCACCGAACATGTCGCGCCACGACAGGTAGATGCCACCGAACAACAGCGCCAACACCAGCGCCATCGCGAACAGCGCAATCAACATGCCCACCAGGCTGCCCAGCAGCTTGGCGACCGCCCCGGCCAGAAACACCAGCAGCGCACCGACCAGCGCCAGCATCAGCGTGCCGGCAATCAGCCCGATCAGCATCACCACGCCCGCCACCGTCAACGGCAGCATATTGATCGCGCTGGCGCGCAGCGCGGCCAGCACCGCCGGCAGCGGACGCCGACCCTGGAACAACACCTGCGGCACCGCGTACACCTGCGCGGTGAAACCGAAGAACCCGATCGCCAGGCTCGCCACGAGCAGCAGCGCCGCCTGCTCCGGCACCGGTGGCGGCACCAGGGTGCCGGACGCCAGCGAAGACATGTAATCCATGTAGGCGGCCACGTAGCGCTCGCCGCCCAGCAGGTGCGAGGCCAGCAGATTCAGCGCCATCGCCGCCAACTGCACCAGCCCGATGCTGGCGAGCGGCAGCGCGCGGCCGCCGGTGAGCCCGACGAACACCGCCGACAGGCCCACCGGGCGCCCGGCATCGACCTCGCGCAGCACGTGCAGCCAACCGGCGTACAACAGCGGCGACACGAACACCGTGACCAGCACGGCCGGAATCAACGCCATCATCATCGCGTGCCGGCCCGCCTCGGTGGCGACGTTGCCGGTGGGGTCGACGTGGCCGCTCACCCCGATCAGGAAGCTCGCCATCAGCATCACTGTCAGCGCCACCATGAACGCGAACGCGCCCAGCAGCATCGCGCTGAGCACCAGCCCGGGCCGACGCCCGGCGACGTCCAGCGCTTGCGTCACCCAGGCAAGGCCACGGGCTGTGGGCACGCGGCGGATGGAATCGTTCATGCGCACAAGTCTCCGGTAGGCGACGGCCGCAGTGGCGGCCATTCGCCCCGTTATACTAGCCGGCCATTGCGACCTCGACACCCGCCATGTCCGCTCCCACCTTCCAGCAACTGATTTCCCGGCTCAACCAGTATTGGGACGAGCAAGGCTGCGCGCTGATCCAGCCGCTCGATCTGGAAGTCGGCGCCGGTACCTTTCATCCCGCCACGTTCCTGCGCGCACTCGGCCCCGAGCCGTGGAATGCCGCCTACGTGCAACCCTGCCGCCGCCCCACCGATGGCCGCTACGGCGAAAACCCCAATCGCCTGCAGCGCTACTACCAGTACCAGGTGGTGATGAAGCCCAGCCCCGACGACATCGTCGAGCGCTACTTCAACTCGCTCAAGGCGCTCGGCATCGATCCGGAAGTGCACGATCTGCGTCTGGTCGAGGACAACTGGGAATCGCCGACGCTGGGCGCCTGGGGTCTGGGCTGGGAAGTCTGGCTCAACGGCATGGAAGTCACCCAGTTCACTTACTTCCAGCAGGCCGGCGGCATCGAATGCAAACCGGTGCTGGGCGAGATCACCTACGGGCTCGAACGCCTGTGCATGTACCTGCAGAACGTCGACAACGTGTTCGACATCGTCTGGACCCACGGCCCGCAAGGCGTGGTGACCTATCGCGACGTCTATCACCAGAACGAGGTCGAGCAGAGCACCTACAACTTCGAACACGCCGACGTGGCCGAGCTGTTCCACCGCTTCGACGCCTGCGAGCGCGAGGCGCTGGCGCTGGTGGAAAAGGGCCTGCCGCTGCCGGCCTACGATCAGGTGTGCAAGGCCAGCCACAGTTTCAACCTGCTCGACGCGCGCCGCGCGATCTCCGTCACCGAGCGCCAGCGCTACATCCTGCGCGTGCGCACGCTGTCGCGCGCGGTGGCGCAGGCGTATTACGCGCAGCGCGAGAAGCTGGGGTTTCCGGGGTTGAA
>JANRIF010000085.1:0-2525 GCA_033765245.1 Lysobacteraceae bacterium
GACCTGACAACCGGCAAGGGCAGGATGGAAAGCGCGGCCACGGCCGCCGCCCAGGCCAGTATTCGCAATCAACAAGGACTTCCCATGCCCAAGATCAAGACCAATCGGGCCGCTGCCAAGCGCTTCCGGAAGACCGCTTCCGGCAAGTACAAGTGCGGCCACGCCAATCGCAGCCACATCCTCACCAAGAAGGCCACCAAGCGTAAGCGCAACCTGCGGCAGACGAACCACGTTCGTGCCGAGGACGCTGGTCGCCTGGACCGCATGCTGCCCTATCTCTGAGGAGGACTGAACCATGGCACGAGTCAAACGTGGTGTAACGGCGCGTCGTCGCCACAAGAAAATCCTCAAGCTGGCGAAGGGCTACTACAACGCCCGCCGCAAGGTGTTCCGCGTTGCCAAGCAGGCGGTCACCCGCGCCCAGCAATACGCCTACATCGGCCGCAAGCAGCGCAAGCGCCAGTTCCGCAGCCTGTGGATCGTGCGCATCAACGCCGGTGCGCGCATGTATGGGCTGAGCTACAGCCGCTTCATGAACGGGCTGAAGAAGGCCGGCATCACGCTCGATCGCAAGGTGCTCTCGGACATCGCGGTGAACGACATCGCGGCGTTCGGGCAGTTGGCCGAGAAGGCCAAGGGCGCGCTCGCGGCGTAACGCAAACCCTCCCGCCACCGCTGCCGGAATCGGCGCGGTGGCGACATTGCGCGGCATCATCGGCGCTTGCCGCCGAAGCGTGGGGAAGGGCGAAAGTCCTTCCCCATGCGCGTTTTTGGCGGTGCGTTTTTGCGCGCACCAGAACGACCCCGGATCGAGAACAGTCATGAGCGACATCGCGTCACTCACCGAGTCCGCCGCCGCCCGGATCGAAGCGGCCGACAGTATCGACGCCCTGGAAGGGCTGCGCGTGCAACTGCTGGGCAAGCAAGGCAGCGTCACCGGCCTGCTCAAACAGTTGGGTGCATTGCCGGCCGACCAGCGCAAGGCGGCGGGCGAAGCCGTCAACCGCGCCAAGGACGTGTTGAGCGAGCGCATCGCCACCCGTCGCGAACACCTCGAACAACAGGCCCTGGCCGAGCGGCTGGCTCGCGAGCGGGTGGACGTCAGCCTGCCGGGCCGCGCCAGCGAGCGCGGCAACCTGCATCCGGTGACGCGCACCAGCGAACGCATCGCCGAGATCTTTGCGCGCATGGGCTACGAACTGGCCGATGGTCCCGAGATCGAGGACGACTGGCACAACTTCGAAGCGCTCAACTTTCCGCCGCACCACCCAGCGCGGGCGATGCACGACACCTTTTATTTCCCCGATGGCCGGCTGTTGCGCACCCACACCTCGCCGGTGCAGGTGCGCTACATGCGCGAGCGCAAGCCGCCGTTTCGCATGATCGCGATCGGCAAGGTCTACCGCAGCGACTCCGATCAGACCCATTCGCCGATGTTCCATCAGATGGAAGGGTTGCTGATCGACGAAACCTCGAGCTTTGCCGACCTCAAGGGCACCCTCAAGCAGTTCGTCGACGCCTTCTTCGAGCGCGATTTTTCGATGCGCTTCCGTCCCAGCTATTTCCCCTTCACCGAACCCTCAGCCGAAGTGGACATCCGTTGGGAGCAGCCGGACGGCAGTGCGCGTTGGCTCGAAGTGTTGGGCTGCGGCATGGTGCATCCGAACGTGTTGCGTCATTGCGGCATCGACCCCGAACGCTACAGCGGCTTCGCCTTCGGCATCGGCATCGAACGCTTCGCGATGCTGCGCTACGGCGTCAACGATCTGCGCGCGTTCTTCGAGAATGATCTGAGGTTCTTGCGGCAGTTTGCTTGAGCGGAGCGGTGGCCCGCTCCCTGTGTGGGCAACTTTCGCGGAGAGCGGTTGGTCCGCAAAGGACGCCAATGGACGCAAAAAAGCGCGAAGGATTGTTGTCGTCGCATCAGGGTGCAGAGCTATTGTTGCTTGGGCATCAGTGCTGCATGCCGTAACCCGTACGTGGGTACCACTTCACCTTGTATTTGGCTTCCTTTGCGCACTTTGCGACCTTGGCGGACAGTTCTTGCTTAGTCGACGTCGCATCATCGAACAGTCAGGAAAATTCAAATGAAATTCCCCGCAAGCTGGCTGCGTGAACATGTTGCCTTCGACGCTACGCCCGAGGCGTTGGCGGAGCGGTTGACGGCGATCGGGCTGGAAGTCGAGGAGATGACTCGGCTGGGCGAGGGCCTGGATGGTGTGGTGGTGGCGCGGATCGTTCATTGCGAGCGCCATCCCGAAGCCGATCGTTTGCAGGTGTGCACGGTCGACGCCGGAGGCGGCGAGCCGCTGCAGATCGTCTGCGGCGCGCCCAATGCGCGCCCCGGTCTGGTCGCGCCGCTGGCTACGGTCGGTGCAGTGTTACCGGGCGGCATCGTCATCAAGCCGGCCAAGCTGCGCGGCGTGGCGTCCAACGGCATGTTGTGCTCCGCCAAGGAGTTGGGTCTGGACGCCGATGCGTCGGGGTTGATGGAGCTGGCGGCCGACGCCACGCCGGGCCAGGCG
>JANRIF010000086.1:0-6269 GCA_033765245.1 Lysobacteraceae bacterium
GCTGGCTCTTTCCACTGGAACACCGCTTCCACGCCTACGCCAAAGGCGCGCGCGATGCGGAACGCGAGTTCCAGCGAGGGCGTGTATTTGCCCGCTTCGAGCGAAATGATGGTCTGGCGGGTGACGCCGCAACGGCGCGCGAGTTCTTCTTGGGTCAGTTCGCCGTGGTCGAAACGCAGGCGGCGGATGGTGTTGGCAATCGGCATGCTGCTCATGCGCGGCTCAATGGCGGTCGCGCCAGTATTGGATCGCCGCCGCCGCGTGCGAGATCAGGCCGGCCCACAACAGCGCGTACACCAGCATGTGCGCGATTGCCGGCGGTGTCGCCCAGGCCATTTTTTCGGCAGGCGACAGCCCCAGTGTCACTGCCACGCCGATCACGCAGAACGTCAGTGCGCCGCTGCTCCAACTCGCCGCAACGCGCGCGATTTCGCGATCCCGCTCGTCTTCCTGGACCTTGTCTTGCCAACGCGCCTTCATCAATTGCGAGATCACCAGCCACGCCACAAACAACATCACCACATGATTGCCCACCGTGCGCGCCTGCACGTTGTGCAACACCGGCGCGTGGATCAGCACGTCCGATTTCAGCAGCAGATACGCCAGCAACTGCGCCATGAACACCAGCCCGATCCACGCCTGCCATTCGCCAGGCGCGATCGCAGCATCCGCCTCGCCGCGCGGCAGTCGATACACCGCGTACAACGAACCCCACGCGAGAGTGACCAGCGCGGCGAAGCCGAGCTTGCCGGTATCCAGGCCAAGCACGCGATCGCCACCCGCCAGCAACAGCCACAGGGCAAGCAGGGCAACCACCAGCAGGCCCAGCAAGCGCAACGATGGTGAAGTCATGAGGTCTTCCCAAGCAGACAAAATGTACTGTGTACTTTACATCGCATGGCGGCAATGTCAAGTTGACGTTACATGTCATCGCGGCGCGCGACAGGTGTGCGTTGACCTCACCCCGGCAACAACTTCCCCGGGTTGAGAATCCCATCCGGATCGAATTGCGCCTTGACGGCGTGCATCAACGCGAGGGTTTCGGGGCTGTGGGCGCGGGGCATGAATTCGCGTTTGCCGAGGCCGATGCCGTGTTCGCCGGAGAGGGTGCCGCCGAGGCGCAGGGCGAGTTCGAACACGTGTGGCAATACGGCATGGGCGCGGGCGTTTTGGGCGGCGTCGGCGGGGTCGTAGAGGATGTTGACGTGCAGGTTGCCGTTGCCGACATGGCCGAAGTTGACGATGGTGAGGTCGAATTCGCTGGCGAGCGCTTTGATGCCGGCGACCAGTGCGGGAATGCGGCTGACCGGCACCACCACGTCTTCGTTGATCTTGCCGGGGGCGATGGATCGCAGCGAAGGCGAGAGCGCTTTGCGCGCGGACCACAGCGCTTCGCGCGCGGCTTCGTCGGGGGCGGTGTCGAGTGCGATCAGGCCGGGGCCGCGGGCGGCGCGTTCGAGCGCTTCGACCGCGACATCCACGGTGCGTTCGTCGCCATCGGCTTCGATCATCAGCAAGGCACCGGCAGCGGGAATGTCGGCGCCGCCGACGTCGCGCGCCAAGCGCACGCATTGGCCGTCCATGAATTCCAGCATCGACGGGGTATGCGGTTGTGCCATCAGCCGCGCCACCGCAGCGGCGGCGGATTCGACATCGACGTACAGGGCGCGTAGCGCGCGCCGGGCGCTGGGCAGTGGGCGCAGTGCCAGCGTGGCTTCGACGATCAGCGCGAGCGTACCTTCGGAGCCGACGATGAAGCGGGTGAAGTCGTAGCCGGCCGCCGCCTTGCTGGTGGTGCCGCCGCAGCGGATCAACTCGCCCGCGCCGGTGACGGCGGCGAGGCCGAGTACGTTGTCGCGGCAGGCGCCGTACTTCACCGCGCGCGGGCCGCCGGCGTTGCAGGCGAGGTTGCCGCCGATGCTGCTGTAGGCGGCGCTGGTGGGGTCGGGCGCCCAGAACAGCGCGTGCGCGGCGGCGGCGCGTTGCAGCTCGCCGTTGAGCAGGCCGGGTTCCGCCACGGCCAGGCGATCTTCGGGCGTGAGCGCGAGCAGCCGGTTCATGCGCTCGAAACTCACCACCACGCCGCCGTGCACCGGCACGCTGGCGCCAGTGGTGTTGGTGCCGCGTCCGCGTGCGACGATCGGCATCCCGTGCGCGCGACAGGCGCGCACCAGTTCGAGCACTTGTGCGGTTTCGTGCGGCAGTACCACGGCAGCCGGCATCGCCTGTTCGCGCGAGTTGTCGTAGCCGTAACTCAGGCGCTGTGCCGGCGACAGCAGCAACGCCTCCGCATCGAATGCCTGCGCGAGACGCTTGCGTAGGGCTTCGGGCAGGGTGGGTTGCGCACTGCTCATCAGCGCAGGTCGTCCAGGGTGAAGGCGTTGCGGATCCAGTCGATCCGCGCGGCATCGCGTTCGCCCGATAGCGCGATCACGTCGAATCGGCACGGCAACTGGGCGAGTGCAGGCTGCCCCGCCAACCAGGCGCTGGCGGCACGCGCGATCCGCGCGCATTTGCGGCGATCCACCGAGACCGCAGCGCCGCCGAAGGCGTCGTTGCGGCGCTGGCGCACTTCCACGAACACCACGGTGCTGCCGTCGCGCGCGATCAGGTCGATCTCGCCGAAGCGATAGCGCACGTTGCGCGCCAACGGTTTGAGCCCGTGCGCCAACAAATGCGCCTGCGCGGCATCCTCGCCGGCCGCGCCGATCGCGGCGGTGTCAGGGGGCTTGCGCATCCGGAATCGCCGGTTGGCTTTCCAGCGCCGCTTCCGGCACCGCGCGCATGCGCCCGCCGCTGAACGTGGCCCAAGCCGGCTGCCGCAACACGTTGCCGAAGCCGTCCACGCGCAACATGCCGGTGGCTCCGGCCAACCAGGCGCCCGGGTTGCGCTGCAATTGCTCGATGTAGGCACTCAAGCGGTAGCCGTCGGCACCGAAGCCGAACAGGCGCGCCGAACTGCCGCGCGCGCTGGGCAGCGTGTGGGCCAGGCGCTCGGATTCGGGCAGGGCATCGGTGGCGCCAAGCAGCCACGGGAATTCCGGAAACTCGATGCCTTCCAGTTCGCGGTCCAGTCGCAGGTCGCCACTGCCCGACACGATCAGCGCGGTGGCGAAGATCGGGCGCTGGTCGAATCCGGACGCCGCCAGTTGCGGCACCAGCAGCCGCGCCTGCGGCGCCTTGAGGGCGATGAACACGGCGTCGTGGTTGCCGGCGAGCAGCACCTTGTCGTCGGCGCCGGGGCCGCCACCGGCCGCGCCGAACAATGGCTTGAGCATGGGCCCGTAGTTGGGTTCGGACTCCGGCACCTGCGCACGCGCCAGCACTTCGCCGCCGCGTTGCGTGTAGTGCTGCACGAAGGCGTCGACCGCGCGGCGGCTCTGCTCGTCGGCGGTGCCGACCACCAGCGCGCGCAGCAGGCCCTTGTCGATCATGCGTTCGGCGGCGGCCACGGCGTCGTCCTCCGGCGCTAGCGTGAAGCTGACACTGCCGGGCGGCGGCGGCACGGTGCCGCGGTTGAGCGCGAGTATCGGCAACGTCGGCCGTTCGCGCGCGAACAACGCGGCCACCGAATCGCGATCGAGCGGGCCCAGCACCCGCTCGGCGCCGGCGGCCTCGGCCTGGGTGTAGGCGCTCTCGACGCCTTCGGTGGTGCCCTGGCTGTCGTACAGCAGCAATTGCGGACGTGCGCGCGATTCCTGGAAGTGCGCCGCCAGCACGCCGTCGAGCACCGCGCGTCCGGCCCCAGCAAGCGGGCCGCTGAGCGGCAGCAGCAAGGCCAGCCGTTGCACCGGGCGATAGCCATCGGCAGCGAGCAGACGCGCTGTGTCGAGCGCCGCGTCGGGCGCGCCGGCGCGACGCGGCAGCGACGACAGGCCGCGCACGTTCAGAGCGCGGTTGACGAACGGGCGCAGCGCGTCGTCGCTCGGCAACATCGCGCCCTGAGTGCGCAGCGAATCGCTATCGACGCCGGTCAGCAGATCGGCGATGCGAACGCGGTTGGCGCTGCGCTCGGCCGCCGGCACCAGGCGATCGATCGCGGCCAGTTCCCGCGCTGCCGCGAACGCGGCGCCGGTGCGCTCCAGCGCTTGCGCGCGCAGCCGCTGTCGCTGCAGCACCAGCGCCGGTGGCAACGCTTGCCCGCTGGGCGTCAGTTGCGTCAATGCCGCTTCGGCATCGCCGTCGTGCAGTGCCAGCTCGGCCAGTACCAAGGCGCGGCGGGCGTTGTCGGCCGGCGCCAGCGTGCGCGACGTCACTTGTGCCAGCGCGCCACGTGCCGCCTCGGTATCGCCGGCCGCAAGCCACGCCTCGGCCGCGCGCAGCCGCAGCCCGTCGCGGCCGCGCGCCTCGCCGGTGGCGGCATCGCTGAAGGCTTGCGCGGCTTCGGCATAGCGTTGCTCGGACAGCAGCGCTTCGGCGGCCGGCGCCGCCGCCGGTGGGTACGAGGTGGTGGTGGCGCAGCCGTTCAGCAGCAGCGACAGGCACAGCGCGTGCAGCGCATGATTCATGAGCCGGATTCCTGCGACGGACGATACGCCCGCGTCGATCGCGACTATCCTACTGCACCGACCCGCCGTGTCGCATGGCGATCCGGCGCGGGCGCGTGGCGTCACCGTTCAAGTGCGGCATTGCATGTCGTTTGGAACTTATCCGCGCGGTGGATCGCCCGCCCAACGATAAGTGCTTTCAAGAACGCAGCCCCACGCTGGGGTGGACATATTCCGGAGCGCGCTGGGCATGAAAGCAGGCGGTTTGTATGTGGTGTCGACGCCGATCGGCAATCTCGGCGACATCAGCGCGCGCGCGTTGGAGACGCTGCGTGCGGTCGACCTGATCTGCGCTGAGGACACCCGGCACACACGCCAGTTGCTGGCGCACTTCGGGATCGAGCGTCCGCTGCAGGCGCTGCACGAGCACAACGAGGCGGCGCAGGCAGCGGCGTTGGTGACGCGAATGCAGGCAGGCGAGCGCATGGCGCTGGTATCGGATGCCGGCACGCCCTTGCTGAGCGATCCCGGCTTCCGGCTGGTGCGGGCCGCGCGCGAGGCCGGGTTGACGGTGAGCCCGGTGCCGGGCGCGAGCGCCTTGCTGGCCGCGCTGGCGGTGAGCGGGTTGCCCTGCGACCGCTTCTGTTTTGAAGGCTTTCTGCCCGCCAAGGGTGCGGCGCGGCGCGAGCGTCTGGCGGTATTGGCGAGCGAGGCACGCACGCTGGTGTGCTACGAGAGCGCACACCGCATCAGCGAGACCCTGGACGATTGCGTGACGGTGTTCGGCGGCGAACGTCCGGCGGCGCTGGCGCGCGAGCTGACCAAATTGTTCGAGACCGTGTTGACCGGCACCCTGCAAGACGTGCGCACGCGCGTGCAATCCGACCCCGACCAGCGGCGCGGCGAGTTCGTGCTGATGATCGCCGGAGTCGAAGACGACCTCGCCGCGCGCACCCTCGAAGGCCGTCGCCTGTACGCCCGTCTCGCCGAACACCTCCCGCCCGCCAAAGCCGCCCGCCTCGCCGCCGAACTCAGCGGCGCCCCGCGCAAGGCGTTGTATGGCGGGGGCGAGGAGTAGGGGATCACGGGACTCGGGACTCGATGAAGCCGGGACTCGGGACTCGGGACTCGGGACTCGGGACTCGGGACTCGGGACTCGGGACTCGGGACTCGGGACTCGGGACTCGGGACTCGGGACGACAAGCTTGCGAACTTTTGCTTTGAGCTTTTGCCGTTGCCTATCCGAGTCCCCAGTCCCGAGTCCCTAGTCCCGGCTTCTCTAAGTCCCCAGTCCCGGCTTCTCCGAACACCACACACCACCTTCACCCCACCGGACACCCCGCGATGAAATTCCCCGCAAGCTGGCTGCGTGAACATGTTGCCTTCGATGCTACGCCCGAGGCGTTGGCGGAGCGGTTGACGGCGATCGGGCTGGAAGTCGAGGAGATGACTCGGCTGGGCGAGGGCCTGGACGGTGTGGTGGTGGCGCGGATCGTTCATTGCGAGCGCCATCCCGAAGCCGATCGTTTGCAGGTTTGCACGGTCGACGCTGGAGGCGGCGAGCCGCTGCAGATCGTCTGCGGCGCGCCCAATGCGCGCCCCGGACTGGTCGCGCCGCTGGCGACGGTCGGCGCGGTCTTGCCGGGCGGCATCGTCATCAAGCCGGCCAAGCTGCGCGGCGTGGCGTCCAACGGCATGTTGTGCTCCGCCAAGGAGTTGGGTCTGGACGCCGATGCGTCGGGGTTGATGGAGCTGGCGGCCGACGCCACGCCGGGCCAGGCG
>JANRIF010000109.1:0-1971 GCA_033765245.1 Lysobacteraceae bacterium
CGTTCGGCCAGTACGCGGTCGATCGCGCGCTTGCCGCTTTCGTACTCGGCGTCGCGGAACAGCGCGCCGACGCCAGGCCGGAAACGGCCCAGCGCGCGCTGCACGGCGCGATCGGATTCGGCCGCGCCGTCGATGCCGAGCGCCAACGTGCCGACACGCACCGACGCGCCCGGATCGATCCGCACCAACACTTCGCTGCGGCCGTCCCGCACCTGCGTAGTCACCGCAATCTGCGCGCTGTAGTAACCGAGTGGCTGCAGCGCGCGTCGCGCCTCCGCCTCGGTACGGCGCAGCAGGAAGCCCAGGCGCGCCTCGCTGATCTTCTCGCGCTGGCTCTTGTTCAACCGCGTCAGCGACAGTGCCAGTCTGAGCTGGTCGGCCAGCGCGCGGTCGATGCCTTCGAAGCGGACCGCGCCGAGGCCGCGCGAGGGCGTCGCATCCTGCGCCGCCACGCCAGCGACCGCGCCCAGCCACAGAGCCAGGGCGATCGACAGACGAATGCGGCGCGATGCGTCATTCATTGCGCCAACGATACCGCTTTGCGACGCGGCGGGCTGTGCAGTCGACTCGCGCCCGTACGTCTTAACCGGACGCCAGTTGCGCAATGTCCGCCACTGCCACGAAGCGCGCATGCAGGCGCTTGAGCAGGGCCAGGCGGTTCTCGCGCAAGGCCTCGTCCTCGGCCATCACCATCACCGAGTCGAAGAACGCATCCACCGGCTGGCGCAGCCAGGCGAGGCGCGACAGCACCGCCACGTAGTCGTGCGCGGCCAGCGCGGCGTCGGTTTCGCGGATCGCCGCTTCCACTGATTCGTGCAGCGCGATCTCGGCCGGCTCGCGCAGGCGCGAGCGCTCGACGTGCTCGGGGATCTCGTCCTCGGCCTTCTTCAGGATGTTGCCGATACGCTTGTTCGCGGCGGCCAGCGCCTCGGCCTCGGGCAGCTTCACGAATTCGCCGATGGCCTTGAGGCGGCGTTCGAAGTCGAGCAGCGAGGCGGGGCGCAGGCTCGCCACGGCTTCGAAGTGGGCGGCGGGAACGCCTTGGTCGGCGTAGTAGTTGCGGAGGCGGTCGAGGATGAAGTCGATCAGCTCGACCATTCGCTGTTGCGAGGGACCAAAGCCGGTGCCATGGGCGATGAATGCCATCGATCCAGCGGGGCGCTCGCGTCGATTGCGTTCGATAGCGGCGGTTTCAAGTGACTCATCGATCAGCCGCCACAAGAGATCGGAGACTTCATTCAGCTCCAACTCGATGCCGCCTTCAATGATCGTCCGCGCCAACCCCAACGCATTGCGCCGCAGCGCAAACGGATCCTTGTTGCCCGTCGGCTTGAGCCCTGCGGCAAAGCCACCGGCCAGCGTATCCAGTCGCTCGGCAATCGCCAGCACCTGTCCCAGCTTCGACGGCGCAATGGCATCGCCGCCGAAGCGCGGCTGGTAGGCCTCGTCGATGGCGGCGGCGACCTCGGCCGGTTCGCCCGCAGCGGCAGCGTAGTAGCGTCCGGCGATGCCCTGCAATTCCGGGAACTCGTTGACCAGCCGCGATTGCAGATCGGCCTTGGCGAGTTCGGCGGCGCGTCGCGCCAGTGCCGGATCCACGCCGACCTGCGTCGCAACCGCTTCGGCCAGCGCGGCCACGCGCGCCACCTTGTCGGCATAGCTGCCCAGCTTCTGCTGATAGGTGACGCTCGCCAGCCCGGCATTCATCGCCTCCAGCCCCTGCTTGCGATCCTCGTCGAAGAAGAACGCGGCATCGGCGAAGCGCGGGCGGATCACGCGCTCGTAGCCCTGGCGCACCTGCGCTTCGTCGCGCGATTCGATGTTGGCGACGCCGATGAAGTGCGCGGTGATGCGACCGGCATCGTCGAGCACCGGGAAGAATTTCTGGTTGGCTTCCATGGTCGAGATCAGCGCTTCCTGCGGCACCCGCAGGAACGCTGGCTCGAAGCTGCACGTCACCGCACGCGGCCA
>JANRIF010000110.1:0-1998 GCA_033765245.1 Lysobacteraceae bacterium
CGTTCGGCCAGTACGCGGTCGATCGCGCGCTTGCCGCTTTCGTACTCGGCGTCGCGGAACAGCGCGCCGACGCCAGGCCGGAAACGGCCCAGCGCGCGCTGCACGGCGCGATCGGATTCGGCCGCGCCGTCGATGCCGAGCACCAACGTGCCGACACGCACCGACGCGCCCGGATCGATCCGCACCAACACCTCGCTGCGGCCGTCCCGCACCTGGGTGGTCACCGCAATCTGCGCGCTGTAGTAACCGAGTGGCTGCAGCGCGCGTCGCGCCTCCGCCTCGGTACGGCGCAGCAGGAAGCCCAGGCGTGCCTCGCTGATTTTCTCGCGCTGGTTCTTGTTCAGCCGCGTCAGCGACAGTGCCGGTCTGAGCTGGTCGGCCAGCGCGCGGTCGATGCCTTCGAAGCGGACCGCGCCGAGGCCGCGCGAGGGCGTCGCATCCTGCGCCGCTACGCCAGCGACGGCGCCCAGCCACAGAGCCAGGGCGATCGACAGACGAATGCGGCGCGATGCGTCATTCATTGCGCCAACGATACCGCTTTGCGACGCGGTGGGCTGTGCAGTCGACTCGCGCCCGTACGTCTTAACCGGACGCCAGTTGCGCAATGTCCGCCACTGCCACGAAGCGCGCATGCAGGCGCTTGAGCAGGGCCAGACGGTTCTCGCGCAAGGCCTCATCCTCGGCCATCACCATCACCGAGTCGAAGAACGCATCCACCGGCTGGCGCAGCCAGGCGAGGCGCGACAGCACCGCCATGTAGTCGTGCGCGGCCAGCGCCGCGTCGGTTTCGCGGATCGCCGCCTCCACAGACTCGGCCAGCGCGATCTCGGCCGGCTCGCGCAGGCGCGAGCGCTCGACGTGCTCGGGAATCTCTTCCGCGGTCTTCTTCAGGATGTTGCCGATGCGCTTGTTGGCGGCGGCCAGTGCCTCGGCCTCGGGCAGCTTCACGAATTCGCCGATGGCCTTGAGGCGGCGTTCGAAGTCGAGCAGCGAGGCCGGGCGCAGGCTCGCCACCGCTTCAAATTGGGTGACCGGCACACCCTGGTCGGCGTAGTAGTTGCGGAGGCGGTCGAGGATGAAGCCATAGAGATCGCCGACATCCATCTCAAGCAGACGATTCCACTCCTCGAAATTTTGCCGCCCAATTCCTCCCCCAAAGGCGCGAATATCAATCCGAGCGGGGCCGGCCCCGTGTTCATGTTCTTGTGCAGTTGGCGCCGTATTCGGCGTTTTGGCGGCAACGAGCGCCTGGTCGAGAAGCTCGGGCAGATGCAAGTCGAACCCACCCTCGATAACCGTCCGCGCCAGCCCCAGCGCATTACGCCGCAGCGCAAACGGATCCTTGTTGCCCGTCGGCTTGAGCCCTGCGGCAAAACCACCGGCCAGCGTATCCAGTCGCTCGGCAATCGCCAGCACCTGCCCCAGTTTCGAAGGCGCGATCGCATCGCCGCCGAAGCGCGGCTGGTAGGCCTCGTCGATGGCGGCGGCGACCTCGGCCGGTTCGCCCGCAGCGGCAGCGTAGTAGCGTCCCGCGATGCCCTGCAATTCCGGGAACTCGTTGACCAGCCGCGATTGCAGATCGGCCTTGGCCAATTCGGCGGCGCGTCGCGCCAGCGCTGGATCCACGCCGACCTGCGCCGCAACCGCTTCGGCCAGCGCGGCCACGCGCGCCACCTTGTCGGCATAGCTGCCCAGCTTCTGCTGATAGGTGACGCTCGCCAGCCCGGCATTCATCGCCGCCAGCCCCTGCTTGCGATCCTCGTCGAAGAAGAACGCGGCATCGGCGAAGCGCGGCCGGATCACCCGCTCGTAGCCCTGGCGCACCTGCGTTTCGTCGCGCGATTCGATGTTGGCGATGCCGATGAAGTGCGCGGTGATGCGACCGGCATCGTCGAGCACCGGGAAGAATTTCTGGTTGGCTTCCATGGTCGAGATCAGCGCTTCCTGCGGCACCCGCAGGAACGCTGGCTCGAAGCTGCACGTCACCGCACGCGGCCA
>JANRIF010000126.1:0-8352 GCA_033765245.1 Lysobacteraceae bacterium
GCCAGACGCTCGCCGCGCAGCGGCGCCAGCTCGCCCACCAGCGTCTTCACCAGGGTCGATTTGCCGGCGCCGTTGGGTCCGAGCAGGCCGATGCGATCGCCAGCTTCCAGGCCGAAGCCGACCTCATGCAGGATCACGGTATCGCCGCTGGCGGTGTGTTCGTGCTCGACCGGCAATTCCTCATCGCGGTCCTCGTGTACGGCGTTGGCGCGATAGCCCGCATCGACGCCGTTCAACCGCAACAGCGCGAACGGCAGCTTCACCGGCTCGCCGAAGGCAATGTGCAGCGAGCGCTCGGCGCGCACCGCCTCGGTGCCGGCCAGCTTGGCCAGACGCTTCATGCGCGATTGCGCCTGCTTGGCCTTGCTGGCCTTGGCCTTGAAGCGGTCGATGAACTTCTGCAGATGCTCGCGCTCCACCTGCTCCTTCTCGAAGGCGATCTGCTGCAGGCGCAGATGTTCGGCGCGCTGACGCTCGAAGCTGGTGTAGTCGCCGGTGTAGAGCTTGGCCTTGCCCTCATGCAGATGCAGGGTGTGGGTGCTGATGCCGTCGAGGAATTCGCGGTCGTGCGAGATCACCAGCAAGGTGCCGGGGTATTTCAGCAGCCACTGTTCCAGCCACAGCACGGCGTCGAGGTCGAGGTGGTTGGTGGGCTCGTCGAGCAGCAGCAGGTCCGATGGCGTCATCAGCGCGCGCGCCAGATTCAGGCGCACGCGCCAGCCGCCGGAGAACGCCGACACCGGCATGCGGTGCGTGCTGGCGGCAAAGCCCAGGCCATGCAGCAGCCGGCCGGCGCGTGCTTCGGCGTCGTAGCCGTTGATCTCGGCCAGGCGCTGATGCGCCGCCGCCACCGCGTCGTAGTCCTCGGCGTCCATCGCCGCCGCCTCGGCGCGGATCACCGCCGCCAGCTCGGTATCGCCGCCGATCACGAAATCGATCGCGGCATCGGGCAACGACGGCGTTTCCTGCGCCACGCTGGCGATGCGCAGCTTGCTCGGCAGATCGAGATCGCCGGTATCGGGCTCCACCTCGCCCTGCACCGCCGCAAACAAGGACGACTTGCCGCAACCATTGCGACCGATCACCCCGACCCGCCAACCGGCGTACAGGGTGAGATCGACGGCCGACAGCAATTGGCGCTGGCCGCGGCGCAGCGCGAAGTTTCGAAAGGAGATCATCCGGCCATTGTAACGGGCGCGGGCGTCGCCCCCTAACCCCAACTCCGTCGCGTTGGCCGCATCACGCTTCCATGGCGTCAATCCAGCGCAAGCTGGAGTCCCGTTCGCCATTGAATTGACAAGGAAAGTCCATGCCGTCTCGAGCGTTTGCTGAGGCGACCGCCCGATGGTTCGTCGTCTGCATGCACCGCGTTGCCGCAATCGGCGTCGCACCGCGTGCGCGCAGCCACAGACGCCACGCGCGGCGCTGTGCTAAAAATCCTGTTCCGCCTCCTGGACGGGGCCGGCTCGCGCGACACATGGCAGATCCCGATTCGCGCTAACGCAACATCGTGCGTGTACAACACGCTTTCTCTATACCTCCCGAATCAAGGAGCCATCCCTATGTTCGCCACGCCAGACAGGCAGCGATTGCGCACGTTGGCGCTCGCCGCCGCCCTATCCGCCGCATTGCCCCTTGCCGCCAACGCCGCACCGCTGATGCGCATCTACTATCCCGACATCGAACAAGGCAGCTCCACGCTGGTGGTCTCGCCCACCGGCCACGCGCTGCTGATCGACGGCGGCACCGGCATCAAGTCCACCGACGAAGGCCCCGAAGACCTGATCAACGACCTGATCGATGCCGGCATCGTCACCAGCCTCGACTACGTGATGGCGACCCATTACGACGAAGACCACATCGGCCGTCTGGAAAACGTATTCCAGTACGTGCCGATGCCGCCGACGGCGATCGCCTACGATCGCGGCGAGTTCAATGGCGTGCCGTTCACCTTCGCGTATTCGGACTATGCGTTCGGTGCCAGCCAGCACAACCGCACCACCGTCACGCCCTGCACCACCTTGGACCTCGGCGGTGGCGTCACGGTGCGCTTCGAAACCATCAACGGCGAGGTCTGCGGTGCTCCCACCGTCGACGTCACCACCTCCAGCCAGTTCGAGAACTCGGCCGTGGTCAGCGCCGTGGTGCGCTACGGCGACGTCGATGTGTGGATCGGCGGCGACCTGACCGGCAACATCGAGAAGGGCGTCTCCGACGTCGAGTCCGTGGTCGGCCCGCAGGTGGGCGACATGGACGTCTATACCTTCAACCACCACGGCAGCGAGACCAGTTCCATTGCGCCGTTCCTCAACGACCTGAAGGCGGAAGTCGGCATCCTCCAGAACTCGGTCACCAACGGTTTCGGACATCCGCGCGCAGTGGTGGTGAGCCGTTTCCTCGGCACCCCCGATACCGCAGGCGGCACCCCGCAGGTCTATCAGCAGAACGCCGGCAACCCCACCGATGCACTCTCCGATGACAGTCTCGCCACCGGCATTGCCGACTGCGACGACGTGAGCACGGTGATCGGCCTGCCGGGCACCATTGCTCTGCTTTCCGACGGCAACAGCTACCGCATCCACGCCTGCGGCATTCCGGCCACGGCGTTCCCGGCCGATGGCGGCCCGAAGCTCATCGGCGATTTCCCGCCCGCGCTGCGCCGCGTGGCGCGCACGCCGCTGGTGCCGTTCGCCAGCGAGGGCGTGGCGATCGAGGCCGACGTCGAAGACGCGGTGACGGTGCAGATCCGCTACAGCCTCGACGGCGTCGAGCAGACGCCGATTCCGATGAGCTTTTCCAACGGCGTCACCTGGACCGGCACCATCCCGGCGCAGCCCGACGGTACCCGCGTACGGCTGCGCGTGGCCGCCACCGACAGCTCGGCACAGACCGAGTTGTCGGCGGCACAAGGCTACTTCTCCGGCGTCACTCCGGTGGCCAATCTGCGCCTCAACGACGCCTCCGGCGTGATGGTGCCGAAGACCTACGGCGTGCGCGTGCAAGGCAACATCACCGCCGAACCGGGCGTGTTCCATCCCTTCGTGACGCAAAGCTACGTGCAGGATGCCAGCGGCGGCGTGCAGGTATTCGTCCCCACGCTGCTGCCGCTGGCGCGCGGCGACGTGGCGCAGTTCGTCGGCGAGATCGAACAGTTTGGCGGCCAGGCCGAGGTGTCGCTGTCCGAAGCCTGGGGCAACTACGGCTATACCCGCATCGGTGCCGGCAGCGCGCCAGCGCCACAGGTGGTGACGGTGGCGCAGATCGGCGAAGCGCTCGAAGGCCGCCTGGTCCGCATCAACGGCGTGAGCGTGGTCTCCGGCGCCATCCCCGAAAGCGGAGCCGGCGATGTGATCGTCAGCGATGACGGCGGCGTGTCGACCATGACCATCCGCATCGACGAAGACACCAACATCCCCGGCGCCAACACGCCGACCCAGACCTTCGACATCATCGGCGTCGCCAGCCAGTTCGATTCCTGGGTGCCGCTGAACTCCGGTTATCAACTGCTGCCGCGCGAGCGCACCGACTTCATCTCCGCCGAGGTCAACCACCCGGCGGTGCTGATCTCGGAAATCCATGCCGATCCCGAAGGCACGATTCTGGGCGACGCCAACGGCGACGGCGTGCGCAACGCCACCACCGACGAGTTCGTCGAGATCGTCAACACCGGCTTCATCCCGGCCGACGTGTCCGGCTACACCCTGAGCGACGCCATCCAGGTGCGCTTCACCTTCCCCGCCGGCAGCGTGATCCCGCCGCGCGAAGCGGCCGTGGTGTTCGGCGGCGGCACCCCGGTGGGCGCTTTCGGCAACGCCAAGGCCAATGGTCTGGTGTTCGTCACCGGCAGCGGCGGCCTGTCGCTCAACAACACCGGTGAAACGGTGACCCTCAAGGACAACCTGGGCGCCGTGGTGCAGGCGGTGGTGTACGGCAACGAGGGCAACTTCGACCAATCGCTGGTGCGCGCCCCCGACTACTCGAACGCACCGTTCGTGAAACACATGGTGGCCGTCGGCTCCGGCGGAGCCCGCTACTCGCCCGGCAAGCGCATCGCCGGCACCGCCTACACCGTGCCCAAGGGCGCCGTGTTGCTGACCGAAGTGATGTACGACCCCAGCGGCGCCGACGGCGGCCTCGAGTGGATCGAGATCCACAACACCACCGCCACGGCGATCAACCTCGCCGACATGTGCCTGGGCAGCGGCGGCCTCGACTGGACCAACGGCCTGACCCAACTCGCCGGCAGCATCCCGGCCGGCGGCACCTTCGTGGTGGGCGGCCCGACCTCCAGCGCCTCCAACGGCAACCCGGTGTTCGACCAGGTCTTCGACCTCACGCCCGACCTGCAGAACAGCGGCACCGATGCCGACGGCGTAGCCCTGTTCAACTTCCGCTGCACTCAAGTCAAGGCCAACATCGTGCCGGTCGACGCCGTGGTCTACGGCGTCACCAACACCAACGGCCTGATCGACGAAACCGGCGCCGCCAACGCACCCGAAGTGGGCGATGCGCCCGGTGGCTCCACCATCGAACGCACCGGCCTCACCAACGCCTGGCACATCCAGGCGGTGCCGACGCCGAACGGGTTGTAAGCAAGCACGGTTGCAACGCGCCGCGTCGCGAGGTTCGACGCGGCGCGCTCTGAACACCCTCCCGCAGGCGCGGGAGGGTACTCCGCGTGAACCGACGACACTCGTGCTGACCGAAGCGCGGCCGCAACAATGATCGGCCTGAAGACCAAGCGTGCAGATCACCGTTTGGCAATTGTTTCACTGGCAACCATCTCCACCCGGACCGCCGACGCAGCCGACTGACCGTTCGCAACGCAGTTTGGCGTTGTTCGAATGGCGCGCACCTCGCACGCGGGGATTTCGAATCCCGGAACGGAGAAACGTCATGTCGGATCGGAACATCGCGGCAGTCACCCACTTCCCCAGCAACGAACGCGGGTGCGAATGGAAGCAACGACGCAAGCGATCATCGTGCTGTTGCATCAGCACCGATACACCGCCCAAGCGCCCCGACCCAGCCATCTACAGCCAGCCGCAGCGGCTCGCGCTGGGCCAGCCGACGAGTTGGGAAAGCCCCGACGTTCAAACCAACTGGTGGGACGACTGGCGTTTCATGGATGCGATCGAAGCGCGTATCCACAATCAATCCAGCGACTCCAGCGCGGTCAACGTGCTGGTGCAGATGCGCTGGGCGCCGTTCGGCATCGGTACGAGCTTCACCTCGCTCGGCGATCAGATGGTCAATCTCGGGCTGGCGCCGGACGCCAAGCTGATTACTTTCCCTACCAGCGCCGCCCTGCGGGAACTCGGCAACGACGTCTCGATCGAGGTCAGCATCAGCCATCCGCACGACAAGGACGCCAGCAACAATCTCGGCTACCAGGCGATCCACGGCGTGCGCACGTCACAGGTCGGGCGCACGCCGACGATGTCGTTCGCGGTGCGCAACCCTTCGGCAGCGACCGACACCATCACGCTGGCGGTGCTCGCCAACGACATCGGCGCGACGGTGTCGCCGGCGTCGCGCGTGTTCGCGCCGCACGAACAGATCGTCGCGACGCTGAGCGTGAACGTGCCCGCCGCCATCGTGCCGCCCGCAGGCGGATTCATCCTCAAGGATGCGACCGTGGTGGGCTACAGCAGCAGCGGCAAGCTGCTCGGCGGCGTCACTTTGCTGGTGAGGGTCGACTCATGAATGCCCTCATCCGCGCCATGATCGCCATCACCCGCCCCTTCACCAGCCGGCTCACGCCGTGCGAACTCAACGGCATGCTGATCGGCGCGCTCGCCGGCTTCATGTTCTGCATCGTATGGCTGATGGGCAAGGCATTCACCCCGGTCGCGTATCCGCTGTGGCTGTACATCGCGCTGGTGCTGGCGTTGTTCTGCTGGGTCGCGCTGTTCGCGCTGCTGAGCGGGCCGCTGCGTTACGCACCGTCCTCGGTTGCCGGGCCGCTGCTGATCAACTCACTGTTGACCTGCGTGCTCACCATCTACCTGTGCAACCTCAGCGCGCAACCGTATCTGTTCTTCCTGATCGGCATGCTGGTCGGCCTGCTCGTCGGCCGCCTGCTGTGCCGCTACTGCCGCCAACCCGCGCGTCGCGCCAAGGAGGGCTGAGTCATGTCCAATACCAAACCGGCCTGCGGCGTCGGCAGCGCCTCCACCGCAACCACCTTCTCCGACCTGTGGGGATTGATCCTGTTGCTGATCTCGATCGGCTCCGGTGTCGTCACCGTGATCACCAAGGCCGGCGAAGTCATCGCCTTTCTCTCGCAGTCCTTCAGCTTGCTCGGCATCACCACATCCGTAGGCGTCTGGCTTGGCGCCGTCGCAGCCTACGTCACCGTGATGATCGTCATCAGCGTGTTCTACTACAAGAACTGCGTCGAAGAGCCGAAGGGTCTGGACGCCTGCTCCGCCGGAGTGATCGAGGAAGTGTTCCCTTCGTTCGACGACTGGAGCGAGTGGGTGTTTCCGTTCGCCGCCAACCATCCACGCATCGACGTGGTGGTGAAGTGCAATTACTGGGATCTGGTCGCCAACGGCGGCGCCACCGTGGTGTGCAACGACGACCCGGAACGCTCGCCGATCCTCAGCGCGATCTTCCACAGCGAGGAAGTCTGCGGCGCCGGCGTCGGCGCGATCGTGGGCGCCGCCGTTGCCGGCATCGGCGGCATCATCGCCGCCGTGGCGATCGGCGCCGCGATCGGTTGCGTCGCATCCGGACCGTTCTATCTGCTGTGCCTGCTGGTGGTGCTGATCATCGCCGCCATCGTGGTAGCAGTGGCCGCACTGATCGGCGCCCTGATCGGCGGCATGATCGGCAAGGCAGCGGCGGGCAGCGACGACCCGATCACCGACGAAGGCATCGGCATCGGCGACTACATCACCACCCCCGGCAACCTGATCATCATGGGCAACCTCGACAACGCCCGCGCCTACTGGTTCGTACGCGAAGGCGGTCACGCCGTGGCAGGACGCTCGCTCGACTCGCCGCCGTTCAGTCACCTCGATCCGGATGCCAACTTCACGGTGGATGCCTGCTGACGATGGGTGCGGTCACGCACGGAATGCCGCGCAGGGACGCGCGGCGTTTTTGCTCGTAAGGATGGAAGACGCAGGGGTGGTAATGCTGTCGCGTCACCGTCAGCGAGCAGCGAGCCTGCTTCAAACGGCCGCTACGCCCTGCTTCGCGCGGTTGCCTCCTCAAGCAGGGCGCTATCCACATCCCACCACGAGCGCAGCGACTCAAGCGCATCGAGCAACTCGGGCGATGCAAGATCGCGAGCCGCCTCGACCTCCAGGCTGCCCACATCTTCGCTCTGCAACACGCGTTCGAAAGCGTGGCGACTCACCGCCCAACGCGAACACGTGTCGAAGACCAACGGCTCCCGCCGGTCGTGAAGCACCGAAATGACCGCCCACCGCGCATCGCCCTCGCGAGTAGCGAGCGTCTCGGAAAGCGCATGGGCTTGCGCGAGAAGTTCGCTCGATCCTGGGGACGACATGTTGAGCCTCAAGTTCAGCGTGGCGGCTTGAGCATGATAGCGATCAGGCATGCAGCCCCAAGCGGCGTCGACGCGAGCTGGAAACACCGCATTGCGGAGCATGTGTGGTCGAATCGGAGCCCCAAGCGAGCGCACCGCAGGTCGGGCCCGGGTTCGTAGCATCATCGAATGGCGGCAAATTCAGGCGTGCCAATGCTACAACGCTAGACCCGACCCCGCGCTCCACTACAACGCTAGACCCGACCCCGCGCTCCCGGGTGTTGCGGCTTGCGACCCGTCCCTGATTGACGATGGCGATCGCAGCGATCATCCCGTCGGGGGCCGAGAGCGCAGTGCCGGCCCGGTGTGCCGCGCCCATCAGGTCGCCATAGACCAACGCGGCCTGTTCGGTAAAGGCAAAGATCCTCCCCGCAAACCGCCCACGCCATGCGTCCAGGCCGCGCTGAAGAAGCGACGAACGCTCGTCAGGGCGGATTTTGGCGATGCCGAAGGCGATCTTGTAACGACCCAGCGGTTTCTGCACAGGTCAGGCCGCTAAAGCATAGGCTTGAGCGGGTGTCTTCATGCCCAGCGCCTGATGCGGGCGCCGGGTGTTGTAGAACGCAATCCAGTCGCTGATCACCCGGCTGGCGTGCTGTTGGCTCTCGAAGCGATGCCGGTGGGTGCACTGCTCCTTCAGCGTTCGGATGACGCGCTCGACCATGCCGTTCTGCTGCGGACAGTGCGGCGTGATGAACTCCTGGCGCAGGCCATAGCTCTTCACCAGACGCGTGTAGTCGCGGCTGGTGAACACCAAGCCATTGTCCGAGCGCAACAAGAATGCGCGTGGC
>JANRIF010000156.1:0-5511 GCA_033765245.1 Lysobacteraceae bacterium
GCTTTTCCCGTGGTCCCGTGGTCCCGTGGTCCCGTGGTCCCGTGGTCCCGTGGTCCCGTGGTCCCGTGGTCCCGTGGTCCCGTGGTCCCGTGGTCCCGTGGTCCCGAGTCCCGAGTCCCGAGTCCCGAGTCCCGAGTCCCGGTCCGGGGCCCGGCTTCCTCCCGCACCCGGCTCCTGTGCTATTCTCCACCGGGTTTTGCCGTGCCTCCTTTGGAGACCGCACCGGAATGATCAAACAACGCACGCTCAAGAACGTGATCCGGGCCACAGGTGTGGGTATCCACTCGGGCGACAAGGTGTTCATGACCCTGCGTCCGGCCGCGCCCAACACCGGCATCGTGTTTCGGCGCGTGGACCTGGATCCAGTGGTCGAGGTGACAGCCAGCGCCGAATCGGTGGGTGACACCCGCATGTCGACCACACTGGTTCAGGGCGACGTGCGCGTCGCCACGGTCGAGCACCTGCTGTCGGCGATGGCCGGGCTCGGCATCGACAACGCCTACGTCGACCTTTCCGCCGCCGAAGTGCCGATCATGGACGGCTCGGCGGGGCCGTTCGTGTTTCTGATCCAGTCCGCCGGGATCGAGGAGCAGGGCGCGCACAAACGCTTCATCCGCATCCGCAAGCCGATGGAAGTGCGCGATGGCGACCGCTGGGCGCGGTTCGAGCCGTTCGATGGCTTCAAGGTCGGCTTCACCATCGAGTTCAGGCATCCGGTGTTTTCGGCTTCGTTGTCGCGGGCCGAGCTGGATTTCTCGCGCACCTCGTTCGTCAAGGAAGTCAGCCGAGCCCGTACCTTCGGTTTCATGAAGGACATCGAGATGCTGCGCGAGCGCAATCTGGTGCTGGGCGGCAGCATGGACAACGCGATCGTGCTGGACGACTACCGCATCCTCAACGAGGACGGCCTGCGCTACGAGGACGAATTCGTTCGCCACAAGATACTGGACGCGGTCGGCGACCTGTATCTGCTCGGCCACAGCCTGATCGGCGCGTTCTACGGCTTCAAGTCCGGTCACGAACTCAACAACCGCCTGCTGCGCGCCCTCAAGGCCGACGCGGCGGCTTACGAGGAAGTGACCTTCGCGGATCCGCGCGAGCTGCCATTTTCCTATGGTCAACCGACCGCGGTTTCTGGCTGAGCGCCCGCTTGCACTGGCGCCGGCCGTGGGGATCGCCTAAGGTCGGGTTCAAAGCCTGAGAGAGAGTGTGGGCAGGACGCCCGCCGTACAACAACAATCAGGGCACGGATGCCAGTTGCAGGAGTTTGGCCCGCAAGTCCGGGTCGTCAATGGATTGCGCAGCCGAGCGCAGGGCATCGCGGCCGGCTGGGGAAAGCGACACCGGCACCGCCGCATTCAGGGGAGTGGTGGGCAGGGGCGCGATCTTGACAGTCAATTTGCGTGCCGGAATGCCGGCTGTGGCCGCGGCCGCCAACAAGGCGTCGCCGTAAAGGCGCAGCTTGGCCTTCCAGGTGGGCGAGTCGACCAGGAACACCAGAGTGTCGTCACGTACGTTGCCAAGGCGGCAGTGCGCGGCCAGCGGCGCGGGCAGGGATCGACGCAGGGTCTCGTCCAGCGTGTGCAGCCATTGCGCGCGCTGGATCAGTCCGGCGAGCGCGCTGCCAGTCGCTGCCGACAACGCGGTCTGCGTGGCGTGCGGGTGAATCGAACGATGGGGAGTAGGACGCGGCATGAATGTCATCATCGTAGCGAAATTCCTGAGGGCGCCGCGCAATTTCGCCATGCGCGACCCCAAAGTGGCGAGCGTCGCCGCCCTGGGCGTCGTCGCCATCATGGCACTGGGCTTTGTCCTGGGTTTTGCGATTCGCAGCGCCGACGGCGCCGCCCGGGCGCAGGTGCGGGCGATGCAGGAGCAACTCGCGGCGCAGCAGGCAGAAGTGGCGGACGCCCGCGCCGGTTCCGAACGCGAGCTCAACGCGCTGGCGGCCCGCCTGGGTGAACTGCAGGCCCAGGCCAATCGCCTCAATGCGCTGGGCGAACGGCTCACCCGGGTCGGCAAGTTGTCCGAAGGTGAGTTCAATTTTTCCGAGGCGCCGGGCATCGGTGGTGTCGACCCGGTGACCCCGCCATTCGAGCCGGGCATCGCCGGTCGCTTGGATGAACTGGCCGCCCAGTTGAACGAATCGGGCGAGCAGTTGAGCCTGATCGACGCACTGCTGGCGGATCGCGACGTCGACCTGAGCGTCACCCCGGCCGGCATGCCGGTGCGGCATGGTTACATGAGCTCGCATTTCGGCAGTCGCACCGATCCGATCACCGGCGGCAACCAGTTCCATCGCGGTCTGGATTTTTCCGGCAGCGCTGGCGACCCGGTTCTCGCCGTCGCCGACGGGGTGGTGATCTTCGCCGGGCGCGATGCCGGTTACGGCAATCTGGTCGACATCGACCACGGCAACGGCGTGATGACGCGCTACGCCCACAACAGCAAGCTGCTGGTGACGATGGGGCAGCGTGTGCATGCCGGCGACAACGTCGCCTTGATGGGCAGCACTGGTCGCTCGACCGGGACACATCTGCACTTCGAAGTCTGGAGCAACGGTCAACCGGTCAATCCGCGCCGGTTTCTGGCGCAAAGCCGCGGTTGAACGCGGCGCTTGAACCACAAGACCCCGCCCCCACGTTAAACTGAGCGCTTCGCAGCCACCGCAGGCATGGGTGGGTGCAGGTCTCGCCAGCGCGGGCCGCTTCGGGCGGCCCGTTTTGCGAGCGCTCAGAGGTTGTGAAAAAAATAGTGAACGCGGTCGCGAGGCAGTTGGCTGCGATCACGGCAGGCGGGCATTATTTTTCCACAACCTCCGAGGATTCGGTTTCGGCGCAACTCATCGGGCTGCCTCGGGCGGCCCGCCCATCGCGATTTCGCGGTTTTCTGTCAATTCCGGTCACCCATGTTCAACAGTCTGCTTACCCGCGTTTTCGGCAGTCGCAACGAGCGCCTGCTGCGTCAACTGCAAAAGACCGTGCAGCGTATCAATGCCCTGGAGCCGCAGATCAAGGCGCTCGGCGACGATGCTCTCAAAGCCAAGACCGACGAATTCAGAACGCGCATCGGCGCCGGCGAGAGCCTCGACCAGGTTTTGCCTGAAGCCTTTGCCGTCTGCCGTGAAGCTGCGTTGCGCGTGCTCGGCATGCGCCACTACGACGTGCAGTTGATCGGCGGCATGGTGTTGCACATGGGCAAGATTTCCGAGATGCGCACCGGCGAGGGCAAGACCCTGGTCGCCACCTTGCCGGTGTACCTCAACGCACTGGCCGGCAAGGGCGTGCACGTAGTCACCGTCAACGACTACCTGGCGCGCCGCGACGCTGCCTGGATGGGCAAGCTGTACAACTGGCTCGGGCTGAGCGTGGGCGTGGTGTATCCGGGCATGCCGCACGCCGACAAGAAGGGTGCCTACGCCGCCGACATCACCTACGGCACCAACAACGAATACGGCTTCGATTACCTGCGCGACAACATGGCGCTGTCGAAGGACGACCGCTTTCAGCGCGGCCTGAACTTCGCCATCGTCGACGAGGTGGACTCGATCCTGATCGATGAAGCGCGCACGCCGCTGATCATCTCCGGCCCGGCCGACGAATCGCCCGACCTCTACATCAAGGTCAACCGCATCGTGCCCAAGCTGGTGCGCCAGACGACCGAGGAAGGCGAGGGCGACTTCTTCGTCGACGAGAAATCCAAGCAAGTGCACCTGTCGGAAGCCGGCATGGAGAACGCCGAGCAGTTGCTGCGCGACGCCGGTATCCTCAAACCGGGCGAGGAAGATGGCCTGTACGCCGCGCACAATCTGGCGGTGGTGCATCACCTCAACGCCGCGTTGCGCGCGCATGCGCTGTATCAGCGCGACGTCGATTACATCGTGCGCGACGGCGAGGTGATCATCGTCGACGAGTTCACCGGCCGTACCCTGGCTGGCCGGCGCTGGTCCGACGGCCTGCATCAGGCGGTCGAGGCCAAGGAAGGCGTGCCCATCCAGCGCGAGAACCAGACGCTTGCGTCGATCACTTTCCAGAACTTCTTCCGCATGTACGCCAAGCTCTCGGGCATGACCGGCACCGCCGACACCGAGGCGTACGAGTTCCAGCAGATCTACGGCCTCGAAGTGGTGGTGATCCCGACCAACCGGGCGATGGTGCGCAAGGACCACGCCGACCTGGTGTTCCTCGCCCGAGAAGCGAAGTTCAAGGCGGTGATCGACGACATCAAGGATTGCTTCGAGCGCGGCCAGCCGGTGCTGGTGGGTACTACCTCGATCGAAACCTCGGAGATGCTGTCGGACAAGCTGCGTGCGCAGGGCATCGCGCACGAGGTGCTCAACGCCAAACAGCACGAGCGCGAAGCGCAGATCGTGGCGCAGGCTGGGCGGCCCAAGGCGGTGACCATCGCCACCAACATGGCCGGTCGCGGTACCGACATCGTACTCGGCGGCTCGCTCGAACACGAACTCTCGGCGCTACCCGAGGATGCCGGCGAAGCCGAGCGCGAGGCCGCCCGCACGGCGTGGAAACAGCGCCACGAGGCCGTGCTTGCCGCCGGTGGTCTGCACATCATCGGCACCGAGCGCCACGAGAGCCGGCGCATCGACAACCAGTTGCGCGGTCGTTCCGGCCGCCAGGGCGACCCCGGTTCCTCGCGCTTCTTCCTGTCGCTGGAAGACAACCTGATGCGCATCTTCGCTGCCGACTGGGTGCAGAAGGCGATGAAGATGATGGGCATGAAGGAAGACGAAGTCATCGAATCGGGCATGGTCAGCAAGCGCATCGAGGCCGCCCAGCGCAAGGTGGAAGCGCACAACTTCGACATCCGCAAGAACCTGCTGGAATTCGACGACGTCGCCAACGACCAGCGCAAGGTGATCTACGAACAGCGCAACGAACTGCTCGACACCGAGAGCGTCGGCGACGCCATCGAAGGCATCCGCCACGACGTCTTCTTCGACCTGACGCGCCGCTTCGTGCCCGCGCATTCGGTCGACGATCAGTGGGACCTGCCGGGACTGGAACGCGCCCTCAACGACGAATTCGGCGTCGTGCTGGACGTGCAGGGCCAGCTCAAGGCGCACGAGGAACTCGACGCCGACGGCATTGCCCGCTTCGTGGTCGACGGTGCCGCCGCGCACTTCGCCGCCAAGGAAGCGCAGATCGGTGCGGAGATGATGCGCAACCTCGAACGCCACGTGATGCTGACCGTGCTCGATCAAGTCTGGAAGGAGCACCTCGCGCGCATGGACTACCTGCGTCAGGGCATCCACCTGCGCGGCTATGCGCAGAAGCAGCCCAAGCAGGAATACAAGCGCGAGTCGTTCGAGTTGTTCGAGCAGATGCTGGAGAAAGTGCAGAAGGACGTGATCAACATCCTTGCCCGCATCCGCATCCGCAGCGAGGAGGAAATGGCAGCCATCGAAGCCGAGGAGCGCCAGCGCCAGCAGGCACGCCCCATGCAGTTCCAGCATGCCGATGCCGGCGGCTTCTCCGCCGACGAGGAAGCCGC
>JANRIF010000167.1:0-10935 GCA_033765245.1 Lysobacteraceae bacterium
CGTCGCCGGCTCCTCTTTCCTCAGCAGTGCCAGAACCACGTCTACGCGCTTCTCCGCTGGCATTTCGCTCTTGCGTCCCATGTCTCGCTCCTCGATGGTTGGCTAACATTCCACCGGGTCCAAGGACCTGGGGGCAAGACACTGATCGAGCAGCGTGCTCAGATCGCTCGCCAGCAACGGCCCGTCACTGCTCAGCAATTCGATGTGCTGCAGGCTGAGGCCGATACCGACCTGATTGCTGTAGATACCATCGACGTTGTTGAACATCGCCAACAACGCCGCTTGGGTGTTGGCACCGTTCTGGGCGCTGAAGGCGGTGTCCGCGACCATTGTCACCGGCAAGCGTTGGGTCACGGCCGCCATCGCCAGCAATGGAAGTTCGTCCAGCAATGTTTGCGCGGACTTCGTTGTGCCGGCAACCGGCGCGCTGCTGCCTTCGGGTTCGAACAGAAAGCCCGGCAACTGCAGATCGCGCGCGCGATACAGCCTTACGTTGTCGCTGCCGGCACCCAGAGCGGATAACGACGCCGTGGCCCCGATCGGTTCGATCAGCCACAGGTCCAGGCCATCGAACAGCACGCCGTGCCAGCCGCCGGCAAAATGCGCCAGCCGCGCCCAACTGCCGTCGTCCGCCGAAGCCCCCATCAACACCCGCACCCCCGCCGGAACGCGACCCGCCAACGCCGGGTTGTCGCGCAACGTCAGCGCATGGCTGCGGCCACCCGCACTCAGCGTCATGGGCACGTTACCGGTGCTGGCCGGCATCGGCAGCGCGGCGGATTCTTGATGCAGTATCCGCATCGACGCCTGCGGCGCGGCGTGCACGACACCACAGCAGCAAGCGGCGAAAAACGCAATCAGCAGAGCCTTCATGACGACCTCGGTCAGTCGCGCGCGGCGCACGTCCCCGACTCCAATAGGTTGGTCACACTGTCTACGCCCCGTGGGTTGCAGCATAGGGCAGCCCGCAAGGCAGGACAACGCAGGCGGTCACATTGCACGCACACCCTGTGCGCCCACTGTCGGGCGTGGGGCGGGAACAGCGGCGGAGATGGCGTTGTCGCACAGCGACCGAACGCCAATGGCGGCCCGAAGGGCAAGCGCGCAGCGCGAGTAAAGCCGGAATCCATTTTGCTGGTGGTGATGCACGCAAGAGCAACTTGGACCCCAGCTTTCGCTGGGGTGACGGATGGGCAGGAAATTCCTCAAGCCAACCGTATTGGATGCCGTGTTGCACGCTGTCTGAAATCTGGGATGCCCTTGCATCGACTGGCATCAGGCGAGTCGGCGGTAATGTCGTGATCGGCAGCGGCGTGCGCTGTCGCCCCCTCACGCGCCGCTCAATCCACCATCACCGCGCTAGCATGTTCGCGGGTGGCATCGAATGAAACTTCGGGCCAGCGTTCCTGCATCAGTTGCAGGTTGACGCGGGTGGGGGCGAGGTAGACCAGCAGGCCGGCGCCGTCGAGGGCGAGGTTCGTCGCTGCTTTTTCGCGGAATTCTTCGAGCTTCCTGGCGTTGTCGCAGCGGATCCAGCGCGCGGTGGATACCGTCACCGGTTCGAAGCCGGCATCCACGCCGTACTCGTCCTTGAGGCGATAGGCCACCACGTCGAATTGCAGCACGCCGACGGCGCCGAGGATCAGGTCGTTGCTCATCAGCGGGCGGAAGAACTGGGTGGCGCCTTCTTCGGACAACTGCGCCAGGCCCTTCTGCAATTGCTTGAGCTTGAGCGGGTCGCGCAGGCGGGCGCGGCGGAACAGTTCGGGTGCGAAGTTGGGGATGCCGGTGAAGGCCAGAGATTCGCCTTCGGTGAAGGTGTCGCCGATGGCGATGGTGCCGTGGTTGTGGATGCCGATGACGTCGCCGGGCCAGGCTTCGGCGGCGATCTCGCGATCGGAGGCCATGAAGGTGAGCGCGTTGGCGAGTTTCAGGTCCTTGCCGGTGCGCACCTGCAGCACTTTCATGCCGGCGCTGAAGCGGCCCGAACACACGCGCAGGAACGCCACACGGTCGCGGTGCTGCGGGTCCATGTTGGCCTGTATCTTGAAGACGAAGCCGGTCAGCGCGTCCTCGGTGGGCGCCACCGCGCGGCCGGTGGTGGCGCGTGGGCGTGGCGAGGGGGCGTGTTCGACGAAGAAGTCGAGCAGCAGTTGCACGCCGAAGTTGTTGACCGCCGAGCCGAAGAACACCGGGGTCTGCTTGCCGGCGAGATACGCTTCGCGGTCGAAGGGATGCGAGGCGCCCTGCACCAGTTCCAGTTCGTCGCGCAGTTCGGCCAGCATGCCGGCGCCGATGCGGCGTTCGAGTTCGGGATCGTCGAGCGAGGCGAAGATGGTGGAATCCTGGCGGGTGAAGTTGCGGCCGGGTTCGTACAGATGCACTTCGCCGCTGAGCAGATGCACCACGCCCTTGAGCCGTGAGCCCATGCCAATCGGCCAGGTCACCGGCGCGCAGGCGATGCCGAGCACACGCTCCACTTCGTCCAGCAGTTCGACCGGGCTGCGACCTTCGCGGTCGAGCTTGTTGATGAAGGTCATGATCGGGGTGTCGCGCATGCGGCACACGTCCATCAATTTGATGGTGCGTTCTTCCACGCCCTTGGCGACGTCGATCACCATCAGCGCCGAATCCACCGCAGTGAGCACGCGGTACGTGTCTTCGCCGAAATCGGCGTGACCGGGGGTGTCGAGCAGGTTGACGATCTTGCCGTCGTAGGGGAACTGCATCACCGAGGAGGTGACCGAGATTCCGCGTTCCTTTTCCAGCGCCATCCAGTCCGAGGTGGCGTGGCGCGCTGCCTTGCGGCCCTTGACCGAGCCGGCCATCTGGATGGCGCCGCCGAACAGCAGCAGCTTTTCGGTGAGCGTGGTCTTGCCGGCATCGGGGTGCGAGATGATCGCAAACGTGCGCCGACGGCGGGTTTCGGTGATCTGATCGGACATGCGCGATGGCGGCCGCAACGGCCGCGCGGGCTCAAAGGCGGTCGGCGATTATATCTCAGAGCCTGTGGAAAACTCGCCTGCCTACTGCGACCGCAGCCGGAGGCACTTGGCGGCGGTCTCGCTACGGCATTCGATTTTTCCCCAGGCTCTCAATGCGCCGGCTCCACCCGCGCCGGCCGCGCCTCGTAGGCGAAATACTGGGCGATCGGCTCGGGCATGTGCAGGGCATGGCCTTGCAGGTAGTCCACTCCCAGCATCCGCAGCGCCGAACACACCGGCAACGTTTCGGCATGCTCGGCCACGGTGCGTTTGTTCAGCACGTGCGCGATGTCGGTGATCGAGCGCACCACTGCACCGGACAACGGCGAGGCTTCCAGATCGCGCACGAAGCTGCCGTCGATCTTGATGTAGTCGACGTCGAGCGAGCGCAGGTAGCTGAACGAACTGAAGCCGGTGCCGAAGTCGTCCAGCGCGAAGCGGCAACCCAGCGCACGCATCTGGCGGATGAAGGCGCGCGCGCGCGACAGGTCGTGCACGGCGCTGGTTTCGGTGATCTCGAAGCACAGTTTCTCGGGCGCCATGCGTGACGCCTGCAGGTGGCTCTGCACGAACTGGGCGAATCCCTCGTCCACCAGCGAACTGGCGGTGAGGTTGATGGCGCAGGTGTCGATGCTGGCCAAGGCATCGGGATGCAGGTCGAACCAGTCCAGCACCATCGCCACCACGTGACGATCCAGTTGCACGCCAAGGCGGAAGCGCTCGGCGGCCGGAATGAAATCGCCCGGCATCAGCAAGCGGCCACCGGGATTGAGCCGCAGCAGGATTTCGAAATGGCGGCCGCCGCGCGCGGTCAACGCGCTGGGTACGATGTCCTGGCAAAACAGTTCGAACTGGCGCTCGTCCAGGCCGGTGCGGATGCGGATCGCCCAGCGCATCGCCTCGGTGCGCTCGCGCATCTCGCCAGGGCCGGTGGAGGCCATGCACAGGCGGTTGCCGCCCATTTCCTTGGCAGTGAAGCAGGCCGCGTCTGCCTGCGCCAGCAGGCTGGAATAACCGCCGCCCTGCGGCCCGAACATGGCGATACCGGCGCTGGCGGTGGTGTTGAGCACCAGGCCGTGCCAAGCCTGACGGTAGCTGTCGATGGTGGAAAGCGCGTCCTGCACCCGCGCCCGCACCGAGCGCTCGTCGCAATCGCGCAGCAACGCCGCGAACTCGTCGCCGCCAAGACGGAACAGCGCATCGTTGGCGGGCAGGCGCGCACGCAGCAACGAGGCCACGCCCTTGATCAGGGCATCGCCGGCCTGATGGCTGGCGGTGTCGTTGACCAGCTTGAAATGATCCAGATCGAAATACACCAGTGCGCTTTCGGTCTGCGGATCGATCCGCTCCAGCTCCTGGCGCAACTGGTCCTCGAACGCGGTGCGATTGGGCAGGCCGGTCAGCGGGTCGGTCATGGCACGGCGCAGCAGGGTCTTCTGCGCCATGCGCCGCTCGTGGGTGCCGGTGACCAGCAGCAACGGCGCCACCGCGATCAGGCTCAGGAAACCGAGCACGATGCTCACTTCCAGCGGCGTGCGCGGCTGGCTGAAACCGGCGATGCCCAGCGCCGTTGCGGTGGTCAACAGGAACACCACCACGGCGGCGCCGACCGCGGTCCAGATCGGCGGGAAACGCATCGCCGCCCACAGCAGCAAGGCCAACGGCACAGCGGTGAGACCGAGCATGAAGGGGCTGCCGGTCTGGGCACCGGTGGAGATCGCCAGCAGTGCGACCGCGAGCAGGCCGAGCCACACCACGCGCTCGTGGCGACCGGCGTAGTCGTTGTCGCGCGGGCGGTCGATGCGCTCGCTGCGCGGCGCCAGCAGCATCAACACCATCGGGGTGAGGGCGGCGATACTGAGCACGTCGCCGAGCGCCCAGCGCGTGATGTCGACCGGCAGGTCCGACCACTCGGCCAAGCCGCCGACCTGCAGTCCCAGGGCGCCGATGGTGCCGCTGATCGCCGCCATCAGCAGACCGCCCTCGAGCACGCTCAGGCCGAACGCGACGCTCAGGTACGGCCCCCGGTCGCGGTGGCGCACCAGCCAGGCGCCGGCAAGGATGCCCAGCGAATTGCTCAGTGCCGAGAACGGCAGGAAGGCGAGCGAGACCGGGTCCAGCAACAGGTGCATCAGCACGTTGCTCAGCACCACGTACAACCACCAGCGCAGCCCGTAGTGGATCACCACCGCGAAAGCCAGCCCCGACGCCGGCCAGAACAGCGCCACCTCGTTGGGGGCGTGGATCATGCGCAAGGCAATGGCGGCGCCGGCCAGATACAGTCCGACCAGGATCGACAACCGCGCCAGTGGCCCAAAGCGATCAAGCATGCTCGGCATCCTACGCCCGCACAGGCAGGCGTGGCATGAGCGACAGTGTGCACCATTCCGCCAACACGATCATGACGGCTCCCCCTGCGCGTCCGTGCCGGTGCTCAGCGAGCGCAACTGCCTGGACTGCAACAGCATATCGAGGTCTTCACGTACTTGCGCGAGCAACGTGGCGACGCGGGTGCTGGCGATGGGGCGCAGCGCCGCCCTGCCGTTGCGACCGTGGCGCTTCACCCGATACAGCGCGCGGTCGGCGAGTTCCACCATCTCCTGCCAACCCAGGCGGTGCTCGCCATCGCGGAACAGCGGGTATTCACGCATCCCGATCGACGCGGTGAGACGCAGGGTCCGCGCATCGGGAAGCACGAACAGATGGTTGGCGATTTCGCTGCGCAGGCGCTCGCCGATGGTGCTGGGCAGGCGGTGCGGCATCGGCCGGAACACCGCAAACAGGCCACGCAATCCGCCGGCCAGCCATTCGCCGGCGCGGGGGCGCAGCAGATAGCGAATGGCGGGCGGACGCCCCTGCTCCGGCTGCAGCCGTTGCAGCACGCCGGCGCGCTCGCGAAAAGGGCCGTTGCTGGCAGCGAACTGCAACGCCTGCGTGTCCGGATCGCGCTCGATGCCATTGATCTGCGCATCGGCCGGCGGCTGCAACCACGCCGGCATCTCGATTCGCCCGCGATGCAGAGCGCCGCCCCGGCGGGCGCCGGTCCAGAGCCGATCGGCCTCCGCCAGCAGATGGTAGGCTTGTGAATCCGGCAGCGCGCTGCGAGGCACCACTTGTTCGAAGCGGCCATCGACGAACGCGCTGACGCCATCGTGCGTGCCTGCTCAGATGCGCCCATCGGGACCGTGCGCAAACGGTAAGTCCCTTCAAGAACGCAACCTCACGCGAGTGAGACGGCTACTCGCAGCGAGGTCGCAGGTCGAGCGCGTCGGCGATCCGCGGCCACGCGATCGCCGCCACCGCGCGGTCGTCGTGCACCGCGAACAACGCGCCATCCGGGAACCGGCCGGAACCAGCTTGCCGCAACCAGATGCCATCGGTGTTTGCGATGCGCTTGCTGGCAAAGGCGCCCAGATGCGCCAGACTGTGGCGATCGAACACGTGGAACACGCTGCGATCGGCGAATTGGTCGGTGGCGATCCAGTAGCCGCTGCCGTCCGCGCAGGCCCACAGCGCGATGCCCTCGGCCTGGGCGCGGATCAGCCCGAAGCCGAGATTGCGCCCGGAATACTCGCCGGCGAACGTATACACCCGCAACGCGGTGCCGGCACGCGCGTCCTCCTCGGCGATCAGCAGGCGACCATTGACCGGATCGCCGGCGATCGACTCGACCATGCGCAAGGCCCCGGCCGCACTGGTGTCGCCAAACGCCTGTTCCAATCGCGCCGATACGTACGCACCATCGGCCTCGACCCGGAAGCGCTTGATGCGCCGATCGAGCAACGGCAGCGCCGGCGGCAGTTCGGCGTCGAAATCGGACATGTAGCTGTCGGTGACAAGGACCTCATACTCGCCCTCGCCCAGCGCACGCGCCCAGATGCCGTAGGGGCTGAGTAGATCGGTTTCGCCGAAGGTCGCCAGCGGCAGAAAATCGGGCAGGCGCAACACCTGCACGCGGTGGTTGTCGCGCTCCACCACCAACAGCAGGTCGTCGACCGCGAACACGCCGTTGGGACGCCGCAGCGCGCCCGGCCGCTCGCCCACGGCGCCAAAAGTACGCAGCGGCGCGCCGGTCTCGGCATCCAGCACCTGCAGCCGGTTGCCGCCCTTGGCGCTGACGATCAGCCACGCCGTGCCGTCGGGCGCGGTCCAGGCCGTCACGCTGTCGAGTTCGTCGCCGGTGAACTCCGGCGACACCCAATCCGGCGCGATCGCTTCAAAATCGGCGACCCGCGAACTCGGCCGTGCCGCGTGATCGTCGGGCTCGCGCTCGTGGCCCAACCAGTGGCAGCCAGCGAGGCCGATGCTCAGCAACAGCGCGGCAAGCGCGCGAACACGTTCGGACATGGGACTCCTTGGCTTGATGGGGGTGCTGCAATCGAGGGGAGACGTGATTGCCACCGTCCGCCTCCGTTCAACACTCGATGACGTTGACGGCGAGACCGCCGCGCGAGGTTTCCTTGTATTTTTCCTGCATGTCGCGGCCGGTGTCGCGCATGGTCTTGATCACCTTGTCCAGACTCACCCGATGCTTGCCGTCGCCGCGCAGCGCCATGCGGCTGGCGTTGATCGCCTTCACCGCGCCCATGGCGTTGCGCTCGATGCAGGGAATCTGCACGAGGCCGCCCACGGGATCGCAGGTGAGGCCGAGATTGTGCTCCATGCCGATTTCGGCCGCGTGCTCGACCTGCGCCGGCGTTCCGCCCCACACGGCGGCGAGGCCGCCGGCCGCCATCGAGCAGGCGACGCCGACCTCGCCCTGGCAGCCCATTTCGGCGCCCGAGATCGAGGCGCGCTGCTTGTAGAGCATGCCGACGCCGGCCGCCGTGACGAGAAAGCGGCGTATATGATCCGTATTCGGAACGCCGTCTTCCTCGCAGTAATGCTTGATGACGGCGGGGACGATGCCGGCCGCGCCGTTGGTCGGCGCGGTCACCACCCGTCCGCCCGCCGCGTTCTCCTCGTTGACGGCCATGGCGTAGACATTGAGCCAGTCGAACAGCTGCTCGCGCTCATTGGCGAGCGGCGCTTCGATCAGCTTTCGATAAAGCCCGGGCGCGCGGCGCTGCACGGCGAGGCCGCCCGGCAGAACCCCCGTGGTCTTCAAGCCGCGGTCGATGCAGTCGCGCATCGCCTTCCAGAGCCGATCGAGGCCCGCTTCGGTCTCCGCGCGCGGGCGCGCGGCGTCCTCGTTGGCGAGGATTATGTCCTCGATCGCGAGGCCCTCGCGCGCGCAGACGGCGAGGAGTTCCGCCGACGAGCCGAACTTGAACGGGGCGGGTCGTCGGTCGAGGATCATGTCGTCCTTGGCGGGCGTCGTCAGCTGCCTCGCGCTCGCGATGAATCCGCCGCCTACGGAATAATAGGTCTGGTCGAACAGCGCGTCGCCGGCCGCGTCGAAGAGAACGAGGCGCATCTCGTTCGGATGCAGCGTCGGGATGACGTCGCCGCGCAAGTCGATGTCGCGCGCCGGGTTGAAGACGATTTCCGGCCCGCCGGCGAGTTTCAGCCGCTTCTCGGCCCGCACGCGCGCGACGGCGGCCTCGGCGGCGTCCGGGTCGGTCTCGTCCGGAACGAAACCGAGGAGGCCGAGGATCGCCGCTTTGTCCGTCCCGTGACCGATGCCGGTCAGGGCGAGCGATCCGTGCAGTTCCGCTTTCACCCGCGCGGCCTTGGCAAGCGTGCCGGCCTCGCGCGCCTCGGCGAGGAAGCGCAGGCCGATGCGCATCGGCCCGACGGTGTGGGAGCTCGACGGGCCGATGCCGATCTTGAAGATTTCGAAAACGGAAAGCATGGCCTAACGATTGATGTGGCTGGTGAGGCGGCTGGAGAGCGCTTCCTTATCATAAAGAGAGTCGCCCGCAGCCGGCGACAGAACCGCTTCGAGGTCCGCAACGCGCGCCGCGAAGCGCTTCAGCGCCTTGCGCCCCTTCTTCGGCGAGCGGTCGGCCTCCTCACGCGCCGCGGTCAGCTCGGCGCCGCGCGCGCGAATGAGCGCCGAGAGGGCGGGCAGGGGCGCATGGCGCTCGTCGATCCGGTTCAGGTCCTGCAGCATCGCCAGGAACAGGCTATCGGCCGCGGCGCGGTCTCCACGGGCGAGCGCCGCGTCCGTCGCGGCCAGCGCGCGCCCGAGATCGGAGATTGCGCGGGCGATGGTTTGAGGCTCCGGGCCGGTGCAAGCCTCCGGGGTCAGCGCCGCGACATAGGCGGCGAGCGCGCCGACGACCGCCTCGGGCGCCGCGCCCTGAAATTCGTCCGCGACAGCTGAGCGGATAAAGCCCTCAAGGTCGCGAAAGCCGCCGCCGGCGAGATCGGGGATCGGTTTTGGATTGAAGGCGCCGTCCTCGCGCGTCTTGCTGAAGAGCGCCGACGTGACGTCCGCCGTTCCCGGCGCGCCGGAGAGTCCTTCGAGGAAGAAATGCGGATTGTCGCGGCCGTCGCGATGACAGGAGTTGCAGGACAGTCCGTAGCGCGCTGCGGGGCCGCCGAGCGTCAGCGCACTGCGAAACAGCGCGCGCCCCGCTTCGACGAGGGACGGGTCCCCAAGCGGCTTTGCGAGGCACTCTCCCGGCGTTTGCGAGAGAAAGGCGACTAGGTCCGTATCGGGAGCAACCCAGCGCGCGTCGGAGAGACGCGACGCGCCGTCTCGGCGATCTCCTTCCCCCCTTCGCGCGTCAGCGCGAGGGGGGGCAGGGGGGGAGCGCCGCAACGAGTCCTGCCGTTCGAGAGACAAGCGGACATGGCCGCGCGCTTCCTGAAGTTCCGGACTCGCGGCGCCGCTCCCCCCCTCGCGCATGCGCGCGAAGGGGGGAGGCGGATCGGCGACGGGGGGAGGCGGATCAGGGAGTGCGGCCTTGGCGGCGACGACCGCAAGGAGCGCCGCCGCCAGCATCATTCGGACGCCGCCGCCCGCGCGCTTGCCTTCGTCGCGATGAGGCGGGCGAGGTCCTCGGCTTCCGCGCAGCCGAAGGCGCAGAGCTTTTGGAGGCGCGCGAGCTGCTTCTTCGCGAGCTTCGTCTCGCCGGTTTCCAGGTAAAGTTCGCCGAGATACTCGGTCGCGCCGAGATGGTCGGGATCAATCGCGAGCGCCTGCGCGTAATAGTCCTTCGCCTCGTCGAATTTCCCGAGCTTGCGATGCGCGAAGCCGAGATAGTTCAGAATGTCCGGGTGCGGACCGCTGATCGCCTGCGCGAGACGAAGGTCCTCGATCGCCTCGGCGAAACGCTCCCGATTGATAAGCTTGACCGCTTCGCGATAGCGCGCGGCCCCGGCGTCGCCGTCGGAAAGGAAGAGCGGCTCGAACGCCGCGGCGGCCGCGGCGCCGCCTGGCTGGTCGCCGAGCGGCTCGTCTTCAGCGGGCGGCTCGGGGGCTGGCGCGTCTTCAGCGGGCGCCGCGTCCGCGGGCGCGAGCGCCGCTTCGATTCTTTCGACCGCCTTGTTCGCGCGCTCGATGAAGGGCGCGTCGCAGGTCTCCGCCGTGCAGGCCGCGACGATCTGTTCGATCGCATCGCGCTGCGCTTCCGCCTCGGCGCGATCGTCGAGGCGGATGGAGGCCAGCGCCAGCTGCTCGCGCGCCTCGATGAAATTTTCGCGCTCCTTGATGGCGCGCTCGAAGTATTTGACCGCCTGCTTGTCCTTGTCGCACTTCGTTTTCGCGAGGCCCATGTAGTAGTTCGCTTCGGCGTGCTTCGAGGCGACCGAGAGCACCTCGCCGAACTTCTTCTCCGCCTTCTTGCAGTCGCCGGCCTGCAGGGCGGCGAGGCCTTCCTTAAACGACTCCTGCGGATTGACGGACGGACCCGACGGCATGCTCGGCCCCGGCGTCCCGCCGGACGGCGCGGCCGACGCCGGCGCGGCGCAGGCCAATGCGCTGACAGCCGTCAGCAGCAGAACTCTATTCATGAAAGCCCTCCGTTTCTAACTCTTTGCGCACAAAATACGCGTCGATACG
>JANRIF010000177.1:0-7638 GCA_033765245.1 Lysobacteraceae bacterium
CAGCGCCGCGCTCAGCCGCTCTTTGCGCACTTCGAACCCTGCAATCGCTGAATCCGCCAGCAGGCGGCTGGCATTGCCCAGCAATTCGATCGATTGCAGCAAATTGTGCGCGATCACCGGCAGCATCACGTTGAGCTGGAAGTTGCCGCTGGCGCCGGCGACGGTAATGGTGGTGTGGTTGCCCATCACCTGCGCGCACACCATGCACAGCGCTTCGGGGATCACCGGGTTGACCTTGCCGGGCATGATCGAACTGCCGGGTTGCAAGGCGGGCAGTTCGATTTCGCCCAAGCCAGCGAGCGGACCGGAATTCATCCAGCGCAGGTCGTTGCCGATTTTCATCAGCGCGCAGGCGAGCGTGTTGAGCTGGCCCGACATTTCCACTGCGGCATCCTGCGCGGAGAGTGCTTCAAAGTAGTCCGGCGCACGCTCGAATTTCCGCTTCGTCAGTCGCGACAACTCCGCCGCCACCGCCTTGCCGAAGCGCGGGTCGGCGTTGATTCCGGTACCCACTGCGGTGCCGCCCACGGCCAACCGGCGCAGGCGCTTTTCCGAGTCCTTGAGGCGCGCGATGGCGGAGTCGATCTGTGCGGCCCAGCCGCCCATTTCCTGCCCCAACGTCAGCGGCATCGCGTCCATCAGATGGGTGCGCCCGGTCTTGACGGTGTTGCGCAGCGCCTTCGCGCGCCGACGGATCGTGGCGCGCAAATGCTTGAGCGATGGCAGCAGACGTTCATGCACTTCGAGCGCCGCCGCCACGTGGATCGCGGTGGGAATGGCGTCGTTGGAACTTTGCCCCATGTTGACGTGGTCGTTGGGGTCGATGCCGGGTGCGCCGGCACGATGCGCCAGATGCGCGATCACCTCGTTGGCATTCATGTTGCTCGACGTGCCCGAGCCGGTCTGAAACACGTCCAGCGGAAATTGCGCGTCGTGCTCGCCGGCCGCGACCTGCAGCGCGGCATCGCGGATCGCACGTGCCTGTGCAGGGACGAGGTGGCCGAGACTGGCATTGACGTTGGCCGCGGCGGCCTTGAGTAGCGCCAGCGCGCGGATGAACGGGCGCGGCAGGGTGATACCGGAAATCGGAAAATTCTGCACCGCACGCTGCGTCTGCGCGCCCCACAGCGCATCGGCCGGCACTTGAAGCTCGCCCATGCTGTCGCGTTCGATACGGAAGCTGCGGTGCTTGCCCATGATGGTCTCCCGATGCGCATGGCGGATGTGCAGGGTAGCGCCGATGCTGATGTGTTGCCCGCATCCGACGTGCACATTACGTCTCGCGTAGTGAGCATCGTCGCGCAGCGACCGACCGAGCGAGCGCGCTCCCACAAAAAGACGAGCTGCCGCTCTTGTGGTACGCCGTAAAGTCGGTTCGAACGTCGCGTCGGCGAAGCCATGGCGTGCGTCATTGGTCTAAAATGGCGCTTTCGCCCGCCGAGTGCCGTCGATGACTGAATTCACTCTCACCGCCTTGTCGCCGGTCGATGGTCGTTATGCCGCCAAGGTAGACGCGCTGCGCCCGATCTTTTCCGAATTCGGTCTGATCCGCGCGCGGGTGCGGGTGGAGGTCGAGTGGCTGCTGGCGTTGGCGGCGGAGCCAGCCGTCGTCGAACTCAAGCCGTTGTCGGATGCCGCCAGCGCGCGGGTGCGGCATCTGGTCGATGCGTTCACCACGGCCGACGCCGCCCGGATCAAGGAAATCGAACGCACTACCAACCATGACGTCAAGGCGGTGGAGTACTTCATCAAGGAGCGCCTGGGCGACGATCCCGAACTGGCCGCCGCCACCGAATTCGTGCATTTCGCCTGCACTTCGGAGGACATCAACAACCTCAGCTACGCGCTGATGCTGTCCGAAGGCTGCACTCAGGTGTTGTGGCCGGCTGCCACCGCATTGCTGGAACGCTTGCAGGCGATGGCGCACGAGTTGGCGGCGCAGCCGATGCTCTCGCGCACCCACGGGCAACCGGCCTCGCCCACCACGCTGGGCAAGGAACTCGCCAATCCGATGCACCGGTTGGCATGGCAATTGGCGCAGATGCGCGAGATCGCCATCCCCGGCAAGATCAACGGCGCGGTCGGCAACTTCAATGCGCACGTGGTGGCCTATCCCGAGATCGATTGGCAGGCGTTCGCGCAGCGCTTCGTCGAGTCACTGGGGCTGGACTGGAACCCGTACACCACGCAGATCGAGCCGCACGACGGCATCGCGGAACTGTGCGACGCGCAGCGCCGCATCAACACCATCCTGATCGATCTGTGCCGCGACGTCTGGGGCTACATCTCGCTGGGTTATTTCAGCCAGAGCGTGCGTGCCGGCGAAGTCGGTTCCAGCACCATGCCGCACAAGGTCAACCCGATCGACTTCGAGAACGCTGAAGGCAATCTCGGCATTGCCAATGCGCTGCTCGGGCACTTTGCCGAGAAGCTGCCGATCAGCCGCTGGCAACGCGATCTCACCGACTCCACCGTGCTGCGCGCGCTGGGCACCGGATTTGCGCACACGCTGATCGCAGTCGACGCGCTGCAGCGCGGGCTTGGCAAGCTGCGCGCCAACCCAGCGCGGCTCAACGCCGATCTCGACAACGCCTGGGAAGTGCTGGCGGAACCGATCCAGACCGTGATGCGCCGCTACGGCCTGCCCGAACCCTACGAGCAGCTCAAGGCGCTCACCCGCGGCGTCGGCATCAGCCGCGACAGCCTGCGCGAGTTCGTCGCCGGCCTCGCCATTCCCGCCGACGCCAAGGCGCGCCTGCTTGCGCTTACGCCCGCCAGTTACATTGGCCTCGCGGCCGATCTCGCGCGCGATTGCTGAGCGATTTGGCATGTGGGCTCGGGGTGACCCAAGCGTTGATCCGGGGGAACCCGAGGCCCATCGCTGCACCAAAATGTGCGTGCTGGGGTTCGGCCGCTGCGCGACAGCGCTCGCTACGCGAGCTACGCCTTCGCTGCGCTCGGTCGCAGGCTCACCCCAGCCTACCCGTTGCATGGCATGACATTGGACTCTCGCGATGGTGAAGCCACTTCCGATCGAAATCGACGCGCGTCGTCTGCCGCCGCTGGGGATGCCGCCGGCGCGCTTTCTGAAGCACTACTGGCAGCGTCGTCCGTTGCTGATCCGGCAGGCGTTCCCGGATTTCGTGTCGCCGATTTCGCCGGACGAGCTGGCGGGGTTGGCCTGCGAGCCTTCGGCGTTGGCGCGGATGGTGACGCGCGAGCGCAAGCGCACGGGCGACGATCCGCGGCATTCGCATTGGCAACTGCGCCAAGGGCCGTTCGAGGAAGCCGACTTCATCGGCCTGCCCAAGCAGGATTGGTCGCTGCTGGTGCAGGACGTGGACAAATGGGACGCCGACGTCGCGGGCCTGCTGGAGGCATTCGCGTTTTTGCCGCGCTGGCGCATCGACGACATCATGGTCAGCTTCGCCGCGCCGGGCGGCGGTGTGGGGCCGCATACGGATCAATACGACGTCTTCCTGCTGCAGGCGCAGGGGCATCGCCGCTGGCAGGTGGGCGACGAGGCCGAGCCTGAGGCCCGGTTTCGCGACGACTGCGATCTCAAGCTGCTCCAGACCTTCACGCCCGCGTACGACTGGGTGCTGGCGCCCGGCGACATGCTCTATCTGCCGCCGGGATTTGCGCACCACGGCGATGCGGTGGATGCCTGCCTGACGATTTCGGTGGGCATGCGCGCGCCGGCCGAAGGGGAGTTGCTGGCGGATCTGGCGGAGACGCTGGCGCAGGCGCTGCCGGAGCATGCGCGCTATCGCGATCCCGATCTGGCGCCTCCGGAAGATCCTTTCGAAATCGATGCCGATGCCATCGTGCGGCTGCGCGCCGCGCTGGGACCACTGGGCAGCCTGGATGATGCTGCGCTGCGGCTGTGGTTCGGCCGCTTCATCACCAGCTATCGCAGTGCCAGCCTGCCCGATGCCGGCGCCAAGCCGCGCAGCGCCGAGGCGTTGGCGCAAGCGCTGGCGGACGGCCGTTTGCTGGCGCGGCATCCGTTTGCCCGGGTGGCATGGACCCGGATCGGGCGCGGCGCGCGCCTGTTCGTCGCCGGCGAGGCGTATCCGATGTCGGCACGCTCCGCCGCCACCATCGCCGCCGCACGGCAGTTGGACGCCGCCGCGTTCGCGCAATGCGACACCGCCGCCCAACAGGCGCTGAGCGCCCTGGTGGCGCGCGGCACCTATGGATTGCAACGCAAACGAGGGCGCAAGGCATGATGCAGGCCAATTCCGGTTTCTTCGTCGCCCCGGCGAACTACCACAGCGACCTGGCGGCGTTGCGCGCGGTGCGCGAAACGGTGTTCGTGCAGGAGCAGCAGGTGCCGCTGGAGCTGGAATGGGACGCGCTCGACCCCGACAGCGCCCACGTGCTGGCGCGCGACGACAACGGGCGCCCGATCGGCACCGGCCGGCTCACCCCCGAACACAAGATCGGCCGCATGGCGGTGCTGGCGGAGTGGCGCGGCAAGGGCGTCGGCGCGGCGCTGTTGCTGGCATTGATCGACGAGGCGCGCCGACGCGGTTGGGAAGATGTCAGCCTGCATGCGCAGGTCGACGCCATCGGCTTCTATCGGCATTACGGCTTCGAGCCCTATGGCGAACGCTTCGTCGAAGCCGGTATCGACCACCAGAGCATGCGCAAAACGCTGAAGCCGATGGCAGCGCGGACGCCGGCTGCGGCGGCGGCACCCGAAAGCGAGCCGTCGCAGGCCGTGGAGTCGCTGGCCGAGGCGGTGGCCGCGGTGCTCGACATCATCGCCAATGCGCGCACGCTGTTGTGCGTGTACAGCCGCGACCTCGACCCCGACCTGTTCGGCCGCAGCGAGGTACTCGACGCACTGCGCGCGTTCGCCACTGCGCATCCGGGCGCCGAGGTTCGCGCACTCGTGCAAGAACCCGAGCGCGTGGTGCAACTGGGCCACCCGCTGCTGACGTTGGCGCAACGGCTGTCCAGCCATTTCGCGCTGCGCACACCCACCGAAGATGTCGACGTACAGTACCCCGGTGCATACGTGTTCAGCGATCGGGGCGGCTTCTATTTCCGGCCGCTGGGAGTGCGCTACGAAGGTGAAGCCAGCCGCAGCAGGCCGGCACGCGCGCGCCAGTTGCGCTCGGCGTTCGAGCCGGTGTGGGAGCGCAGTCGCGAATGCACGGAATTCCGCTCGCTGGCAATCTGAGCCGCTGCAGCGGAACCATCATGGCGAGACAGGGTCAAGCTGAGCGCCGCCACACCGGTCGCGAATGGGGCGGTGACCTGCGCGCATGCATGTCGCTATAATGTTGCAGTGCCGCGAGAGCCCCGCTTTCGCGGCCTTTTCTTCCTTCCAATCAACATACTAGTAAGGGCCCGGGCCAACGCCGTGGAAAGCCTTCGCAAGCAGTTCGCGCAAACCTCATTCATTTCCGGCGGTAACGCCAGCTTCGTCGAGGACCTCTACGAGAGCTACCTCGCCGACCCCGACAGCGTCGGGCCGAAGTGGAAATCGTACTTCGATGGTCTGAAGGGCCGCGAGGCGGGCGACGTCCCGCATTCGCAGGTCATGGCGGGCATCCAACGCGCGGCCGCGCAGGCCGCCAGCGGCCTCGACGCCGGCGGCGCGGCACCCAGCAAACAAGGTGGCGCGCTCAAGCTGATCACCGCGTACCGCTCGCGCGGCCACTTGCAGGCGAGTCTCGACCCGCTGGGCATGGCGCCCAAGCACGTTGCGCCCGACCTCGACCTTCCCTTCCACGGCCTGTCGCCGGCCGACCTTGGCAGCGAGTTCAGTACCGGCGTATTCGGCGGCCCCGAGCGGATGACGCTCAAGGCACTGCTGGCGCATCTGCAGGCCACCTACAGCGGCACCATCGGCGCCGAGTTCATGCACATCACCGACGCCCCGCAGCGGCGCTGGTTGTATGAGCGGCTCGAACGCGCGGCCGGCCGCTTCGGCTTCGACGCTACGCAGCAGCGCCGCATCCTCGACCGCCTGAACGCCGCCGAAGGGCTCGAGCGCTACCTGCACACCAAGTACGTCGGCCAGAAGCGCTTCTCGCTGGAAGGCGGCGACAGCCTGATCCCGCTGCTCGACGTGCTGATCCAGCGCGCCGGCAGCAACCGGCTCAAGGAGGTGGTGATCGGCATGGCCCATCGCGGCCGCCTCAACGTGCTGGTCAACATCATGGGCAAGCCGCCGCTCAAGTTGTTCGACGAGTTCGAGGGCAAGTTCGACCACCACGACGACCCCGCCCACACCGGCGACGTGAAGTACCACATGGGCTTCAGCTCGGACGTGCAGACCGCGGGCGGCCAGGTGCATCTGGCGCTCGGCTTCAACCCCTCGCACCTGGAAATCATCGACCCGGTGATCGCCGGCTCGGTGCGCGCACGCCAGACCCGCCGCCTCGACGTCGAGCGCGCGCAGGTGATGCCGGTGCTGATCCACGGCGATGCCGCGTTTGCGGGCCAGGGCGTGGTGATGGAGTTGTTGCAGATGTCGCAGGCGCGCGGCTTCGCGGTCGGCGGCACCGTGCACATCGTGATCAACAATCAGGTCGGCTTCACCACCAGCCGCCCCGACGACGCCCGCTCCACGCTGTACTGCACCGACGTCGCCAAGATGGTGGGTGCGCCGGTGCTGCACGTGAATGGCGACGACCCCGAAGCGGTGGCGTTCTGCACACAGCTCGCCTTCGACTTCCGCCAGCAGTTCCGCAAGGACGTGGTGATCGATCTGGTCTGCTACCGCCGCCACGGCCACAACGAGGCCGACGAGCCGGCCGCCACGCAACCGCTGATGTACCAGAACATCCGCCACCGTCCCACCACGCGCGAGCTGTATGCGCAGCGCCTGACCGCCACCGGCGTGCTCAAGGACGGCGAGGCCAAGGCGATGATGGACGCCATGCGCGATGCGCTGGACCGCGGCGACGTCACGGTGGAGCTGGCGCCGCCGGCAGCCGACGCCCATGCGGTCGATTGGTCGCCCTATCTGCACGGCACCCTGAAGACACCGGTGGATACGCGAGTTGCGCGCAAGGCGCTCGATGCCCTGGCGACCCGCATCAATACGCTGCCCAACGGCCTGTCGTTGCACCCGCGCGTCGCCAAGATCTACGAGGACCGCCGCAAGATGGCGAGCGGCGAACTGGAAGCCGACTGGGGCTTTGCCGAGAACCTCGCCTACGCCAGCCTGATCGCCGAAGGTAGCAAGCTGCGACTGGTCGGCCAGGACGCCGGACGCGGTACCTTCTTCCATCGCCACGCGGTACTGCACGACCAGCACAGCGGCGAGTCGGTGATGCCGCTGCGCGCACTGACCGAGAATCCCGAACACGTCACCCTGATCGACTCGCTGCTCAGCGAAGAAGCAGTGATGGCGTTCGAGTATGGCTACAGCACCGCCGATCCCACCACCCTGGTGATCTGGGAAGGCCAGTTCGGCGACTTCGCCAATGGTGCGCAGGTCGTCATCGACCAGTTCATTACCTCCGGTGAAGTGAAGTGGGGCCGTGCATGCGGCCTGACACTGATGCTGCCGCATGGTTACGAAGGTCAGGGACCGGAGCATTCGTCAGCTCGATTGGAGCGCTATCTTCAACTGTGTGCCGACTACAACATGCAGGTCTGCGTTCCGGCTACACC
>JANRIF010000202.1:0-5456 GCA_033765245.1 Lysobacteraceae bacterium
GTGGCCTGGGTGATTTCCAGGCCGCCGAGCATGCGGGCGAGTTCTTCGATGCGGGCGCTGCGGTCGAGCGGGACGATCTGGCTGCGGGTGACGCCGCCCGCTTGGTCCTTGCTCACCTGAATATGGTGATGGCCCAGCGCGGCGACTTGCGGGAGGTGGGTGACGCAGAGCACTTGGCGGCGTTCGCCGAGGGCGCGCAGTTTGCGGCCGACTGCCTCGGCGACGGCGCCGCCGATGCCGCTGTCCACTTCGTCGAACACCATGCTGGGTACGGCGTCGAGGCCGAGCGCGGCGACTTCGATGGCGAGGCTGATGCGTGAGAGTTCGCCGCCGGAGGCGACTTTGCGCAGTGCGCGCGGGGGTTGGCCGGCGTTGGCGCTGACCAGGAATTCGACCCGCTCGGCGCCGTGCGCCGAGGGTTGTTCGCGATCGGTGGGCTCCAGCGGCGCTTCGAAGCGCCCGCCTGTCATTCCCAGCTCCTGCATGAGCGCGGTGACGGCGTTCGCGAGCGCGCTGGCGGCGGTCCGGCGCGCCTTGCCGAGTGCGTCGGCGGCGTCCAGCCACGCTTGGCGCTGGGTGGCGATGTCGCGATCCAGCCGTGCCTGCAACGCATCGGCTTGCGTCAGTTCGTCGACTTCGGCCGCCATGGCATCGCGCCGCGCGGGCAGTTCGGATGCCGGCACCCGGTGCTTGCGCGCCAGGTCGTGGATGCGGCCGAGACGCTGCTCGATCTCGCGCAGGCGTTCGGGGTCGAGGTCGAGCCCGTCGCGCACGCGCTCGAGCATGCGCTGCGCTTCGTCGATCTGGATGCGTGCGGAGTCGAGCAGGGTGGCGATCTCCGCCAGCGCCGGTTCGTGCGCGGCGGCGCGACTCAATTCGCCCACCAGATGGCCCAGCGTGGCGGCGGGTGCATTGCCGTCGTCGCCCGCCAATTGTGCGGCGGTGCGGTGACAGGCTTCGATCAGGGTCGAGGCGTTGCCGAGCCGGCGCTGTTCGGCGTTCAGGGCGTCGAGCGCGTCGGCGGCGATGGCGTCGCGTTCCAGTTCGTCGAGTTGCTGGCGCAGTAGCGCCAGTCGCTCGCTCGGGTCGCCTTGCTGCTGCAGCGCGGCCTTGCGGCGCAGGCTGTCGGACCAGGCGGCGGCCGCCAGTGCCACCGCGCCGCTCAGTGCCTGGTGGCCGCCGTAGGCGTCCAGCAGTTCGAGTTGATGCGCGCGCGACAACAGTGCCTGCGCCTCGTGCTGGCCGTGGATTTCCACCAGCCGCTCGGCCAGCGCCTGCAATTGCGCCAACGCCACCGGGCGGCCGTTGATCCAGGCGCGCGAGCCGCCATCGGCACGGATCACCCGCCGTACCTGGCATTGGCCGTCGTCGTCGAGTTCCTCGGTGCGCAGCCATTGGGCGGCGTCGGCGGCATCGTCGAGCGCAAACTCGGCGCTCAGTTCGGCGCGTTCGGCGCCGTGGCGCACCACCGCGCTGTCGGCGCGGCTGCCGCCGAGCAGCAGCAGGGCGTCCACCAACAACGACTTGCCGGCGCCGGTTTCGCCGGAGATCACGGTCATGCCGGAGCCGAGCGCGATTTCGGCCTCGCTGACCACGGCAAAGTCTCGGATGGTGAGGCGGCTGAGCATGGCGGCGACGGTGAGGGAGGGAGCGAAATCCTAACAGGTACGCGGCGGCTGACCGGTTGCAGTACGCCAACACTTGCCAGCGGGCAGGTTCGGCCTTATCTATGGAACACCTCAGCCACCCATCCGTCGCCGCATGGCCTACGTTCCCAACCTCGATCCGCGCGCCCGCAGCCTGCTGCGCACGCTGATCGCGCAATACGTGCGCGACGGCGAGCCGGTGGGTTCGCGCACGTTGGCCAAGCGCTCGGGCCTGGACGTCAGCCCGGCCACGATCCGCAACATCATGGCGGACCTGGAGGAAGTGGGGTTGGTGTCGGCGCCGCACACCTCGGCCGGGCGCATTCCCACCGCCCAGGGCTATCGCGTGTTTGTGGACAGCCTGCTGCAGGTGCAGCCGATGTCGAGCGAGGCGCTGGGCGCATTGCGGGCGCAGTTGCCGCCCGGCACCGGCACCCAGGCGCTGCTGGGCAACGTTTCGGAGCTGCTTTCGGCGATGACCCATTTCGTCGGGGTGGTGACGGTGCCGGGGCGCGAGCAGTTTGCCTTCCGGCACATCGATTTCGTCGCGCTGGACAGCCATCGGCTGCTGGTGATCCTGGTATTCACCGACAACGAAGTACAGAACCGCATCATCGTCACCCGGCGCGGCTACACCGGTTCGGAGTTGGAGCAGATAGCCAACTTCCTCAATGCCAACTTCGCCGGGCGCTCGTTGCGCGATATCCGCGGCACGCTGCTGCGCGACCTGCGCAAGACCCGCAGCGAGATGGAGGCCACGTTGCACAACGCCATCGATCTCGCCGAGCAGGCTTTCGATCCCGCCCCGGACGACATGCTGGTGGCCGGCCAGACCCGCTTGATGGGAGTGTCCGACCTGTCCGACATGGATCGCCTGCGCGAGTTGTTCGAAGCCTTCGCGCGCAAACGCGAGATTCTGCAGTTGCTCGAACGCTGCATCTCGGCGCAGGGCGTGCGCATCTTCATCGGCGAAGAAACCGGGATGGCGCCGCTGGACGGCTGCACCGTGGTGACCGCCCCGTACACTGCCAACGGCCAGGTGCTGGGGGTGCTGGGCGTGATCGGGCCCACCCGGATGGCCTACGAGCGGGTGATCCCGATGGTGCAGGCCACCGCCACGGTGTTGGGGGAAGCCTTGAATCCGGCCGAACCGTCCCAATAAACCGGCCACGGGGAGGCGAGCGCCCTGGTCGCGCACGCCCGTCGCATCAGCCAATAACCAAGGATCGTTGCATGCAGAGCCAGAATGACCCGTCTGGGGCCGAGGCGCGCCCGGAAGCGTCCGCCGCCGACGCGCCGCCCGATCTCGCCGCGCAATTGCAGGCGACACTTGTCGAATTGGCGCAGTTGCGCGAGCGGGAACTGCGCGAGCGCGCCGAGTTGGAGAACCAGCGCCGGCGCATGCAGCGCGACGTGGATACCGCACGCCGCTTCGCCAACGAGCGCCTGCTGAACGACCTGCTGCCCGTGATGGACAGCCTCAAGGCCGGCCTCGATGCCGGCACCACCGATGCCGCGCGGCTGCGCGAGGGGATGGAACTGACCCTCAAGCAGTTGCTGAAGATGGCGTCCGACCATGGCCTGCGTGCGGTGCATCCGCTCGGACTGGCGTTCGATCCCGAGCGCCACCAGGCCATGAGCGCGGTGCCTTCGCCGCAGCACGAGCCCGGCACGGTGGTGCAGGTGTACCAGGACGGCTACGTCCTCAACGATCGTTTGCTGCGCCCGGCATTGGTGGTGGTGGCCGCCGAAGCCGACTGAGCAGCGCGCGCCCGCGTTCGACGACGCGGACATGCCGGCGGCTTGAACTCCGTCGCCCGGCCCCCACTTACCACGACAGACCACAGGCCTTTGCGGCCAACACCCTATGGAGCACTGACATGGGCAAGATCATCGGTATCGACCTCGGCACCACCAACTCGTGCGTCGCCATCATGGAAGGCGGCAAGGCCAAGGTGATCGAGAATTCCGAGGGCGACCGCACCACGCCCTCCATCGTCGCCTTCACCAAGGACGGCGAAGTCATCGTTGGCGCCTCGGCCAAGCGCCAGGCGGTGACCAACCCCAAGAACACCTTCTACGCGGTGAAGCGCCTGATCGGGCGCAAGTTCACCGATGCGGAAGTCAAGAAGGATCTCGATCTGGTGCCCTACGGCATCTTCGCGCACGACAACGGCGACGCCTGGGTGCGCACCGCCGACGGCAAGAAGATGGCGCCGCAGGAAATCTCGGCGCGGGTGCTGGAGAAGATGAAGAAGACCGCCGAGGACTACCTGGGCGAAAAGGTCACCGAGGCGGTAATCACGGTGCCGGCCTACTTCAACGACAGCCAGCGCCAGGCCACCAAGGACGCCGGCCGCATCGCCGGGCTGGACGTCAAGCGCATCATCAACGAGCCGACCGCGGCGGCGTTGGCGTATGGCTTGGACAAGAGCGGCGCGGACCGCAAGATCGCGGTGTACGACCTGGGTGGCGGCACCTTCGACGTGTCGATCATCGAAATCGCCGAGGTCGATGGCGAGAAGCAGTTCGAAGTGCTGTCCACCAACGGCGACACCTTCCTGGGCGGCGAGGACTTCGACAAGCGCGTCATCGATTATCTGGTCGATGAGTTCAACAAGGACCAGGGCATCGATCTGCGCAAGGATCCGCTGGCATTGCAGCGCCTGAAAGATTCCGCCGAGCGCGCCAAGATCGAACTGTCCAGCTCGCAGCAGACCGAGGTGAACCTGCCTTACATCACCGCCGATGCCTCCGGACCCAAGCACCTGAGCATCAAGCTGACCCGCGCCAAGCTCGAAGCGCTGGTGGACGAATTGATCCGCCGCACCATCGAGCCGTGCAAGATCGCGATGAAGGACGCCGGCGTGCGCGCCAGCGACATCGCCGAGGTGATCCTGGTCGGCGGTCAGACCCGCATGCCCAAGGTGCAGGCGGCGGTGACCGAGTTCTTTGGCAAGGAGCCGCGGCGCGACGTCAACCCCGACGAAGCCGTGGCGATCGGTGCGGCGGTGCAGGGCGGCGTGCTGGCCGGCGACGTCAAGGACGTGTTGCTGCTCGACGTCACCCCGCTCAGCCTCGGCATCGAGACCCTGGGTGGCGTGTTCACCAAGGTGATCGAGAAGAACACCACCATCCCGACCAAGGCTTCGCAGGTGTTCTCCACCGCCGAGGACAACCAGACCGCGGTCACCGTGCACGTGTTGCAGGGCGAGCGCGAGCAGGCGCGCTACAACAAGTCGCTGGCGAAGTTCGATCTCGCCGGCATTGATTCTGCGCCGCGCGGCATGCCGCAGGTGGAGGTCACCTTCGACATCGACGCCAACGGCATCCTGCACGTCAGCGCCAAGGACAAGAAGACCGGCAAGGAGCAGCGCATCGAGATCAAGGCTGGCTCGGGTCTGTCCGAGGAGGAGATCCGGCGCATGGTGGCCGACGCCGAGGCCAACCGCGAGGAGGACAAGAAATTCCACGAACTGGTGGACGCACGCAATCGTGCCGACGCCACCATCCATCAGGTGCGCACCGCGATCAAGGACCACGGCGCCAAGGTGCCGAGCGATGCGCTCGCCAACGCCGAGTCGGCGCTGGCCGAGCTGGAATCGGCCATGAAGGGTGACGACGCAGGCGCCATCAAGGCCAAGACCACCGCGCTGGAGCAAGCAGCGCAGTCGGTGCTGGCGGCTGGCGCGGCGGGTGCTGGCGCGGGTGCCGGCGAGGCGCCGGCCGACGGCGGTGCGCGAGCCGCTGCCGACGACGTGGTCGACGCCGAGTTCACCGAAGTCAAGGACGACAAGAAGTGAGGTGAGG
>JANRIF010000207.1:0-4795 GCA_033765245.1 Lysobacteraceae bacterium
ATGGCAATTGCCCGCGTCGTCACCGACGTCACCTCGCAGGCGGAGAGCATGGGCGACCTGCGCGCGGCGATCCATGCCGGCGCGATGCGCACGTGCGACGTGCACGCCGAGCTGGCGCAGATCGTGTCCGCCGCCCGTCCGGGCCGCACGCACGACGCCGACATCCTCGTGTTCGATTCCACCGGAACCGCCATCGAAGACCTCGCCGCCGCCATGATGATCTACCGGCGCGCGTGTGCCGATCCGACCGCCTGGCGGGTGGAACTGAATGCCGCGCCGGCGGATGCCGCGGAACGGTAACCCGGGACGCGGCGGCCGCAGGCTCCGCTGCAACGCCATCCGCACAGGACATCCCATGCGCGCAAGGCGCGTTGCGCGGCCGCCGCGCTATGCTCCGTTCTGACCAGGACGCACCACATGCCCGACACCCCGACCTTCACCGGCCAACCGATCGCCTTCGTTCGCTCGCCGTACCAACGGCGCATCGACGCGCCGCACCAGTCGACCGTGGTTGCTGGCACCGAAACCGGCGATCGCGCCAAAGCCACGATTGAGTTCGTGCCGGATTTCCCGGAAGCGGCGTTTCGCGATCTGGCCGGCTTCGCGCGCATCTGGCTGCTGTTCGTGTTCCATCGCAGCGAGGGCTGGAAGGCCGAGGTGAAGCCTCCGCGCGGCGGCGGCAAGCGCAGTGTGCTGGCGACACGCTCACCGCACCGCCCCAATGCGATCGGCCTGTCGGCGGTGGAACTGCTCGGCATCGACGGCAACACGCTGCGCGTGTGCGGCGTGGACCTGCTCGACGGCACGCCGATCCTCGACATCAAACCCTACGTGCCCTACGCCGACGCCTTCCCGGATGCGGCGGCCGGCTGGATCGATGCCATCGACACCCGCACCGGCCGCCACTCGGCGCCCGGGCCGCGCCGGCCGCGGACGCCGGTGCGTTGAGCAGCGCTATTCGCGCGGACGAAATGGCAGCGGCTGCGATTGGGTTTGGCGCGTGGCATCTTTGGCAAGCGCACACCCGGCGCAGGCGCTGCAGCCATCGCCGCTGCCGCAGGCACCGCTGCTGACAGCGGGCGGTTGCAGCCAGCGGCCAATGCGACGCGCCAGCGCTGGCCGCGTCGGCCGGTCCAATGCGGCGGCGGTGGCAGCGAGCAGGCGCTGACTGGTTTGCGGCAACAGTTTGCGGAATGCGTACCACGCGCTGAATATAACTACGGCGCCGATCACCAGCACTTGCAGCAAGGCAAAGCCGCTCATGTCAGCCACCGTGCGAGCTGGTAGGTGAGGAACGAGGCGGCATACGCGAGCCCGAACATGTAGCCGGCGCTGATCGCGACGTAACGCCAGGAGTTGGTCTCGCGCCGGATCACCGCCAGCGTGGACATGCATTGCGGGGCAAACACGTACCAGGCCAGCAACGAAAGCGCCGTAGCGAGCGACCATTGCTGTGCGATCACGCTGCTGAGCTGGGTGGCGACGGCGGAGTCGCTGCCGGACATGGCGTAGACCGTGCCCAGCGCCGACACCGCCACTTCGCGTGCCGCCATGCCCGGCACCAGCGCGATGCATATCTGCCAGTTGAACCCGATCGGCGCAAACAGGTAATGCAGCGCGTGACCGAGACGGCCGGCCAGGCTGTAGTGGATCGCCGGTTCGGTGGCGCCTTCCGGCGCGCCAGGGAAACTCGACAGGAACCACAACAGCACCGTCAGCGCCAGGATGATGCCACCGACGCGACGCAGGAAGATCAGCGTGCGCTGCCACAGACCCAGCGCGACGTCGCGCACGTGCGGCATGCGGTATGCCGGCAACTCCATCAGCAGTGCGTGTTCGCTCTTGTCGCGTCGCAGGCGCTTGATCACGCTGGCCACCACCAGCGCGCTGACGATGCCGACCAGGTACAGAGTGAACAGCACGATGCCTTGCAGATTGAATATTCCGGCCACGCTGCGCCGCGGAATGAAGGCGGCGATCAGCAGCGTGTAGACCGGCAACCGCGCCGAGCAGGTCATCAGTGGCGCCACCAGAATCGTGGTGAGGCGATCGCGTGGATCGGTAATGCTGCGCGCCGCCATGATGCCGGGCACTGCGCAGGCGAAACTCGACAGCAGCGGAATGAAGGCGCGCCCGGTCAGGCCGGCCTTGAACATCATGCGATCAAGCAGGAACGCGGCGCGCGGCAGGTAGCCGGATTCTTCCAGCATCAGGATGAACGCGAACAGGATCAATATCTGCGGCAGGAACACAAGTACCGCACCGAGCCCAGCGAAGATGCCGTCGTTGAGCAGGCTGTACAGCGCACTGCCGGGCGGCAGCGCCTGGGTCAGCCAACCGCCGAGCGCAAGGATGCCCGCCTCGATGCCGTCCATCAGCGGCGCCGCCCACGAAAACACCGCCTGGAAAATCAGGAACATCAACACCGCCAGAATCGCCATGCCGAACACCGGATGCAGCGCCCAGCGATCGAGCGCGTCATCCAACGCCGCGGTGGCGCGCGGCATCCGCACCGTGGCCTGCAACAATTCGCGTACCTGTGCATGCAGTTCGGTGCGGCTGGCGGCATCGTCGGGCTGCTGCGCCGCCGCCGTGGGCACTTCGCCATCGATGCGGGCGATCAACGCCTGTGCGCCACCACGCTTCACCGCGACGGTCTCCACCACCGGCAGGCCCAGCCGCTGTTGCAGCGTCGCCACGTCGATGACGATGCCGCGACGGCGCGCGGTATCCATCATGTTCAGCGCCAGCACTACCGGGCGGCCGAGACGTTTGACCTCCAGCACGAAACGCAGATGCAGACGCAGGTTGGTGGCATCGGCGACGCAGACGATCAGGTCCGGCGCCGGCTCGCCCGGATAGGTGCCTTGGCAGACGTCGAGGGTGATCTGTTCGTCGGGGCTGTTGGCGTCGAAGCTGTAGGTGCCAGGCAGATCCAGCAGGTGCATCACGCGACCGGAAGGCGCGGTGAAACGGCCCTCCTTGCGCTCGACCGTCACGCCGGCGTAGTTCGCCACCTTCTGGCGGCCACCGGTCAGCAGGTTGAACAGCGCGGTCTTGCCGCAGTTCGGGTTGCCGACCAGGGCGATGCGCAGGCTCGACGTCGAGACCGTGGTTGCGTTCATGCCGCCTCCGGCCGCACCGCGACCCGCGCCGCTTCACTGCGCCTCAGGGCGAAACGGGTGGACCCGATCTGGATCAGTAACGGGTCGGCACCAAGCGGCCCGACCGCCACCACCCGCACCGGCTCGCCATCGACGAAGCCCAGATCGCGCAGACGCTGCGCGATCGCATCCGACGCATGCGCGTCGTCCACGCAAGCGACCACCGCCGAAGCACCCTTGGACAAATCGGACAAGCGCACAGGATAGGCTCTCAAATAAGAATTGTTCGCATTGTAGCGGGTTTTTCGTGAATGCGGGCGTGCGGGCCACCGATGGGGCTGGAACTGCACACGGACCATGGAGGGTTGTCGTTCATGGAGCAGCACCTGTCGCGTGCGAGCGCGCTCCCACAAACCGCCGGGGCATCGCCTGCTCTTGTAGACGGCCGCTTGCGGGCGGCCGTGCGAAGCGAAGGCATAGCGTCGCGCAGCGATGCGCTGTCGCGAAGCGACTGACCGAGCGAAGCGAAGGCATAGCGTCGCGCAGCGATGCGCTGTCGCGAAGCGACTGACCGAGCAAAGCGAAGGCGGGGCCGGCGCACGGGCGCAGTTGGGCCTGCGCGCCGGTGCGTGGCTCTATGGATGGCGGTGCGATTGGCCCACCATCAACCGAATACACACCGCAAGCGTTTGACAAAGCGGCGAATAGCCAGGCTTGGAGCGGCCCGTCACTCACACACTTACTCACTTTCACGCATGTGTCCCGATGATGCGGACCTTTCAGGCTAGAGCCTCGATGACGGCCTGGGGGTTGCGCTCGATCACGTTGAGCAGCACCAGCGCCGGGCCGTGCGGGGTGCGGTCGCCGCGTTCCCAATGCCGTAGGGTCGCCGTGGAGAAGCCGAATCGGGCGGCGAACTGTTCCTGGGTCATGCCGACCTTGGCACGCACCGCCTTCACGTCAATGGCGCGCGGGCGATGCACGCGCGCGCCGCGCTCGTCGCCCTCGGCGTGGGCGATGGCCTCGTGCAGCCCCTGCTTGATGCTCTCGAATGCGGTGCTCATGATGTCTTTCCTCTCCAGATTCCGATCAGCACATCAACCATGCCGGACAGCTCGTTGCGCTCGGCCTTGGTCAGGTTGGCCTTGTCGCCCTTGGCGAACAGCGTCAGCAGGTACAGCGGCATGAGGTCATCGTGGTAGTAGTAGATGACGCGCACGCCCCCGCTCTTGCCTTGGCCGCCACGGCGCCAGCGCAGCTTGCGTACCCCACCCGTGCCTTCCATGACGTCCCCGGCCTTGGGGTGCTCGGCCAAGTAGTCGATCAAGTCTTGGCGCTCTTGCGTGCTCAAGAGCTTGTCGGCCAGCCGGATATAGGTGGGCAGCTCGGCGATGCCGTGCAGGGCTTCACTCATGGCTTACTCTAATCCAATGGATTAGATACATCAAGGGCGGCGATGTCACTTGCCGGCCTTCAGCACGGCCCGGTTGATCTCGAAGCCATCGCGGACGATCTGGCCGCAGCAAGGGCATAGGCTCTTGCCTTCCTGCCGCTTGAGCGCGTTGTACATCGTGCTGGTCGCGATCCCTGCCTGCTTGGCCGCGGCATAGGGCGTCATGCCTTGCTTGGTCAGCTCGATGGCGACCCGAGTCTTGGACTTCTTTTCCATGCACTGAGTGTAGCAGTAGCAA
>JANRIF010000095.1:0-3466 GCA_033765245.1 Lysobacteraceae bacterium
CGACAACCATGGCCACCCGGCGGGCGACCTGATGCTGCGTCATGCTACCCAGATGTGCAAACGGCATGTCCGCGACGGCGACTTGCTCGGACGCCTGGGCGGCGAGGAATTCGCCATCCTGCTGCTGGGCTGCGACGCCGCGGCGGCCGCCGAGATCGCCGAGGATTGCCGGCGCCACCTGGCCGATCTGCAGGTACGCCACGACGAAGCGCTGTTGCAGGTCACTGGCAGTTTTGGCGTCGCCTGCACCCAGCTTTCGGGATACTCGCTCAAGGATCTGATCTCGCATGCCGACCAGGCCCTGTACCAAGCCAAGCGCGGCGGCCGCAACCGCGTGACCGTGTACGCCCAAGCCGCCTGAGCGGCGCCTCGCGCCCCGCATCCCGCTGCATCCATCGCGCGCAAGCGCGCTCCCACAGGGGCTCGACGCGCCTCTGTGAGAGGCCGCTTGCGGGCGACTGAGCGGCCGCTCCTGCGCATCCATGCGCTCGCGGCGACCACAGGGAGTGCAGAGCCACTTGCACATCCATGTGCGACGCGCTCGATCCGGCGCGACTCCAGCCCGGCTCTTTGCCGAGCGTCGCAACAATGCGACACTGTGCGCCCGCTGCGCCGCCCCCAGCGCGCAGCATTCACGGCGCGCGGAGCGATCCGCGCGATCACGTCCGTTGCCGAGCCCATCCATGAATCGATCCACCGACGAACGCTTCGTTCCCGGTCAACGCTGGTATTCCACCGCCGAGCCCGAACTGGGCCTTGGCACCGTGCTGCGAGTGCAGCCACGACAGGTCCAGATCGTCTTTGCCGGCGCCGACACCCTGCGCCAGTACGCGCCCAGCAGCGCGCCGCTGCTGCGTGCGGCGTTCCGCGTCGGCGAGCGGCTGCGGGTAGGCGGCCGCGAGTGGCGGGTCGATGCCACCGACGAGAGCGACGGCCTGCTGCACTATCGCTGCGGCGAGCGCCGTTTTCATGAGGGCGAACTCGATGCCGAGCAGCCGGTGTCGCAAGCCGATTCGCGGCTGCTGGCTGGCCGCGTCGACCGCAGCGGACTGTTCGATTTCCGGCTGGAACTGCTGCGTCGTCGCGCGCAGGCGCGGCAGCATCCGGGCTGGGGCATTCTGGGCACGCGCATCGCCCTGATCGATCACCAGTTGCGGGTCGCCGCACTCGCCAACGAGCGCCGCCCGCTGCGGCTGCTGCTGGCCGATGAAGTGGGCCTGGGCAAGACCATCGAAGCCTGCCTGATCGTGGCGCGCATGCTCGCTGCCGGTCGCGCCCAACGAGTGCTGGTGCTGGTGCCGGAATCGCTGGTGCACCAATGGTTCGTGGAACTGCTGCGACGCTTCAACCTGCGCTTCGCGATCTACGACGAGGAGCGTTGCGAGGCCATCGTCGCCTCGGAGCCTGGCGCCAACCCGTTCGACGATGCGCAGTGGGTGATCGCCTCGACCCACTGGCTGGCCGCCGACCGCCGCCGCGGCGAGCAGGCGGTCACCGCCGGCTGGGATCTGGTGCTGGTGGACGAAGCCCATCATCTGGATTGGCACGTCGACGCGGTCAGCCCCGAGTACCAACTGGCCGAACGCCTGGCCGGCGTGGCACCGCACCTGCTGTTGCTGTCGGCAACGCCCGAACAACTGGGCATGCAGGGACATTTCGCCCGCCTGCGCCTGCTCGATCCGGCACGCTATCCCGATCTCGATGGCTTTCTGGCGCAGGCGCAGCGCTACCGGCGGATGTCGCGGCTGGTGGAGCATCTGGAATCCGGCGCGCCGCTGGCGCCGTCGCAGCGCAGCGAGCTGGCGGAGATTTTCGAAGGTGAGGCCGACACCCTGCCCGCCTTCTTCGCGCGCATCGACGCAGACGAAGCCGACGCCCGCGCCGCGTTGATCGACGCCCTGATCGATCGCCACGGCACTGGTCGCGTGATGATCCGCAATCGCCGCACCGCCGTCGGTGGGTTTCCGCAACGGATCGGACACCTCACGCAACTCGACGGCGCCGACGACCCCACCCTCGCCGGCATCCTGCTCGCCGAGTTTCTCGCCGATGCCGCCAATGGCGACGCCAGCACGCCGCACAGCGAGCCGCAGCACGACTACCTGCGCGACCCGCGCACCGACTGGCTGCTCGCCACGCTCGATGCGCTGGCGCCGGCCAAGGTGCTGCTGCTGTGCCACTCGCGCGCCAAGGTGCAGGCACTGGAAGAAGCGCTGCGCCTGCGTTCCGGCATTGCCGTGGCGCGCTTCCACGAAGACATGAACCTGCTGCAGCGCGACCGCAACGCCGCGTGGTTCGCCGACCCGGAAGGCGCGCGTCTGCTGATCGCCAGCGAGATCGGCGCCGAAGGCCGCAATTTCCAGTTCGCCCAGCACCTGCTGCTGTGGGATCTGCCGCTCGATCCCGATCAGCTCGAACAACGCATCGGCCGGCTCGACCGCATCGGTCAACAGGGCGACGTGCACATCCATGCCGCCGCCGTGCCGGGCAGCGCCCAGGCGCTGTTGCTGCGCTGGTATCACGAGGGGCTGGATGCCTTCGCCGGCGTGGTCGCCGACGGCCGCGCGCTGATGTTGCGCTTCCGCGGTGAATTGCTGGCGTTGGCGCACGAGCCCAATAGTCCCGCCGTGGCAGAGTTGCTGGAACGCACCCGCCGCGTCCACGCCGAACTCAGCGAACAGATCGCGCAAGGCCGCGACCGCCTGCTCGAACTCGCCAGCCAGCGCGGCGACGACAGCCTGCGCGACGAACTGCGCGCCGCCGACCTCGACGCCGCCACCGACGACTTTCCGCTGCGCCTGCTCGAACGCCTCGGCGTGCATCACGAAGACATCGGCAATGGCGTGTGGTCGCTGGACCCCGAATACCTCGCGGTCGACGGCCTCGACGAGTTCAAGGACGGGCCACGCCAGGCCTGCCTGTCGCGCGAGCGCGCACTGGCTCGCGACGATCTGCTCTACCTGCGCGCAGACCACCCGCTGATCCAGAGCGCCGGCGATCTGCTGCTTGCCACCGAGGCCGGCAATGCCGCCTTCGTGATCGACGAGCTGCCGCCGCGTACGGCGCTCCTGGAGGCGGTGTTCGTACTCGAATGCGTGGCCGCGCCGGGCCTGGACGTGTCGCGCTACCTGCCCGCCTTGCCGATCCGGGTGGCGGTGGACACGCGCCTGAATGCACGTCCGGAGTTCGCGCTCAGCCTGCGTGCCCAGCAACGCGCCGCCGACCGCGACTACAGCCTCGACGCACAGCGCCGCATCATCGCCAAACTGCTGCCGCCGATGCTCGAAGCCACCCGCGCCCAGGCCGAACGCGAAGCCGCCGGCCACATTGCCCGCGCCATCGCCGACGCCGAGCAGGCGCTGGACACCCGCATCGTGCGCCTCACCGCACTGGCACGCGCCAACCCCGCGATCGATCCGCGCGAAATCGCCGCCCTGCACGACGAACGCCAGCGCCTCACCGCCGC
>JANRIF010000033.1:0-14167 GCA_033765245.1 Lysobacteraceae bacterium
GCAACTCGCCTTGCCCGCCGCACACCGCATGAATACGTATGCAGCACCAGCCTGTGCAGCATGTGGTTCCCCGTAAACTGCGCCGACCGAAGTTCCCGTCGAGTCGCGCCCCGTGCTGCAAAACGCCCGCCAATCCGCAACGCCAGAGCCGGCTCCCATGAGCGATGTTCCGTGGTGGCGCGGCGCGACCATCTATCAAATCTATCCGCGCAGCTTTCTCGACACCGACGGCAACGGCGTCGGCGATCTGCCCGGTATCATCGCCAAGCTCGACTACATCGCCGGGCTGGGCGTCGATGCAATCTGGATTTCGCCGTTCTTCAAGTCGCCAATGGCGGACTTCGGCTACGACATCGCCGATTACCGCGCGGTCGACCCGCTGTTCGGCACACTCGACGATTTCGACCGCCTGCTGGCCAAGGCGCATGCGCTGGGCTTGCGGGTGATGATCGATCAGGTGCTCAGCCACACCTCAGCCGAGCATGCCTGGTTCAAGGAAAGCCGCAGCAGCCGCGACAACCCCAAGGCCGACTGGTACGTGTGGGCCGATCCGCGCGAAGACGGCACGCCGCCCAATAACTGGATGTCGCTGTTCGGCGGCGTGGCATGGCATTGGGAGCCGCGCCGCGGCCAGTACTACCTGCACAACTTCCTGTCGTCGCAGCCCGACCTCAACTTCCACAACCCGGAAGTGCGCGCGGCGGTGCTCGACGTGGTGCGCTTCTGGCTGGATCGCGGTGTCGACGGCCTGCGTCTGGACGCCATCAACTTCTGTTTCCACGACAAGCTGCTGCGCGACAATCCGGCCAAGCCGGCCGATCGGCGCGTCGGCCGCGGCTTCAGCCCCGACAATCCGTATGCTTTCCAGTACCACTACTACAACAACACGCAACCCGAGAACCTGGCGTTTCTGAAGGAGCTGCGCGGCCTGCTCGACCAATACCCCGGCGCGGTCAGCCTCGGCGAAATCTCGTCGGAGGACTCGCTGGCGACGATGGCCGAGTACACCACCGGGCAGGGCCTGCACATGGCCTACAGCTTCGAATTGCTCACCGACGATTTCAGCGCCGCACACTTTCGCCACACCATTCACACGCTGGAACGGGCGATGCCGGACGGCTGGCCATGCTGGGCCATCTCCAATCACGACGTGCGCCGGGTCATCAGCCGCTGGGGCGGCGCGCGCCCGTCGGCCGACATCGCCAGCATGCTCAGTGCGCTGCTGTGTTGCCTGCGCGGTTCGGCCTGCATCTACCAGGGCGAGGAACTCGGACTCACCGAGGCTGACGTGCCTTATGAGGCACTGCAGGACCCCTACGGCAAGACCTTCTGGCCCACCTTCAAGGGGCGCGACGGCTGTCGCACGCCGATGCCGTGGGACAGCAGCGAACACGCTGGTTTCTCCAGCACGCGCCCGTGGCTGCCGATTCCTGCGGATCATCTGGCGCTATCGGTGGCGCGGCAGGAGCGTTCGACCGAGTCGGTGCTGCAGCGCTTCCGGCATTTCATGCAGTGGCGCAAGGCGCAGCACAGCCTGCGCTGGGGCGACATCGCGTTTTTGGAAACCGCGGAGCCGGTGCTGGTCTTCACCCGCAGCTATCGGGGCGAGACCTTGCTGCTGGCGTTCAACCTGAGCGATCAGGCGGCCAGTACGGTGCTGCCGGTAACCGGCCGCCTCACCCGCGTCGAAGGCCACGGCCTGCGTACAGGCGCGCTCTCCGGGCAGACGCTGCAACTGCCTGCGTATGGGTGTCTGGTGTTGCGGGTGGAGTGAGGCGCTTCATCAGCGCTCGTGGTTCGCGGCGTGCGAACCACTACCGCCGCGCGTGAACTCCCGTCGGCTGCTCTTGCGCATCCATGCGCTCGCAGCACTCGTACTTCCTGTACATCGCGCGCAAGCGCGCTCCCGCAAGGGCATCGATGCCGTCACCCGCGCATCGCACGCACCTGATCGACCACCGCCCGCGCCTTGGCGGCACTGGCTTCGACGGCGTCATAGCGCTGCTCGCGTAACCACTCGGCGGGCACCATCCACGAGCCACCCACGCACAGCACGTTGGGTTGTTGCAGGTATTGCGCGGCATCGCCTTCACCGATGCCGCCGGTGGGGCACAGGCGCAGATCAGGGAACGGTCCGGCCAATGCCTTGATGCGCGCGATACCACCGAGCGCGGCGGCCGGGAACAGCTTCATGCAATCGAAGCCGGCTTCCATCAGCGCGATGATCTCGCTGGGCGTGGCCACGCCGGGAATGCTCGGCAATGAACAATCGGCGAGCGCACGCGCCAGCGTCGGCGTGGTGCCGGGCGTCACCAGAAAGTCCGCCCCAGCGGCGTGCGCGGCATCGATGTGACCGACATTGAGCACCGTGCCCACGCCCACCTGCAATTCCGGCAACTCGCGCTTGATGGCGCGCACGGCGTCGAGTGCGGCGGCGGAGCGCAGCGTGACTTCGATGGCGGTGAGGCCACCCGCGACAAGCGCGCGTGCGATGGCGAGTCCCTGTTCGGCGCTATCGACGGTCACCACCGGCATGATGCCGGCAGCTTGCAGGATGTGGCGGGCTTGGCTGTTGCGGGACATCGAGTTCTCCAGGGAATTACGTCGATGATAGGTCGACAAACAAACTGCACGCGCCTTGCTCGGCGGTGCCTGCCACCGCACGCCGCGCGCCGAACAGCACGCGCCCGGTATGCCAGTTGTCGCGATCCGGCATCGGCGCGGGGTTGCGCGCCTGCCACTCGGCCTCAGGTACCAGCGCATTGAGCACGCCGGACTCGGCATCGAGTTCGATCAGGTCGCCTTCGCGCACCCGCGCCAACGGTCCGCCGGAAAGGCATTCCGGAGTGACGTGGATAGCAGCCGGAATCTTGCCCGAGGCACCGGAGAGACGACCGTCGGTGACCAACGCGACACGCCGACCCGCGTTTTGCAGCATGCCCAGCAGCGGCGTGAGGCTGTGCAGTTCCGGCATGCCGTTGGCACGCGGACCCTGGAATCGCAGCACCGCCACGAAATCCTGCGGCAGCGCGCCGGCGCGGTGCAGCTTCGCCAGTTGCGCCTGTTCCTCGATCACCACCGCTGGCGCCTTGATGCGCCGCAATTCCGGCTTGAGCGCCGAGACCTTGATCAGCGAGCGCCCGAGATTACCGGTGAGCAGGCGCAAGCCGCCGTGGTGATCGAACGGATTCGCCGCCGGCCGCACCACACTCTCGTCGGCGCTGTGCACGGGCGCGGGACGCCATGCCAGTTTGCCGGCGTCCAGCCACGGCGCCTGCGTCCATGCGCGCATGCCGTCATGCCCGGCGGCGATGCCGAGGATGTCGCCGTGCAGCAACCCGGCATCGAGCAATTCGCGCATCACCAGCGGCAGACCGCCGGCGGCTTCGAACTGATTCACGTCGGCCTTGCCGTTGGGGTAGATGTGCGCCAGCAGTGGAGTGATCGCGGCCAGTTCGTCGAAATCGGTCCAGTCGATCGCAATGCCTGCGGCGCGCGCCACTGCGACCCAATGAATGGTGTGGTTGGTGGAGCCGCCTGTGGCGAGCAGCACCACGATCGCATTGACGATGGCGCGCTCGTCCACCAGTCGTCCGATCGGCCGATAGTCCTCGCCCAGATCGGTGAGTGCGGCGGCACGCTCCACGGCGGCAAGCGTCAGCGCTTCGCGCAGCGGGGTGTCGGGCGCGACGAACGACGAGCCCGGCAATTGCAGACCCATCGCTTCGAGCAGCGACTGGTTGGAATTGGCGGTGCCGTAGAACGTGCAGGTACCCGGCGCGTGATAGGACTGCGCCTCGGCTTCCAGCAACTCCTCGCGCGTGGCCTTGCCCTCGGCGTAACGCTCGCGCACGGCAGCCTTGGCGGCGTTGGGAATGCCGGTCGGCATCGGGCCGGAGGGCACGAACACGGTGGGCAGATGCCCGAATGCCAGCGCACCGATCAACAGCCCCGGCACGATCTTGTCGCAGATGCCCAGGCACAGCACCGCATCGAACATGTCGTGGCTGAGCGCCACCGCGGTGGCTTCGGCGATCACGTCGCGACTGAACAGCGACAACTCCATGCCGGCACGGCCCTGGGTGACGCCGTCGCACATCGCCGGCACCGCGCCCGCGACCTGCGCGCTGGCGCCGATGGCGCGCGCGTGGGCGCGGATGCGTTCGGGATAGCCCTCGTAGGGCTGGTGTGCCGAGAGCATGTCGTTGTAGGCGGTGACGATGCCGATGTTGGCGCCCTGACCGCTGCGCAGCGCGGCCTTGTCGCCGGGCGCACAGGCGGCAAACCCGTGCGCAAGATTGCCGCAACCGAGCGCGCCGCGCGCCGGCCCGCGCTGGCGCGCGGCTTCTATCTGTGCGAGGTACGCGGCCCGCGTGACGCGACTGCGCTGGCGGATGCGCTCGGTGATCGCAAGCAACTGGGGATTCATGCCGGCTTCTCCTGGGCAAACCAATGCACCTGCAGCGGAGTGCCGCCGTCACGGATCGCGGCGGCCACCGGCAGTCGCAATGGATCGGCGACGGCGGCGGCCTGTTCGAACACAGCGCGTTTGCGGGTGCCACTCATCAGCAACACGCGACAACGCGCATCACGCCAGCCGGACGGAGTGAGCGTGATGCGCAACGGATACGGCTCGGCCACCGGGCAGCCCTGTGCGTCGAAGGCAACGAACGACTGCGTTGCCGCCAACGCGGTGGGCAGATCGACGGCGCCGGGAAACAGCGACGCGCAATGGCCGTCCTCGCCCATACCGAACACCACCGTGCTCAATCGTAGCCCCGGCGTGTGCATGCGCCGATTGGCCTGCGCCACGCAATCGCCCAATGTGGTTGCCGGCGCCACCAGCGGCCAGCGCGTGGCCGCCGCGGCGGGGCCATCAGCGAATACGCGATCGAGCAACGTCGCATTGCTGCCGGCGCTGCCGGGTGCGACGAAACGTTCGTCGACCAACGACACCACCACCCGCGACCAGTCCAGCGCCTGCGCCGCGAGCCGGCGATACACCGGCTCGGGGGTGCTGCCGCCCGACAGCAGCAACAACACCTGCGGCGCCTGGGCAAGATCGTCGCGCAACTGCTGCGCGATCTGCATTGCGGCGGCCTGCGCCCAACCATCGGCATCCGCGTGCGCATGCCAGGCCGGCGCCGGCACGCTGCCGACCGCGCAGGCGCCCGCGTTCACGGCGCGCCCCACGTCAGCGCGGCTTCACGCTGCGCCACCGCCGCCGCGCCAAGCAAGCCCGGCTGCGGATGCACGATGGCGTGGGTGGGCACCTTGCGCATCGATTCCTGAAAGCGTCCCTTGTCCTCGAAGCGCTCGCGAAACGCCGGACCCTGCAGCCACGGCAGCAGATGTGGCACCAAGCCGCCCGCCAGATACACACCATCCCAGGCGCCGAAGCCCAGCACGGCATCGCCAGCCACCGCGCCGAACACGCGCACGAAGGTTTCCAGCGTCTGCACGCACAAGGGGTCGCTGCCATCGGCGGCACGCGCGGTGATCTGCTCGGGGGTCAGTTCGGCTGCTGACTCAGCAGCGATTTCCGCCAACGCCTGGTGAATGTTGCGCAGCCCCACGCCGCATACCAGACGTTCATTGGAGACGCGCGGAAAGTGCTTGTGCAACTGCGCCAGCAACGCCGCCTCTTGCGCGCTGCGCGGCGCAAAACCGATATGCCCGCCCTCGGTCTCCAGCACGTGATAGTGCTCACCAAACTGCATCAGCGCGGCCCAGCCGAGGCCCGTGCCCGGCCCCAGCACACCCCACACGCGGTCGCGACGCGACGATGCGCTGGTATCGGCGCCGCCGATCGCGATCAGATGCTGCGAGGTCAGCAACGGCACGCCCATCGCCAGTGCGTAGAAATCGTTCATCACCCGCAAGGTGTCGAGCTTGAGCTCGGCCTGGGTCGCGCTGAGGCTGACGTGCCAGTGGTGATTGGTCATGCGCACGCTGTCGCCGTCGACGCGCCCGGCCACCGCGAAATACGCCGCAGAAACCTGCACCCCGACATCGGCGAGATAACGTTGCGCGGCGGCCGCCAACGAGTCGAAATCGCGCACCCGGTAATCGCGGATGCTGTCGTCGCGCAGCGGCATTGCCGCGTGCACGTCAGCCAGTGCGAAGCGCGCGTTGGTGCCGCCGATGTCCGCCAGCAGCGCGGCATCCAGACCCGGTGCGGGCATCGTCTCAACCACCCTTGCGATGGCTGCGACGGGTACCGCCGGCACAGCAGTCGGGCATCAACTGCTCCAGCGCGTCGGGGCCCCAGGAGCCGGCCATGTACGGGTGAATCGGAGTGCCGGCCTGTTTCCAGGCCTCGGACACGCTATCGATCCACGACCACGCCGCTTCCACTTCATCGTTACGCACGAACAATGCCGGATTGCCGTGAAAGGCATCCAGCAGCAGACGTTCATAGGCGATGCGTCGACGCAGGTTGATCGGCATCGACAGGTCCAGCGGCAACGGTTGCAATTCCAGCGCGCCCCACTCGGGCGCGGCCAGACTGCTCATCAGGGTCAGTTCGATGTTCTCCTCCGGCTGCAGGCGGAACACCAGCCGGTTGGGGGTGGAGCGGTCGCGATGCGGCTTCTCGAACAGCCAGTGCGAGACTTCGCGGAAGGTGATCACCACCTCCGAACAACGGTCGGCCATGCGCTTGCCGGTGCGCAGGCGGAACGGCACGCCGGCCCAGCGCCAGTTGTCGATGTGCGCCACCAGCGCGACGTAAGTCTCGGTGTCCTGCGCTTCCGGCGTCGGCGCATTGAAGCCCTTCACCGGCTTGCCTTCCACCACACCGGCCTGATAACAGCCGCGCACGCTGTGCTGATTGACCGCGTCGGCCGTCATCGGCCGCAGCGCGCGCAGCACCTTGAGTTTCTCGTTGCGTACCGAATCGGCATCGAGCGAGGACGGCGGCTCCATCGCGATCAGACACAGCAGTTGCAGGATGTGGTTCTGCACCATGTCGCGCAGCGCGCCGTAGTTGGCGTAGTAGCCTTCGCGGCCATCGACGCCAGCGGTCTCCGCCACCAGAATGTCCACCGAGGCGATCCAGCGGTGATGCCACACCGCCTCCAACAGCGCGTTGCCGAAGCGCAACGCCAGCAGGTTCTGCACCGGCGCCTTGCCGAGGTAGTGATCGATGCGGAACACGCGGTCTTCCGACACGCACTCGCTCACCGCCGACATGATCTCGCGCGCGCTCGCCAGATCGCGGCCGATGGGTTTCTCCAGCACCAGCCGCGACGGGGCGTCGAGCAGGCCGGCCGCCTTCAGGCCCTGGGTGATCGGCACATACAAACCGGGCGGCGTGGACAGATAGCTCACGCAATCACGGCCGCGCAGCGGCGCCAGGCGCTCCGCCAGTTGCTGCGGATCGGTCAGATCGACGCTGATGTATTCGCAGCGCTTGAGCAGGTCGATCACCTCCGGCGCCGAGGGATCGACGTCCGGCAACCGCTTGAGCAGCAGCTCGCGAAACCCCTCGTTGCCCAGCTCCTGGCGCGCAATGGCAAACACCCGGAAGCCCGGCGGCAGCAGGCGATCGCGCAGCAAGTTGAGCAACGACGCAAACAGATAGCGCTGGGCAAGGTCGCCGGTGGCGCCAAACAACAACAATGTCTCGTGCACGAATCGCCCTCTTGGCCAGGATCGCGCTGTGCCTGTGGCAGCGCAGCGTAGTCGCCGATTATGGCGCAGGATCGCGCCGCGCACACCCGATGCATTCGTATGCGATGCGATGCACCCGGGTCCGCCCTGCAGCCGGCATCAGGCGACGCCGCAATCCGGGCCGCCGGACACGGCGCGCGCGCAATGACGACGACACTCGATTCAACGCTTACGCCAGAACCGATGGATCGCCGCTCCCGCCAGCAGCGCTATCGCGGCAGCAACCAGTTGCCGACCATCCGCTGCAACCAGCAGACTCGCCGACAGCAACAACGCCAGCAGCGGAATCAAGCGCCCACCCGGCAACACCAGCGCATCGGCGCGCCCTGCGAAACGCGGCTGCAACACCAGCAGTGCTGCACAGGTGCCCATATAAGTGATCAGCCGCGCGATCACCGACAACAGCGCCAGTTGCACGAAGCTGCCGGTCAGCGCCAGTAGCAGCGCCAATCCGCCCTGCACCCACACCGCCAGTGCCGGAGTGCGAAAGCGCGGATGCACCCGCGCCAACGCGCGTGGACCGAAACCATCCAGCGCCAGCGCATACAGATAGCGCGGCCCGAACAACATGGTGTTGCCGTTGGTGCCCAGGATCGAAATCGCTGCGGCCACCGTCACCAGCAGTGCCGCCACCGGACCGGCGAATCCGGCCGCCGCTTGCGCCAACGGCGAGGCCGATTGCGCCAGAGCGGGCAAGGTGCCCTGCGCCACCACCTGCACCGCCGCGTAGGTCAGCGTCACCAGCACGATCATGGTGACCAGCGCGAACGGCACATCGCGGCGTGGATTGCGGTATTCGCCCGCCGCCGCCGGGGTGTTCTCGAAGCCGGCATAGGCGAACAACAACAGCAACGCGCCCTCGCCCAGATTACCCAGCGGCGGCGCCTGCCACACCAATGCCCGCGACCAGTCGACAAAAAACACGCCCACCACCACGAACGCCAGCAACGGCAACATCTTGGCGACCGCCAGGGTCGCTGCCGAGCGCGCCGCCGCGCGCACACCGATCACGTTCACCACCGTGAGCAAACCCAGCGAGCCGATCACGATGGCCCACTTGCCGACACCCGCCGCAGCCACCGGCCAGAATGCCGCCACCGCCTGCGCCAGTCCGTTGCTCAAGGCCGCCGCCGAGGCGACGCGGGTCAGCCAGGTCATCCAGCCCACCTCGAACCCGACCAGCGAGCCGAACGCTTCGCGCGCATACAAATAGCTGCCGCCGGGCTGATCGAAATAGCTCGATGCCTGCGCATAGCACAGCACCAGCAGGGTCACCGCCGCACCCGCGAGCAGGATCGCCCAGACCCCGCCCGCCCCCAGCAGCCCGGCCACGGCCGCGGGCAGCAGGTAGATGCCGCTGCCGATCACATCGTTCAGCGCCAGCCCCACGATCTGCCAGCGCGACACCGCGCGCAGCAGGGTCGGTTCAGCACTCGCGCCACGATCGGAAGCAGCCATCGGTGATTCGCAGGCAAAGGACGAAGCTTGTCATGATGCCCGAGTACGGGCATCGTGCGCACATCGCCATACGCACCGGTATGCCATGACCACCTCGCCCTACCCGCACCTGCTCGCGCCGCTCGATCTCGGCTTCACCACCCTGCGCAATCGCGTGCTGATGGGCTCGATGCACACCGGGCTGGAAGACCACGCCAAGGACTTCCCCAAGCTGGCGGCGTATTTCGCCGAACGCGCGCGCGGCGGCGTCGGGTTGATGGTCACCGGCGGCATCGCGCCCAACATCGTCGGCTGGCTCAAACCTTTCTCCGGCAAGCTGAGCTGGTCGTGGGAAGTGCGCCGGCATCGCCTGGTCACCGACGCCGTGCACGCCGATGGCGGCAAGATCTGCATGCAGATACTGCATGCCGGCCGCTACGGCTATCACCCACTCAGCGTGTCGTCGAGCAAGCGCAAGGCGCCGATCAACCCGTTCACCCCACGCGCGCTCACGGCACGCGGGGTCGAGCGGCAGATTTCCGCCTTCGCCAACAGCGCCAAACTCGCGCGCGAGGCCGGCTACGACGGCGTCGAAGTGATGGGCTCGGAAGGCTATCTGATCAACCAGTTCCTCGCCCCGCGCGTGAACCAGCGCGACGATGCCTGGGGCGGCAGTGCCGCGAACCGCATGCGTTTCGCGGTGGAAATCGTGCGCCGCGTACGCGAAGCCTGCGGCCCCGACTTCATCCTGATCTATCGCCTCTCGATGCTAGAACTGGTGCCCGAAGGTTCCGACTGGGACGAGATCGTGGCTCAAGCCAAGGCAGTGGAAGCCGCGGGCGCCACGATCATCAATACCGGCATCGGCTGGCACGAGGCGCGCGTACCCACCATCGCCACCTCGGTGCCGCGCGCCGCGTTTGCCGGCGTCACCGCCAAACTCAAGCCGCATGTGCGCCTGCCGCTGGTCGCCACCAACCGCATCAACATGCCGGAGGTGGCCGAGCGCATCCTCGCCAGCGGCCAGGCCGACATGGTGTCGATGGCGCGGCCGCTGCTGGCCGATCCGGAGTGGGTGAACAAGGCCAGCGCCAGCCGCAGCGATCGCATCAACACCTGCATCGCCTGCAACCAGGCATGCCTCGATCACGTATTCGAGAACCGCAAGGCCAGTTGCCTGGTCAATCCGCGCGCCTGCGCCGAGACCGAACTCAACTACACGCCGACGACACAGCCCAAGCGCATCGCCGTGGTCGGTGCCGGCCCGGCCGGCCTTGCCTGCGCCACCCTCGCCGCCGAACGCGGGCACCGGGTCGCCTTGTTCGACGCCGCCAGCGAAATCGGCGGCCAGTTCAACCTCGCCAAGCGCATTCCCGGCAAGGAAGAATTCAACGAAACCCTGCGCTACTTCGGCACGCGCCTGCGCGATACCGGCGTCGATGTGCGCCTCGGGCAGACCGTCGCCGCGCCAGACCTCGCCAATTTCGATGAAGTGGTGATCGCCACCGGCATCAACGCACGCAAGGCCAACTTCCCCGGTGCAGACCACGCCAAGGCATTGAGCTATCTCGACGTGCTCAGCGGCAAAGTCACACCCGGCAAGCGCGTTGCCATCATCGGCGCTGGCGGCATCGGCTTCGACGTCGCCGAATTCCTGGTCCACCACGGCGAATCGCCCAGCCTCGACGTGCAACGCTGGATGGCCGAATGGGGCGTCGCCGCAAACTTCGAAGGCCGTGGCGGCCTTGCCCCGCCGCAGCCCGAAGCCCCGGCGCGCGAAGTGTGGCTGCTGCAACGCAGCCCCGGCAGACCCGGCGCCAAGCTCGGCAAGACCACCGGCTGGATTCACCGCGCCACCCTCAAGGCCATGCGCGTGCAAATGCTCGGCGGGGTCGAATATCTCGGCCTCGACGATAACGGCCTGCGCATCCGCAGCGAAGGCAAGGAACAAACCCTGCCGGTCGATCACGTCATCATCTGCGCCGGCCAGGAACCCCGCCGCGACCTCGCCGATGCACTCACCGCCGCCGGGCGCACACCGCATCTGATCGGCGGCGCCCACACCGCCAGCGAACTCGATGCCAAGCGCGCGATCGATCAAGCGGCGCGGTTGGCGGCGGTGTTGTAAGCGCATGCCGCTGTTCGTGGCACTGCTGCGCGGGGTCAATGTCGGCAAGGCCAAGCGCGTGCCCATGGCCGAGTTTCGCGCCCTGTTGAGCGGCCTCGGCTACCGCGACATAGCCACCCTGCTCAACAGCGGCAACGCCGTGTTCCGCGCCACCTCGGGGACACCGGCCCAACACGCGACTGCCATCGCCACCGCGCTTGCCACCGAACTGAAGGTCGAGGTGCCGGTCATCGTCAAATCGGCCGACGAACTCGCCGCCATCGTCGCGCGGTGCCCCATCGCCACCGAAGCCGCCGATCACTCGCGCTTCCTGGTCGCCTTCGTGCAAGACCCCGACGCCCTGCCCAACTTGGCCGCCATCTCGCATCTCATCGAACCACCCGAACAGTTCGCCATCGGCACCCAGGCCGCCTACCTGCTATGCGCCAACGGCATACTCGAGAGCAAAGCCGGTGCTGCCCTGCTGGGCAAAGTGGGCAAATCCGCCACCACCCGCAACTGGGCCACCGTGCTGAAATTGCATGCGCTGGTCAGCGGCGGCGTGTGAGGGCTCGGCAGGACGCAGCAAGCAGGGCGTCATCCAGGCCGCGCGGTCGAAGGCGATGTCGTGAGCACGCAGATCGGATTGTCGGGCCGCTCCCCCATGGCTTGACAGTACTTATTTGCACTAGCCATACTTTGGTATGTGGAAGATTCTGGAGCATCGCCAAGCGGACAAAGAGCTGTCATCCGGCCGCGTTCCGACAGACATCCTCAAACGCTATGAGAAGTGGAAAGACATCGTCATGCTGTCTGGACCTCAAGGCCTTCGGGCCATCAGCGGGTTTCACGATGAAGCACTGTCGGGCGAATGGAAAGGCTCCAGGTCATCGCGATTGAACGAGCAATGGCGCGTCATCTATTCCGTGCAAGCGGATGCACTGATCGTACGCGTCGTTCAAGTCACTCCCCACGACTATCGGAAACGCTGATATGCGCAAGTACATCCCTGCAAAGAAGCGCATCGACGTCACGGTCGGCGAGTCGGTGCGGATCATGCGCGAGCTACAGGGCCTCAGCCAGACGCAACTGTCCGCGCTGTGCGGCATCCCGCAAACCACCATCTCCAGCATCGAGACCGGCCGCGTCAATCTTGGCGTCGAGCGCGCCAAGGTGTTGGCCCGCGCACTCCAATGCCATCCCGCCGTACTGGTATTCCCGGGCTGGCAGCTTGAATCTGCCGCATAACCCGCATCATTCCTGTCTGCGTCACGCCGTGGTTCCCTGACGAGATTGAGGGTGTCTCCCGCTTCTGACAACCCGGCCCACGTTCGGCACATTGCCCCAAACATACCCGCGCCCAAGCTGAACCGCCGAGTCGAGTCGACGTGGCCGGCTCAGTGCGCAAACTGTCGAGTTTGAGCGGCAAACAGCGCTGAACCTCGTCCATCAGGCACGCAGGACGTGGCTCCACCAACGTCTCGGATACGCCCCTGATCCGCGCTCATGTCCCATATGCCCTCTTCTACGGGGTATAGCATACGAGTCTGGCAGCGCGACCCAGCCGGACATATCAGGCAACGGCTTGTGGTGACGTAGGGACACCCAAGGGTTGACGTACCGACGCCCAATGGCCTGAGCCCAAGTCGGTGGCGCTCCATGGACCACTGCGGGTTCACGATGCGAATGCCGTATCAGCGCCACCGGAACAGCCGACTCGCGGTGACGGGTGAAAGGGCCTACGTTGAGGGCCTTGCCTCGCCACACCGCTTCGGCAACGACAGCCGGCGGTCTGATCACCGCACGACGACACCATGCCCTCACCGCGGCGGCACCGCGCTACCAGTATCTTGGCATCCGGCGAAGTCTCCCGCTGCGAAGCGGCGGTTGAGGGCGAGCAGGGGTTCGCGCAGGGGCAGCGCTTGGCGATGGCGGTCGTGGATGCCGCCGGTCTGGACGTGGTCGAACAGGGCGATCGCGTTGAGGCTGGCGCGGCCCTGGTCGAGGGTGAACGTGAGTTCCAGGCCGCGTGCGTCGGGTGTCGGGGCGATGGCGGTACAGGCTTCGCCGCGGTGGCCGGCGGGCAGGCTCAGGGTGACGGCTTCTCCACCGGCGCTGAGGTGGATGTCGGCGCCGGTGTCGGTCTCGGCGTGGAGGCAAACTTGGTTGTCGAGGCCGGAATCGTGCCGAGGCAGGCGGCCTCGGGTGGTTGGGATGGTCTGGCTCAGGCGGTCGCCACTGATCAGGCGCAGTTGCTGGTCGCCGGAGTCGAGCGGGTGCAGGCGCGTGCTGGCGGGTGTGCGGTCGCCGGTTGCGAGTCGCCAGCCGTCCAGACCGTAGCCGAAAGTGGGGTTGTAGAGCGGGCTTTCGGCGTAGTCGTACACGCTCCAGTAGCCATAGCCCAGGGCCTTGGCGCGGTGCAGGGCGCAGCCGGCGCGGGTCATGAAGTCGGGTAGCGCTTCCGTTGCCAGTGCGGCGTTGTGGGCGTGGCCCAGGGTGTTGTCGATCACGTTGAATTGGTCGACGAACAACGGCGAACCACCGCTGCCGGCGGCGGCTTCGGCCAGCAGGGTAGTGAACAGTTCGGCGGCGCGCTCGGCGCTCAGTGTCTCGCCGCGATTCTCGGCACCCCAGAACGGCGCCCAATACAGGCTCATCGCGGCGGCGCGGCGTGGGCGGTAGCTGGCTTCGTGGCCGATCCAGCGGTAGCCCTGGCTGCCGTCAGCAGCGGTGACGAGCAGCGGGTCGCGATCGATGCGCGCTTCCAGGGTGAGCGCCTGGATGTGCTGGCGGACGCCCGGGAAGATACGGTCGGTGAGCAGCCAATCCCAGTAACGATGGAAGACGGCGGCGTGCGCACCCTCGGCGGTCGGCAGGCTGCCATCGGCGGGCAGTTCGCGGCGCAGCGGGTCGTCATCGGCCAGGCTGGCGAGAAACTCGCGGTAGTCG
>JANRIF010000254.1:0-3209 GCA_033765245.1 Lysobacteraceae bacterium
GTCACAATTCCGTTAAACGATGTTCCCCTGCCAATCGCCAGCCGTCACCGCCCGCCTGCTTGGCGCGGTATAGGGCGGCATCCGCACGACCGTACCAGGCGCTCCAGTCGCTGCCTGCGGCGCACAAGGTGGCGCCGACACTGACGGTCAGGCGCATCGCGTCGCCTGCGGTAGGCAGCCGCAGCGCGCGGATCGCCGCTACCACCGCCACCGCCCGGTTGGACAGCGCGCCGGCGTCGCCGGCACGCACCAGCATCGCGAATTCGTCGCCACCCAGGCGCGCCGCATGTTCCATCAGGCCGGCGGCCTGGCGCAATTCGTCGGCCACGGCGCGCAACGCGCTGTCGCCGGCAATGTGGCCGCAGGCGTCGTTGATTTGCTTGAAGCGATCGACGTCCACCAGCAACAAGGCCCATGGCGTGCCGCTATCGACCGATGCCGGCATTTCCTCGATGAAACGGAACAGGCCGCGCCGATTCGGCAAGCCGGTGAGTTCGTCGGTACGAACCATCTGCATGGCGAAGGAGAGCTGGCTGCGGGTTTGCCGCAGGCTGTCCAGTGTGCCGAGCAAATCCTCGTTGCGGCGACGCAGGTCGAGCACCAGTTGCGTTTCGGCGGCGACCAGATAGGAAAACGAGCGCCGCATGAATCCCGCCATCAATCCCGGCCGCTGCACCAATAACGCCTCGAAGGCGGTCTGGTCGATGGCCCAGACCACCGCCTCCGTTTCCGCCACGGCACCGGCCATGCGTTGATGATGGCCAGTGAATACCGCCAACTCGCCGAAGTATTGCTGCGTTTGGACAATTTTGTCGGCCATGCCCTCGCCAAAGAGCAGCCGCACCTCGCCCGATTCCACCACGTACATGCAACTGGCGGCGGCACCGTATTCGAACAGGCGCTCGCCGGCCGCGAAACGTTCGAGCCGGCCGACGCTCAGGAAGGTGCGGTATTCGTCGTCGTCGAGCGCTCGAGCGGACAGCGGATGCGCGGCAACCGACGTCTGCGTCGGCTCGCCATCGGTAGTCTCGCGTGTGTTGTCCGGTATTCCCCTGCTCATGCGCGTAGTGTACCGCCAACCCCACAGCCGCCCTGCACCACTGCGCCACCGCAACGATCAGCGCAGCGCCCGCTGGTAGCGCAGACCGTCGGCACCATCTTCGTAATACCCCGGCAGGCGCGCCACCTGCTGGTAACCGGCACGCTGGTACAAGGCGATCGCGGCGGCATTGTCGGCGCGCACCTCCAACCGCATTCGCGTGCAGCCGCGCCGATGCGCCGCCGCCTCGGCATCGACCAGCAGGCGCTGCCCCAGACCATGCCCACGCGCCACCGCGTCCACCACCAGCGAATACAGACGCACGCCGGTGGAGCCGACGCGAAAGAACAACAGGCTGGCGCCAACCACCACTCCGGCGAGCGCAGCCACCTGCAGCCGCGCGCTGGGGCTGCGCAGGTGCCGGCGAAACTGGCGTGCCGACATGCGATCACCGGGAAACTGTGCCTCCAACGCCAGCAATGCCGGCAGGTCGGCGTGGGTGGCGGGACGCAGAACGAGGGCCGGCTTCGACATGCGGGCGATCCGGGATTGCGGGAGTCGGCAGCATAGCGGCTTGGATGACGGCGTGGCATGCATGTAGTGCCAGCGCGACGCGCTTCGTGCTTCTGATAAACCCACAAGGCCAATCCAGTTGTGGCGCCGTGTCCAGCGCCTCTCCCTGCGTGCAGGCGGGGGCTGGGTGGGGAGGACGCCGGAGAGCGTCGCAAGTACTCACCCCTCCCCAGCCCTCCCCTTCGCTTGCGCGAAAGGGAGGGAGCGACAGCGACAGCTCGCAAGCCTGTAGTCCCGAGTCCCGAGTCCCGAGTCCCGAGTCCCGAGTCCCGAGTCCCGAGTCCCGAGTCCCGAGTCCCGAGTCCCACCCTCAACCGCTTCTCACGAGGTTCAGCAAAAATGTCAGACTATGCGCCGCCATGAGCCGCCTGCTGATCGTCGTCGAAAAAGCCTCGGACTGGGGTTCCTACTATCCGTCCGAAAACGTTGTCACTGCGGTGGACTACCTCAAGGAGCCGCTGCGGGTCAGCGAAGGCGAGCGTGAGCGCACCCAGGTGATCAACCTGTGCCGCAGCTACAAATACCTCGGGTTGGGGTATTACGTTTCGCTGCTGGCCGAGGCGCGCGGACACAAGGTGATCCCCTCGGTGCGTGCCATCAACGATCTGCGCCGGCGCTCGCTGTACGGCGTGGACATCGAAGACCTGAACCAGAATCTCGCCAAATTCCTGCCGGAAGGCTCGCGCGACGCCACCGATTTCGGACTGCTGGTGTACTTCGGCCAGACCAGTTACGCACCGCTGGCGGATCTGGCGCGACAGGTGTTCGAAACCTTTCCCTGTCCGATCCTGCGCATCGAATTCGAACGCCAGCGCATGTGGCAGATCGCCTCGATCAAGCCGGCCGGCCTGCACACGTTGTCCGATGGCCAGGAGGATGCGTTCGCCGAGGCTTTGGCCGGGTTCAGCCGCAAGCTGTGGCGCAAGCCGCGCGCGCGCCGCAAGTATCGCTACGACGTTGCCATGCTGCGCGACCCCGCCGACCCGATGCCGCCTTCCAACAAGAAGGCACTGCAGTTGTTCGTGTCGGCGGGCAAGGAGCTGGGGATCGAGGTCGACCCGATCTCCAAGAATGATTTTGCGCGCCTCGCCGAATACGACGGCCTGTTCATCCGCGAAACCACCGCGCTGGACAACCATACCTACCGGTTCTCGCACCGCGCCGATCGCGAGGACATGGTGGTGATCGACGACCCGGTGTCGATCCTGCGCTGCACCAACAAGATCTATCTGCACGACCTGCTGAAGTCGCGCAAGCTGTCGATCCCGCATACCGAGATCGTGTTCCGCGACGACGCCAAGCGGCTTGCGGCACTGCCCGATCTGATCGGCTTCCCGATCGTGCTGAAGATTCCCGACGGCAGCTTTTCGCGCGGCATCAGCAAGGTGGAAACGCTGGATCAACTCAAGGCCAGCGCCGAGCAGTTGTTTCAGCACACCGCCCTGCTGCTGGCGCAGGAATACATGTACACCGAGTTCGACTGGCGCATCGGCGTGCTCAACAACCAGCCGCTGTATGCGTGCAAGTACTTCATGTCGCGCGGGCACTGGCAGATCTACAACCACGGCGCGGCCAAGGGCGGCGACAAGGTCGGCCG
>JANRIF010000270.1:0-3676 GCA_033765245.1 Lysobacteraceae bacterium
CGACCGGCGGCTCGCAGCCGCACAACAACATGCAGCCTTCGCTGGTGGTCAATTTCTGCATCGCCACGGTCGGCGTCTTCCCGTCGCGCAGCTAATCGGAGAGTCAAATCATGTCAGATCCGTATATCGGAGAGATCCGGATGTTTGCGGGCAACTACGCTCCGCAGGGTTGGGCCTTGTGCGACGGTACCCTGATGTCAGTCAGCGAGAACGATGCGCTGTTCGCGCTGATCGGTACCACCTATGGCGGCGATGGTCAGACCACTTTCGCGTTGCCCGACATGCGCGGGCGCCTGCCGTTGCACCAGGGCACCGGCCCAGGCCTGACGACGCGCGTCATGGGGCAGATGTTCGGCAGCGAGGAGGTGACTCTGCTTCAAACACAGATGCCGTCGCACGCCCACCCGCTCGTCGTCAGCACTCTGGACGCGGTGACCAGCGAAGTCAGTAATGCATTACCGGCCGGGCAACCTGGCGACACCCTATACCTCAGCAACCCGAGCGTCCCTGCAGCTTCGATGAGCAATCGCACCTTGCAAACGGCCGGCGGCTCGCAGCCGCACGACAACACCATGCCGTTTGTGTGCGTGAACTTCATCATCAGCCTGTTCGGCATCTTTCCGTCGCAGAACTAGGAGACAGCGATGTCAGACCCATTCATTGGCGAAATCCGCATCTGGGCGAACAACTTCGCACCACGCGGTTGGCTGCCCTGCGACGGCCGCCTCGTGCCGATCTCGCAAAACACAGCGTTGTTCTCGATCCTCGGCGTTACGTATGGCGGCAATGGCACCACCAACTTCGCCTTGCCCAATCTGCAAGCCATCGCACCCATGGACTGGGGCAACGGGCCTGGCTTGACGCCACGTTCGCTTGGCGAAACCGGGGGCAGCGATGCGGTGACTTTGCTTGTCACCGAGATGCCGGCGCATACGCACTCTGCGCAGGGATACAACGTGGTCGGCGCCCGCGGGACGGCGCAGGCGGGCGATTTGCTGGGCTTCGACAACGCTGCGGGGGACGAAAACGTGCGCTTCCTCAACAACGCCCCCACCACCAGCGTGCCGATGTCGCCCATGTTCGTCGGCACGGCGGGGCAGGGCATGCCGCATGAGAATCGTCAGCCGTTCCTGGTGCTGAATTTCTGCATCGCCACGGTAGGCGTCTTCCCGCCACGGCAGTGACCGTATCATGGGCTCCGCGTCCGGTCCGATCGTTCGGGCCGGGCGTTGCTGGAATGGATATTGGCGCAATGGGCCGATGAGCGTGGGTCGACACCGGGGATGGCAAGGAGCACACGCACGGCACGTGCTGGTACTGCTCGGGTTGACGTTCGTCGCGCTGATGTGTGCCGATGCGATGGCGCGCGATTCCGGTGTCGGCTCCCGTCAGGATTCGCCGACGCTCCGGCCATCGCCGGGGCCGCCGCTGCATTGGCACGATGACGACGGTTGGCGCGAGCTGCCGTTGCTCGATCCACAATTTCGTACCGGCTTGTCCGGCGAATCGCTGCGGCTGTATGCGTACAGTCCCACCCTGTCGCTGGCGGTGGGGCGCGGTATCGTGTTCAAGACGCGCAGCGGGGTTTCGCGCGATCAAGTGCAACTCCGCTTTCCCGGCTTGCAGGCATTGAGCGTTCTTGCCGAGCTGGGCGAAGAACGAATCATCCGTGGCGAGGCGGCCGATGTCGACGCGATGGAGCCCCTGTTGGCGCGATTGCGCCGCGACGAAGCCGTCGTCTGGGCGCAGCCCGACGTGCTGAAAGTGGAGCGTGGCGGTGCGCCTGAGCGCCTGATTCAGCCACGCTACGACATGGCCGGCTACTCGTTGCGCCAGGATCTGCAACTCGACGCTGCCTGGGCCATCGCCAGCGGCAAGGGCGTACGCATCGCCATCATCGATGCCGGGATGGACTTGAGTCATCCGGGTCTGGCGGGAGTCGCGGTGCCGTTCGCCTACGACACCGAGAGCCGCAGTGCCGATGTATCACCGCGTCGCAAGGGCGACCAACATGGTGGGCTGGTGGCTGGCGTGGTGTTTGCCAACGGCGCCGCCGGTACGCAGCGCGGGATCGCGCCCGACGCCTCGCTGATCGCGATCCGGCTGGCAAGCACCTGGACCTCGGATCTCGTGCTGGCGTTCCAGGCTGCGTATCTCGCCGGGGCGGATGTGATCAATTGCAGTTGGGACGACCCGCTGGTGTTGCAACCGGTGCTGGAGGTGGTGCAGCAGATCGTGCGCAAGGGTCGTGACGGACGCGGTGCCTTGATCGTGGTTGCGGCCGGCAATCGTGCGCTCGACACCTCGGCGCGGCCCAGCCTCGCCAATCGGGTGGAGGTGATTGCGGTCACCGCGCTCGATCACGCCAATCGGCCGGTCGCGGCCTTCGGCCGTGGCATCGATATTGCTGCGCCGTCGATGCTGCCCACCCTGGGCGCGAACGCGGATGGCAAGCCTGCCTACCTGGGCAAGACCTCGGCGGCCACGCCAGTGGTCAGCGCCACCCTGGCGTTGATGCTGTCGGCCGATCCGTTGCTCACGGCCGATGCGGCACGATCCGGGTTGCTGTCTACGGCCACTGCGCTGGCCGATGCCTCGGGATTGTTGCCGGGTGTCGGCAAGGTGGCGCCGCTGGCGGCGCTGCGAAGGATTGCTTCAGGAAGGAGCGCAACACGATGAGCGATCATGTCGATCAGGGCGATCAAGGCGATGCGAGTGCAGCGCTGCCGGAGGTAGCGGCGCCGATGCCCTCGTTCGACTTCTCAAGCAGCTATTCGGCCAACCTGCCGGCCTTGCTCAAGGCGCTGAACGTTTCGGTGTTGATGACGTCCTATCAGGCCAGCCGATTGGTGATGGTGCGCAGCGACGGGCAGGTCATCAATACCCATCTGCGAGCCTTTCCAAGACCGATGGGATTGGCGGTGCGCAGCGATCGGCTGGTGCTGGGTATCTGGGCGCAGGTGCTCGATTTCCGCCGCAACGACAGCGGCATCGACGCGAGCCCGGCGGACGATCCGGTTGACGCGCTATTCGTACCACGTGCCTCGCACGTCAGCGGCATGATCAACGTGCACGACATCGCCTGGGGCGAGGGCGGTTTGTGGGCGGTCAACTCCACCTTCTCGTGCCTGTGCAATTTTCACCCCGATCATAGTTTCGTGCCGCGCTGGCAGCCGTATTTCGTCAGCGAACTGGTGGCCGAGGATCGTTGCCATCTCAACGGCATGGCGATGCGCGACGGGTTGCCGGCCTATGTGACCACCTTCGGCAAGTTCGATCGTCCGCGCGCCTGGCGCGATTGGACCGAATTCGACGGCACCTTGATGGAGGTAGCCGGCAATCGAGTATTGCACGATGGCCTGGTGATGCCGCATTCTCCGCGCTGGCATCGTGGCGAAGTGTATTTCTGCGAGTCCGGGCGCGGTCTGGTGCGGGCCCTCGATCCCGCCAATGGCAGCGTGCGTACGGTGGTGGCGCTGCCCGGTTTTACCCGCGGGTTGGCTTTCCTGGGATCGCTGATGTTCGTCGGGCTCTCGCAAGCCCGTGTTTCTCAGGCGGCATTGCGGCCACCGATTGCGGACGAGCCTACCGAATGCGGCTTGTGCGTGGTCGATTTGATCAGCGGCGCGGTGGTGGCCCGCATGGGTTTCACCGGCGATGTGACGCAGATCTACGA
>JANRIF010000273.1:0-12244 GCA_033765245.1 Lysobacteraceae bacterium
GGAACCGGTCGCTCGCGACGACGGTTCTGGCGGCGCGAGGATAGCAGCGAGGGCATGGAGTGTAGCGAGCATGGCGTGATTTCGACGCGCCAGCTCATCGCGCCAGCCGATGCCGCGCCAGGTGCAGCGGCGTGCGCGAATGCGGGGTGTGGGTGATGAAGTCGTAGCGGGCGATGTGGTAGCTGGTGTCGAAGCCGAAGAAATTTTCGCGCAGGTGCGCCAGTTCGGCGTCGCAGTATGTCGATAAGGGTTTGATCGCTTCGTCGCGCGCGCGGGCGGTGGCTTTGGCGCGCAGGCGGTCGGCGAAATCGGCTGCGGCGACGCGCTCGCGCACATGCGCGACGGCGGCGGCCGCGAATGCTTCCGGATCGCCGGGCAACGTGGCGTCGAACAAGCCGCACTGCACTGCGTCGCCGGCATCCAGCGGCAATCGCGTGGTCATCAGTGCGCGGGCGCCGTCGTCGCCGAGGCGGCGCGGCAGCAGGTAAGTCCAGTATTCCGAACCGTACAGGTTGCCCATGTTGCGGTAGTGCGGGTTGAGCACCACGCCCTGCCGCACCAGTACCTCGTCGGCGGCCAGTGCCATGAACACGCCGCCGGCGCCGGCATTGCCGCACACCGCTGCAACCACCCACTTGCCGGTCAGTTCGATCAACGCGCGGCAGACTTCATCGATGGCCTCGATGTTGGCGAGCGAGGCTTCGGCCGGGCTGCTGCTGGCCTCGATGCTGGCGAGGTCCATGCCGTTGCACCAGAACTCGGAGCCGCCGAGCAGCACGATGGCGCGCTCGGGGCCGCGCGCGGCCTGTTCGAATGCCGCGAGCAGGGCGTGACAGCGCGACACCGACAAGGCGCCATTGAGAAACGGAAAACGCAGCACGCCGATGCCGTGTTCGACCCGGTAGTCGATGCGGTTCGGCGCACCAGCGGCGTCGATGGCCGGCGGCAACGGCAATCCGAGTTTGCGCAGCGCGGTCAGTGCGGGCAGCTTGATGTGGCGGCCGGTTTCCGCGTCGGCGATTTGCAGATGGCCGATCCACACCGCGCCGTCGCGAGTGGCGCGCGCCACGCTCTCGCCCGCGTGTCCGATCCAGTCGCCCGGCGCGCCGTGCAGGCCAGGCGCCAACGCGGCATCGTGCAGCCACACCGTCGCTTCGTGGAAGCGATCGCGCACGCCGGGCTGACCATCGGCGGCGCGGATTTTCGCCAGCACGGTGTCGCTGTCGTCGCGTTGCCAGTCGATGCGGCGATCGCGCTGGTGCATCGCCGGCTTGGCATCGTCATCGCCGCGATTGGCGGGCAGCAGCGGCCCCTCGCCGCGCTGCAACCGCGCGAGTGCATCGTGTACCGCGGCGACTGCGGCAGTCGTAACCTCATGGCGATAGAGGCTTGACTTGCTGGCCGCGCGCAGGGCGAATTCGCGATGCGCCCACACCGGGCCGGCGTCGAGTTCGGCCACTGCCTGCAACACCGTCACGCCCCAGCGGCTGCGGCGCTGCTGGATCGCCCAGTCCAGTGCCGAGGGCCCGCGATCGCCCACCGGTCCGGGATGCACGATGAAGCACGGCGTGGTGCGCCACACGTCTTCCGGAATCGCGCGCTTGAGATACGGCGCGATCACTGCGCCCGGCCGCCACAGCGCCAGCGCCTGCCGGGTGGCCGCGTCGTTGATGTCGAACTCCACCGACAGCTCGTGACCGGCTGCAGACAGACTCAACCACAGGCGCTGGCTGAGGCTGTTGAAGGCGTGGGTCAGCAGCAGAATGCGCATGGCTCAGCAGATGCGCGGCAACTGCTCGCCGGCGATCCAGTCGACCATGCGTACGCCGCCGAAACCGGTTTCCATCTCGACGAAGTGATGCGCGTCCTCGCGCACCGTCCCGATGATGGCCGCATCGCGGCCCAGCGCATGGCTGCGCAACGCCGCCAGTGCCGCCGGTGCGGATTCCGGCGGCACCATCGCCACCAGCTTGCCCTCGTTGGCGACGTACAGCGGGTCCAACCCCAGCAGCTCGCAGGCGCCCGCCACTTCCGGGCGGATCGGCAACGCCAGCTCGCGAATGCGGAAGCCGACGCCGCTGGCGCTGGCGATCTCGTTGAGCACCGCGGCCAGGCCGCCACGGGTCGGATCGCGCAGCATGTGCACGCCGGGTACCGCGTCGAGCAGCGTCGCCACCAGACCATGCAGCGCCGCGCAATCGGAGCGGATGGTGGTCTCGAAATCGAAACCGCCGCGCTCGGCCATCACCGCCACCCCGTGATCGCCGAGCGTGCCGCTGACCAACACCACATCGCCCGGCCGCACCGCGGTTGCCGAAATGCGTACGCCCTCGCGCACCTGACCGATGCCGGTGGTGTTGACGAACAAGCCATCACCCTTGCCCTTCTCCACCACCTTGGTATCGCCGGTGACGATCGGCACGCCCGCCTCGCGCGCCGCCCGCGCCATCGAATCGATCACCCGCGCCAGATCGGCCAACGTGAAGCCTTCTTCGATCACCAGCCCCAGGGTGAGCGCCAGCGGTTGCGCACCGGCCATCGCGACGTCGTTGATGGTGCCGTTGATCGCCAGCGTGCCGATGTCGCCGCCGGGAAAAAACAGCGGCGAGACCACGTAGCTGTCGGTCGAGATGGCGAGGCGACCGGCCGGCAAGCTCAGTACCGCCTGATCCTCGCGCCCGCTCAGATACGGATTGGCGAAAGCGGTGACGAACATGCGCTCGATCAGCTCCGCCATGTCGCGCCCGCCGGCGCCATGGCTCATCTGGATCACACCACCGGTCTTCACACTGTCTCTCATGCGCTCACCCCGGCGCGATGCCGGCCATAGGTGAAATAGGCCGCGCAGGCACCCTCGCCCGACACCATGCACGAACCCAGCGGCGTCTGCGGCGTGCACTGCTTGCCGAACAGCACGCAATCGGTCGGCCGCGCGGCGCCGCGCAGAATGCGCGGACAGGCACACGCCTTGTTCTCCGGCGTCGGCCGATAAGCAATGCCGAAGCGGCGTTCGGCATCGAAATCGGCGTAGGCCGCGCGCAGTTTCAGCGCGCTGTAGGGCACCGTGCCCAGGCCGCGCCACTCGAAGCTGCGGCGCAGTTCGAACACCTGTGCCACCAGCGCCTTGGCGGTGGCGTTGCCGTGTCGGCTCACCGCGCGCAGGTATTGGTTCTCCACCTCGGCGCGGCCCTGATTGATCTGCCGGATCAGCATCAGGATCGACTGCATCACGTCCAGTGGCTCGAAGCCGGAGATCACCACCGGCCGCGCGAATTCCTCTGCGAAGTATTCGTAGGGCTGGCTGCCAATCACCACCGACACATGCGCCGGACCGAGAAAGCCGTCGATCTCGACCACCTCGATGTCGCGCAGCGCCGGTGCCTGCAGGATGTTGGCGATCGCCGCCGGGGTCAGCACGTGATTGCACAGGATGCTGAAGTTGGCGATGCCGCGCGCACGCGCCGACACGATGGCGGCGGCAGTCGGCGGCGTGGTGGTCTCGAAGCCGATGGCGAGGAACACGATCTGACGATCGGGATTGGCCTCGGCCAGCGCCAGCGCGTCCAGGGTCGAGGAGATCATGCGCACGTCGGCGCCCTCGGCGCGGGCGCGCTGCAGGCTGCGCTTGCGCGAGCCGGGGATGCGCAGCAGGTCGGCGTAACTGCACAGGATCACGTCGGACCGCATCGCCAGTTCGATCGCCATGTCCAGCCGCCCCACCGGCAACACGCACACCGGGCAACCCGGCCCGTGCACCATGATCACGTTGGCCGGCAGCAGGTCCTGCACGCCGTAACGAAAGATCGCATGGGTGTGACCGCCGCAGAATTCCATCAACCGATAGCGGCGTGCCGGATTCGCTTCGGCGGCGATGCGTGCCGCCAGGCCACGGCCGGTGTCGCCATCGCGAAAGGACTGGATGTACCTCATGTCCGTGCCTCTACCGCCAGCAGCGCCAGCGTGGCCTCGGCCTCGGCGGGATCGAGGCGGCCCAGCGCGAAGCCGACGTGCACCAGCAGATAGTCGCCGACCGCGACCGCGCCCACCAGGGTGGTGGCGATGCACTTGCGCACGCCGCCGATGTCGATGCGCGCCGTGTCCGCGTCGATCACTTCGACCACCTGCGCCGGCACGGCATGGCACATCAGGCGCGCTCCTGCACAACGCGGCGCGCGATCAGCGCCTGCCCCAGCGCCAGACCGCCGTCGCCGGGCGGCGCCTGACGCGGGATCAGCAGATCGATGCCGTCGCGCGCCAGCATCGCCCGCAGCGTTTCCAGCAGCGGCCGATTGACCGCGCAACCGCCAGCGATTGCCAGTCGCCGCTCGCCATCGAGCCCCTGCCGCGCCAGATCCGCCAACCCGGCCGCCAGCGTGCCGTGGAACAGGTCGGCGCCGTCGGCTGGATCGCGGTCGATCAGCGCTTCGAGCAGACCGCTGAAATCGAGCATGCCATCGCACAGCCGCCAGCCATCGGCGCGCACACGGGGGCTCGTGCACAACGCTTCCAGCGCCATCGCCGCCTCGCCCTCGAAGGTGTTGAAGGCGCGCACGCCGAGCAGGCCGGCAGCGGCATCGAACAGGCGGCCGCAGGCGGTGGTGGTTGGCGTGTGCATCTGCCGTCGCAACATCTGCGCAACCAGCGCGGCCTCCGGCTGGGCAAAGCGCGCGGTGATTTCATCGCCGCGCCCCAGCGCATGCAACACCGCCGCCGCCATGCGCCACGGCGCGCGTGCTGCGGCATCGCCACCGGGCAGCGCCAGCGGCGCGAGGTGGCCGAGCCGCGCGCAATCGCTGCCGTGCATGCGCAGCAACTCGCCGCCCCACAGCGTACCGTCGTCGCCGAGCCCGAAGCCATCGAGAACCAGACCGCTGAGCGTGCCGGTAATGCCGTATTCGGCCGCCACCGCCGCCAGATGCGCGTGATGATGCTGCACGGCGATCACCGGCAATCCGGATTCGCGCGCGAAGCGACTGGTGGGGTAGTCCGGATGCCGGTCGCAGGCGATCGCTTGCGGCGCGGCGCGCAACAGACGCTCGAGGTGAGCCACGCTCTCGCCGAGAAAATCATAAGTGGCGCTGGTCTGGATATCGCCGACGTGCTGCGACAGCACCGCCTCGTCGTCGCGCAGCAGGCAGGTGCAACACTTGAGCAGCGCGCCCAGCGCCAGCACCGGCGGCCCGGATTCGGCCAGGCGGATGCTGTCGGGCACGTAACCGCGCGAGCGGCGCAGGAATACCGGGGTGCCCGCCACCACGCGCGTCACCGAATCGTCGCAGCGGGTCAGGATCGGGCGATCGTGACCGACGATGGCATCGGCGATCCCGCTCAGGCGCGTGCGCGCTTCCTCGTCGCCGATGACCAGCGGCTCGCCGGCCGGGTTGGCGCTGGTCATCACCAGCAGCAACTCGTGCTCGGCTTGCAGCCAGTCGGTGCCCGCAGGCAGGCCGGCCGCTTCATGAAAAATCAGATGGTGCAGCGGTGCGTAGGCCAGCATCAGGCCCAGCGTCGGCAGGCCGCCAGACACGCTGTCCGGCAGCACGCCGCGCGAGCGCACCACCACCACCGGCCGCGCCCGCGAGCCGAGCAGCGCTTCCTCTTGCGTCGACAATTCGGCAACCGCGCGCGCCGAGGCGAGGTTCAACGCCATCACCGCGAACGGCTTGTCGTCGCGACCCTTGCGCCGGCGCAGGTGTGCAATCGCATCGGCATTGCGCGCGTCGCAGGCGAGGTGGAAACCGCCGAGTCCCTTGATTGCCAGGATCTCGCCGCGTGCGAGGCGCGCCACGATCTGCGCCGGCTCGGTGTCGAGCGTCGGACCGCACGCTGGGCATGCCACCGGCTGCGCGTGATAGCGCCGATCCGCGGGGTCGTGGTATTCGCGCGCGCAATCCGGGCACAGCGCAAAGCCCGCCATCGCGGTCTGCGGGCGGTCATAGGGCAGGCCGGCGGTGATGGTGAAGCGCGGGCCGCACTGGGTGCAGTTGATGAATGGATAGCGCCAGCGCCGGTCGGCCGGATCGAACATCTCGCGCAGGCAGTCCTCGCACACCGCCACATCGGCCGGCACCGTGGCGGTGGTGTGCGTGCCGGTGCGACTGGCGGCAATCTCGAACGTGTCGGCGCCGGTGCACGCGAGCATTTCGATGGCGACCGAATCGATCCGCGCCAGCGGCGGCGCCTCGTTGCGGAGGTTGGTGATGAAGGCATCGCAATCGGTGCCCTCCACTTCCAGCAGCACGCCCTCGGCATCGTTCAACACCCAGCCACCCAAGCCGTGCCGACGCGCCAGATTCCACACGAACGGGCGGAAGCCGACGCCCTGTACCCGGCCCCGGACCCGCGCACGCAATCGGGTGGCGATGCGGCGCATGGTTTTACTCGGCGGCCTGCTGCAAGGCCAGCGCCGACACCAGCCAACCCAGCCAGCGCTGCATGCCCTCGCCGCTGCGCGCCGAGACCCGCAACACACCGATACCGGGCTTGATCCGGCGCGCGTTGGCGACCAGCCGCTCGACGTCGAAATCCAGATGCGGCAGCAGATCGATCTTGGACACCAGCAGCAGATCGGCGGCGGCAAACATGCCCGGATACTTGAGCGGTTTGTCCTCGCCCTCGGTCACCGAGCAGATCACCACCTTGTGCGCTTCGCCCAGATCGAAACCGGCCGGGCACACCAGGTTGCCGACGTTCTCGATGAACAGCACACCGCGTCCGGGCAACTCCAGATGCGCGATCGCCTGCGCCACCATCTGCGCATCGAGGTGGCAGCCCTTGCCGGTGTTGACCTGCAGCGCCGGCACGCCGGTGGCGCGGATGCGTTCGGCATCTGCCGAGGTTTCCTGATCGCCTTCGATCACCGCCGCGCGGATTTCGCCCAGGCGTTGCAGCGTCGCCACCAGCAGGCTGGTCTTGCCGGCGCCCGGGCTCGACATCAGGTTCAGCGCCAGCGTGCCGGCGTCGGCGAAGCGGCGCCGGTTGTCGGCGGCGATGGCGTCGTTGCGCGCCAGGATGTCCTGCTCGATCCGCACCAACCGCGCCTGCGACTGGCCCGGTACCGACGCGCCTGCCGCGCCGGTGCCGAAATGCAGCGAGCCATCGGCGCCGTGATGGTGTTCATGCGCATGACCGTGGTCGTGCGCGTGAGGGTGATCGTGGGCGTGCGAGTGAACCGGCGACAGCACACCCTCGATCCGTAGTTGGCCGCTTTCGCATCCGCAGATCTTGCACATCACACGATCTCCATTTCCGTGACCCGCAGTTGTTCGCCGTCCTCGATCCGCAGCGCGCCGCCGCCGCAGCGCGGGCAGGCATCGCCACGCTGCGCGAGCGCCACGCCATCGCCGCAATCGAAGCAGAACGCCCGTCCCGGCACCGTGCGAATGTCCAGACGCGCGCCTTCCGCCGCAGTGCCGCGCGCGACGCTCTCGAAGCAGAACGCCAGTGCCTGCGGCTCGACATGACCGAGCGCACCCACGTCCACACCGATCCTCAGCACCCGCGCCGCGCCCTCGGCGCGTACGCGCGCGGCCACCAGATCGACCATCGACAGGCACAACGACATCTCATGCATGGGTCATGTGCTCCATTTCGACGCCGAGCACGGCGCAGGGGTCGAACGCCGCCGCCGCCAGGCGGACCATGCGTTGCGCACCCTCTGCCGGCAGCCCGACCAGCACCTGCGACAGGCTGCCGCGTGGGTGCAGCGCCCACTCGGTCGGCGCCACCGAACGCAGACCCGCGATGCGCTCGCCATCCAGTTGCACCCAGTAGGCCAGCGGACCGCGCACCGTTGCGACCACGGCGCAACCGCTGTCGGGGGCCATCGGAACGGCGTTTGTCGGCATCGGTGGCTGCGTTCTCAAGGCAGCATCGCGCAGCGCCGCAATCAGCGTTGCCGCGGCGGCGAGCATCGCCAGCAGGCGCGCGCCCAGCGCGCCGGCAGTGTCGAAAATGCGTCGCTCCCCGGCTGCGCAATCGGCATAGGCACCGACTTCGGCCGGCACGCCATCCGCGCTCGGTTGTCGGCCGAACTCGGGATCGGCCGACAGGCGTTGCGCAAACCACTCGGCCGACGGCATCGCGAGCAAGCGCGCATCCGGCGGGCGCACCGATGCCAACGGCGACTCGCGTATCGCATCGAGCAGATCGCGCAACGGGTTCTCCGTCGTACCCACCCACTCGCACAGCACGGCGGCGTGCGTGGCGCGCGGCGCGGACTCGCCGAACACCGCCAGTTGCAGATGCGCGGCCAGATCGCGCAGCGCGTCGGCGCGTTCACTGCGCGCGAGCGGCGACTGCGGATCGGATGGTCGTACGGCGCGCAAGCGCGCGGCGGCGTCGATGAGCTGACGCAGTTCCCTCGTGCGCGGCGATTGCCCGAGCAACGCGCGCCAGTCGATCAGGCTGCGCCAGCCGTGCGCCACCGCGAGTTCGGCCCAAAGCAGGTCGCGCTTCGCGCTGGCGTCAACGGGGGACGCATCGCCGCGCGCCGCCGCGATGGCGCGCGCGCAGGCCAACGCATGCGCGCTGCCGCAGATCGGAAACAGCCGGCGTACCAGATCGGGCACCGCGTCGGCGTGGTAGCCGCGCAGCACATCCAGCAAGGCGGCGGGCCGGCGATTGTCGATGTGCAGCGCGGCGATGCGTCCGGCTGCGAGGGTCAAGCGCAGTCGCAGCTCGGCACCTTCATCGGCACCGCCGAACGGGACAGCAGGTGTGACCTTGTCGTCCATGTGGCGTGCGCTCGCCGCTGGAAGCGTGATTGCCATCAGGCCACACTGTGGGCGCGCCCGGCATGATTTAGATCAAACGCGCCGTTAACGCGAATGAACTGGCATCACGCAGATGGCTGCCGGTCGGCGCACTCAAGGCCCTGGTGGACGCAGGAACAGGGCTCGACGCCCCGGATTGCGCAGCGCCTGCGGCGAGCGCTCATCGAGGGTCAGCACTTGCGCCAGCCGCAGTCGCGCCTCGGTGCGCGCCTGCATCTGGGTGCCGAACTGCTGCATCGGCGAATGCAGCGAGTGCGCCCAGAACGCGCCCACCGCAGGATCGCCGCCATAAAGAAATCCGCGCGCACCGCCCGTTAACGCAATCTGCCGCGATTCGCCGTAGCGGTGTGGGTCGATCGGCTCCAGCACGAGCGGCAACACGATCAGATTCATGAACCACGGGGTGATGAGCACGCCGATCAAATGCGTCTCATCGAGTTCGGAGAAGTCCCAGGCCTCGACTTCGAGGTTCGGGTTGTAGAACGGCAGGTCGCGCATCTGCTCATCGCCGATCTGACGGAAGCGCACCGTCAACGCCGAAATCCGCAGGTCCACCGCGTGTGCGTTCATGCCGCTGCCCTCCCGGATTCGGCGAGTTGGTGCTGGATGTCGTGGTACAGCGCCAGCAGTTCGCCGGCTTCCTCGGCGCTGAGCCTGGCCACCGCGTAACGCTGCGCCTGCACTGCCAGCCAGTCGCCCACGGCGACCGGCTCGTCGAGCAGATGCAGCAGGATCGGCAGCCGCGTGTCGCCGCGTTCGATCATGGCGAAGCCGGGGCCCACCGCAACCACTTGCGCCGGCGCGGCGAAGCACATCAGGCCACCCGCGCCTGCAGCAAGGTCGGCGCCGCGCCGAGCGCGTTCAATCGGGCGATCACGCGCTCCAGCGCCAGCTCGCAGGCGCGCTCACCGGTGGCGCTCATCTCGGTGCCCAGTTCGGTGCACTCGGGCTCGATCGCGATCAGCCACAACCCGGCCGGCAGCGCGTCGATCAGCGCTGCCGCGGCCAGCAGGTCGGACAGGCCGATCTGGTGCGGCGAGATGCGCTGCTGGAAGAACGCCGGCACGGCATCGCCGAAAAACTCGCGCACGCTGCCTGGCGGCGCGTCGAGCCGACCGCAATCCACCACCAGCAGGTGTTGGCAGGCGGCGAGGTCATCGAGCAAGGTCATGCCGGAGGTGCCGCCATCGAGCGCGCAGACGTTGTCGGGCAGCCGATAGCGCGCCTGCAGCCGTTCGACCACGTGCACGCCGATGCCTTCGTCTTCGAGCAGGATATTGCCGATGCCCAGCACCAGGATGTTCGGAACCGGCGCGGCATTCGCGGCATGCATGCTCAAAACGCCTTGACCTGCACGATCGGGCGTCGCTGCGGGTCGGTCATGTGGATGGCGCAGGCGATGCACGGGTCGAAGCTGTGAATCGTGCGCAACACTTCCAGCGGCAATTCCGGATCGGCCACCGGATTGTCGAGCAGCGCCGCTTCGTATGGGCCGGGGCGGCCCTGATCGTCGCGTGGCCCGGCGTTCCAGGTCGAGGGCACCACCGCCTGGTAGTTCTTGATCTTGCCGTCCTCGATCACCACCCAATGCGAGAGCACGCCGCGCGGCGCCTCGTGGAAACCGAAGCCGCGGATCTCGCCTTTCGGGAAAGTCGGCCGGTTGTACGTATCGAAATCGCGCTTGGCGATGTTCGCCATCAACAGGTTCCACTGGTTGACCAGGCTATCGTGCAGCACCGCGCAACGCACCGCGCGCGCGGCGATGCGGCCGATGGTGGAGTGCAATGCGGTCAACGGAATGCGCGACCCCGCCACCGCGCTGGCCTGATCGATCAGCTTGTTCAGATGGCGATTGGTCGATTCGTGTCCGGCCGCGGCCATCGCCAGCACATTCGCCAGCGGACCCACCTGCATGCGCTCGCCATGGAAGGTCGGTGCCTTGATCCAGGAGTATTTGCCGTCGTCCTGGAAATCCGTGTAGTGCGGTTCGGTCTGGCCGTCCCACGGATGCAACGCGGCGTCGTTACCCTGGTACTGATACCAGGCGTGGCCGATCTCCTCCTTCACGCCGTCGCGGAAGAAGGCGTCCTGATAGTCGGAAATGGCGTGGAATTTGCCGAGATCGCCGTCGGGGATATGCCCGCCGGGCAGTTCGAATGTCTTGCCCATCTCGTCCAACGGCAGGTCCGGTACCGACAGGTAGTTGGTGATGCCCTTGCCGTAGCCGGTCCACTCGGCATACAGCGCGCCGACCGCCGCCACGTCGGCCATCATCGCGTTGTGCACGAAGTCGCCGAGTTGATCGATCAGCGCCTTGACCGCGTACAGCCGCTCCAGCGTCAGGGTCGACTGGCTGTCGGGATTGATCGGATTGGCGACGCCGCCCACCGCCAGGTTCTGGATGTGCGGCGTCTTGGAGCCGAGGATGGCGACGATCTTGTTGGCGCTGCGCTGCACTTCCAGCGCCTGCAGATAGTGCGCGGCCGCCATCAGGTTGGCATCGGGCGAGAGCTTCATCGCCGGGTGGCCCCAGTAGCCCGAGGCGTACACGCCAAGCTGGCCGCTGGCGACGAAGGTGCTCAGGCGATCGCGCGCCGCCTGCATCTGCTGCACCGAGTTGCCCTGGTAGTCCGACAGCGACTGCGCCAGTGCCGCGGCGCCGAGCGGATTGCCTTGGAGCGATGACACGATGTCGACCCAATCGAGCGCGGCGAGATGGTAGAAGTGCACCAGATGATCGTGGATACCGTGCGCGGTGATGATCAGGTTGCGGATGTACTGCGCGTTCAGCGGCACTGGCAGTTGCAGCGCGTTCTCCACCGCCCGCACCGAGGTGATCGCGTGTACGGTGGTGCACACGCCGCAGATGCGTTGCGCGAACACCCACGCATCGCGCGGATCGCGGCCTTTCAGGATCAGCTCGATGCCGCGCCACATCTGGCCGGAGGACCAGGCCTTGGTCACGCGGCCGCCGTCCACCTCGACATCGACGCGCAGATGGCCTTCGATGCGAGTGATGGGATCGATTACCACACGAGTCATCTCAATCTCCGATTCAGGCGCGCGCCACTCGCCGCGTTGGCGAGTGCAGGACGGGGAATTGCTTGATGAAAACCAGATACAGCAGGATTTCCAGCGAGGTCACGCCAAGCGTCACCAGGAACTCCGGCGCCGACGGGAAGTACTGGTAACCATCGATCGCGGGCCGATAGGCGACCAGATAGGCATTGATGCGATACATGACGCCGAACAGCATCAGCGATACGCCACCCAGAAAGGTCATCACTTCGTCGCGGCGCGCTCTGGGTACCAGGAAGGCGTAAACGGCGAAGCCGGCGAAGGCGTTTTCGAACCAGAATGAACCGGCCAGGGCGGTTGTCGCGAAGGCCTCGTCCAGCGCGCCGCGCCACAGCAAATCGCCCCATCGCAACACCAGCCAGGCGGCCAGCAGCCAGCCCACTACCTGCGAG
>JANRIF010000284.1:0-10775 GCA_033765245.1 Lysobacteraceae bacterium
ATGTCCAGGTGCGCCCAGCGCTGACCTTCGGTGAAGCGCGACAGGAAACAGCCGGCGGTGATCGCGCCGGCCCACTTGCCGCCGATATTGGCGACGTCGGCGAAGGCGGAATCCAGCGCGGGCTGGTAGTCGTCCCAGATCGGCAGGCGCCAGGCGCGGTCGTGGACGCGCTCGCCGGCCTGCAGCAATTCGTTGGCGAGGTCGTCGTCGCGGCTCATCAAGCCGCTGGCGTGCTTGCCCAGCGCGGTGACGCAGGCGCCCGTGAGGGTGGCTACGTCGATCAGCGTCTGCGGTTCGAACTTGCGCGCGTAGGTCAGCGCGTCGCACAGGATCAGGCGACCTTCGGCATCGGTATTGAGCACCTCCACGGTCTTGCCGCTCATGCTGGTCAGCACGTCGCTGGGCCGGTAGGCGTTGCCGTCGGTCATGTTCTCCACTGCCGCCACCACGCAGACCAGATTGATCGGCAGCGCCAGGTTGACGGCGGCGACGAAGGCGCCGAGCACGTTGGCAGCACCGCACATGTCGAACTTCATCTCCTCGATGCCGCCCTGTACCTTGAGGTTCAGGCCACCCGAATCGAAGGTGATGCCCTTGCCGACCAGCGCGTATGGTTTGACGTCGGCGGCGGCACCCTGCCAGCGCAGCACGATCAGTTGCGGGGCGTTGGCGGAGCCACGGCCCACCGCCAGCAGCGCACCCATGCCGAGCGCTTCCATCTCCTCCACGCCCAGCACTTCGCAGTTCACCTGGACGTGTTGTTCGGCCAGTTGCCGGGCCTGCTGCGCCAGATACGCGGGGTTGCAGATGTTGGGCGGCAGGTTGCCGAGTTCGCGTGCGAATTCGATGCCGGCGGCGATGGCGGCGCCGCGTGCGAGTTCGTGACCGAGCGTGGCGTCGCCGAGCAGGCTCAGGCGCTCCAGCCCGCCTTCCTTGTCGTTCTTGCGGGTGGCGCTGTAGCGATAGCCGGCGCCATCGGCGGCCACCACGGCCTGCCGCGTGGCCCAGGCGGCGTCGCGGCCTGGCACCGCCAGCGCGTTGAGCGTGCACAGCGCGCTTTTCACCGGTCCGCGCGCCAGCGCCTTGACGGCGTCGGCGATCGTCTTGAGGTAGCTGCCAGCGCCGAGCTTGTTCGCTTCGCCCAGCCCTACCACCAGCACCCGCGCATAGGCGACCCCGGGCAGATCGTGCAGCACGGTGCTGCGCCCGGCCTTGCCGCTGAGATCGCCGCGCGCGACCAGCGCGCGCAGGCGGCCGTTGCTGTCGGCGTCCAGTTGCGCCGCCGCCGGAGCCAGGCTGCCATCGGCGAACAGGCCGACGATGATCGCGTCGGGGCGGGCGGCATCGGTGTAATCGGGCAGGGCGTGATCGTCGGCGGGGGCGGTGAGATCGAAATGCAAGGCCATAGACAGAAGATTCCGTACAATCGGGGGGCGGGCGGGGCACAGTGCCCGGTGATCGGGTATTGGCGCAGCCCCTTCGGGCCGGCATGGAATCCACAAGTCTAAAGCAAGCGGCCGCATGCCACGAATCGAGCGCTACCTGTTACGTGAATTCATCCGGGCCTTTCTCGCTGCGGCGGTGGTGCTGAGCCTGGTGGGGCTGGGCGGCATCGCCGCCGACCTGCTGGCCGAAATCGCGCGTGGTCGCACCCCGGCGGCGCTGCTGCTGTCACAGTTGGGGCTGCGCATCGTCAACTACCAGCCGATCCTGCTGCCGCTGTCGCTGTTCATCGGGCTGATGCTGGCGATCTCGCGGCTGTACCGTGATTCCGAGATGGCGGTGCTGAACGCGGTGGGCTTCGGTCCGCGCCAGTTGTTGCGCCCGGTGCTGTTGCTGGCGTTGCCGGTGGCGCTGTTGGTGGCGGTGTGCTCGTTGTGGGCGGTGCCCAGCGCCATGCGCACCTCGCGCGCGATGGTGGAGACCGCCAATCGCTCGCTGCTGGTGGCGGGGCTGGAGCCGGGACGCTTCGTCGAACTGCCCGGCAACGAGGGCGTGCTGTACGTCACCGACATGGATGCCGACGGCACCCACTTCCAGCGCCTGTTCCTGCAGCGCGACAACGGTGATCGCCTGGACGTGATCACCGCCGGCAGCGGCGAGCTGTTCTTCGATGGCACCGAGGACCGTTACCTGCGGCTGCGCGACGGGTTCCGCGTGGAGGGCGCGCTGGATGCGCTGGACTTTCGCCTGATGCGCTTCAGCCGCAACGACATCCGGGTGCCGCCGCGCAGCGCCAACGACGGCCGCCGCGACGAGGCGCTGATGACCACCCGCAACTTGTGGGCCACGCCGGGCGCACTCGCGCTGGCTGAGCTGCATTGGCGCCTGGGCACGCCGTTGCTGGCGATGGTGCTGGCGATCGCCGCGATCCCGCTGGCGCGCACCTCGCCGCGCAGCCCGCGCTACGGCTTGTTGATGCTGGCGCTGATGGCGTACTTGCTGTACATGAATCTGCTGATTCTCGGCCAGGCCTGGCTGGGCAACGGGCAATTGCCACCGACGCTGGGCCTGTGGTGGCTGCATGCGCCGGCGGCGCTGATCGCGATCCATCTGTTGTGGCGCGATGGCCGCATCGGTCGCGCCAGGGCGCTGCGATGAGCATGCTGCGCCTCCACGATACGTTGGTCGGACGCGCCGTGCTGGGCGGCGTGCTGGCGGTGTGGTCGGTGATCCTGGGGCTGGATCTGGTGTTCGCGCTGATGGCGGATTTCGACCGCATCGGCCAGGGCGATTACGGCGCCACCACGGCGTTGCTGGCGCTGTTGTTGACGTTGCCGCGACGCCTGTACGACCTGTTCCCCTACGCCGCGGTGATCGGCGCGTTGCTGGGGCTGGGCGCGCTGTCGGCCAGCTCCGAACTCACCGCGTTGCGCGCGGCGGGATTGTCGCGACAGCGCATCGCCGGTTCGGCGCTGGCGGTGCTGCTGCTGCTGACCGTGGTGATGGTGGTCAGCGCCGAGACCATCGGTCCCGGCGGCGAGCGCGAGGCGCGCGCGCTGACCACCCGCGCGGTCTCGCGCAATTTGATCGCGGCGCAGTGGTCCGGCATCTGGGCGCGCGAGGGCGATACCTTCATCAACGCGCGGCAAGGCACGCTGAGCGCCGACGGCATGACCCGCCGCGTCGAACTGGGCGACTTGCGGTTGTATGAATTCTCGCCCGAGGGGCGCTTGCTGTCGCTCGCGCATGCCCAGCGCGCCATTCACGAGGCCGGCGTGTGGACCTTGTTCGAGGTGCGCCGCACCTTGTTGGGGAAGAACTCGGCGGTGGCGGAACTGCACGACCAGGAACGCTGGGCTTCCGATCTCGATGGCGATTCGCTGGCCGCGAGCGTGGCGCATCCGCGCTATCTCCCGACGGCAGAAATCCGCCACAGCATCGACACCATGCATCGCAACGGACTGAACGCGCGGCCATTCGAGGAAGCGTTCTGGGCTCGCATTTTCTTTCCGCTGAACGTGCTGGCGCTATGTCTGGCGGCGATGCCGTTCGCATTCGGGCAGTTACGCTCCGGCGGCCTCGGCAAGCGGGTGTTCTCCGGCATCGTGTTCGGCCTGGGCTACTTCATGCTCGACCGTTTCGCGGTGAATCTGGCCAACGCCTACACCATCGACATGGCGCTAGTGCGGGTCGTCCCACCCAGCCTGTTGCTGCTCGGCGCGTGGGTGTTCGGCCGACGGCATTAGCCCGAGACAGAAAAAACCGGTGTTACCTGGCCTTCGCTGGCAGCCGCACCACCACGGTGCCGGCAGCGAGATCGTGCCAGGTGCGGCGTTGCGGTTCGAACAGCGCCCATGCAAAGCCCACACCGAGCGCCAGCAGCGACAACGTGGCGACGGCGTAGCGCAGTGCCACCGTGCGCGCTGCGGGCGACGATCCGTTGGCATCGACCACCCGCAGGCGCCATGCGCGCATGCCCATGGTCTGCCCACCGCGCCGCCACGAGAGCCCGGCATACAGGCCGGCTACCGCCCACAGCAACACCAGTTCGACCCATGCCGTCGCCGACCCCGGCGCTACCGGTACTCCGCCGCGCGCCAGCAGCAGCGCGGCGCTGACCAGCATCCACAGCGCCAACAGTGGCAGCAGGTCGTAGACGGCAGCGAGCAGGCGCCAGCCAAGCGCGGCGGAAAGGGCGGCAATGCGATTCATGCGGGCAGTTTACCGGGTTGCTCATGGCCGCCGAAATCGGAAGTCCATCGTTGGAGCGATTAAGCTGCGTTGGTATGAGCCCGCCGATCGACGCCCCCCCGACCATGGCAACCGGCACCATCACAGAGCGCCGTCTCGTTGCCCGCGCGCAGCCGCCGCCTTCGAGCGCCGATGCGGCACTGATCGCGGCGTTTCTGGAGCGGTTGTGGGCGGAACAGGGCGTATCGCGGCTCACTCTGGCGGCCTATCGACGCGATCTGGAGGGCCTGGCGCGGACGTCCGCGGTGCGCCGGAGCGGGCTTGCCGAGGTCAACCGGCAAGTCCTGTTCGGCTATCTCGCCGAACGCACCGGCGCTGGCTACAGCGCCCGCAGCAACGCGCGATTGCTGTCGGCGCTGCGCGCGTTTTTCGCGCAACTCTTGCGTCGCGGCGACATTGCATCCGATCCCACCGCCGATCTGGCGCCCCCCCAGATCGGGCGCTCACTGCCCAAGGCGCTGTCCGAAAGCGAAGTGGAGGCATTGCTTGGTGCCGCCGGCGATGACGCACCGCTGAGCCTGCGCAATCGCGCCATGATCGAACTGATGTATGCCACCGGCCTGCGCGTCAGCGAATTGGTGACGTTGCCGGCGTTGGCGGTGAACCTGCGCCAGGGCGTGCTGCGGGTGCGCGGCAAGGGCGACAAAGAGCGTCTGGTGCCGATCGGTGCCGAGGCCCAGCACTGGCTGGAACGCTACCTCATGCAGGTGCGGCCAGCGCTGGCCGGGCGCCGCAACCCGCCCGCGTTGTTCCTCGGCCGGCTTGGCGCCGCACTCACCCGCCAGCAATTCTGGGGGCTGGTGAAACGGCTTGCAGTGGGTGCCGGCATCGACCCCAAGCGCGTCAGCCCGCACGGCCTGCGCCACAGCTTCGCCACTCACCTGCTCAACCACGGCGCCGACCTGCGCGCGCTGCAGATGCTGCTCGGCCATGCCAGCCTCTCCACTACCCAGATCTACACCCTGGTAGCCCGAGAAGGCCTCAAACGCCTGCACCAACAACATCATCCAAGGGGGTGAGGGGCCGCGCTAGCGATCTGCCGGTGGCAGATCGCGCGGCCCCGAACGCCGAGGGCAGGAGCCCGAGGCGGGGTTGCGAGGCGAACACACGAAGTGTGAGCCCGCAACAGCCCGCAGCGCGGAGCGCTGCGGTGGGCCGCGTTGGCGACCTGCCGGTGGTCGCGCGATCCGCATTTTCGACGGTCCGGGGGACCGTCGAGCGGAGTGCGCGGGGGAGGCATGGATGCCGACCGGAGAGGTGCCCCATGGACGGGTGCTTGCGGGGTGCTGGCGCGGCCCCGAACGGGCGCGGCAGGAGCCGCGCCCTGGGTTGTGAGGTCGCATGGGCCATGTTCTCGACCGTCCGGGGGACGGTCGAATGGCTCATGCGGGGGAGGCAGGATGCCGACCGGACTGCGCCGCCATGGATGGCTGCTCGCCGCACCCAATCATATGTGAACCCACAACAGCCCACAGCGCATAGCGCTGCGGTGGACCGCGTTGGTCCCCAGGGCCCAGACCACGCGAGGTGCGCTCTTGTGAAAGCGCGCTTGCGCGCGACAGCGGCGCAGGATCGCGGCGCCAAGCGGCTGCGGCGTATCACGGCACTTTCGCCCCATACCGTAGTCCTCGTCACCAACTCCCACCCGCACCCGTGCGACAATGTTGGGAACCCTTTGCCTACCCCAGCGGTCAACCGGGGTGCCCGCACGTAATCCGGCTGCAGGGTAGTCAATGGGTCCGCCGAGTTTCCACGTCTGAGGTTTTCCGATGAATAGCCGTGCTTTGGTGTTGCTGCTCTCCGCGTTGTCCGCACCGTCGTTCGCCGCCGATCAATCCAAGGAAGAACAGACCGTGCGCGCCGCATTGACCACGCTGGTGCCTGGTGGGGTGAGCATCGAGTCGGTGCGGCCCTCGCCGGTGCCCGGATTCTATGAGGTCGGGTTGTCGGGGATGACCGTGGTCTACGTGTCGACCGACGGCAAGTACCTGTTGCAAGGCACGCTGCTCGACATCGCCAAGCGCGAGAATCTGACCGAAAACGCCCGTGCCGGGCAGCGGCGCGGCATGCTGCAGGCGGTGAATAACGATCAGGCGATCACGTTCGCGCCCAAGGACCCGAAGTACACCGTCACGGTGTTCACCGACGTCGATTGCGGCTACTGCCGGCGCCTGCATCAGCAGATTGGCGAGTACAACGATCTGGGCATCGCGGTGAAGTACCTGTTCTTTCCGCGCGCCGGGCTGGGCTCGCCCTCGTTCGCCAAGGCGGTTTCGGTATGGTGCGCGCCGGACCGGCAAAAGGCGATGACCGACGCCAAGGCCGGGACCGAACTGCCGGCCGGCAGTTGCGACAACCCCATCGCCCACGATTACGAACTCGGACGCGAGGTGGGGGTGGAAGGCACACCGGCCATCTACACCGCCGAGGGCGTGCAGTTGGGTGGCTATTTGCCGCCCCAGCAAATGCTGCAGCGGCTGAACGACCTGGCTGCGCGCGCTCCGAACTGAGCACTGGGCGTTCGACGGGCCGGTGCCGGCATCGGCACCGCGCCATAACGACCTCGCGCGGACGGCAAGCACGGCCGATCCGGTATCATGCAGGGCCCTGGATCGGCTGTTGCTCCCGCGATGATCACCCTGGAGGGCCCCAGTGCCCTGTCGCCGTTTCGACACGAACGCCTGCAAAGGCGCCTGCGCGCCGTCCACGACGCGCTCGGTCTGATCGACAGCCGTCACTGTTATTTCGTCGATCCCGAGGCGGGTCAGACCCCGGATGCGACGGTCCTCGCCCGCATTCTGGATGCCGCCGCCGGCGTCCAGCCCTTGCAGCCGGGCGCCAGCAGTGTGTTCGTGCTGCCGCGTCTGGGCACGGTCTCGCCATGGGCCAGCAAAGCCACCGAGATCCTGCGCGGTAGCGGTTTGCCGGTGCATCGGGTCGAGCGCGGCATGCGGCTGGACCTGATCGGCCTGCCGCCGCTGGGCGATCCGCTGCGAGTGCGGGCGCTGCGCGCGCTGCACGACCCGATGACGCAATCGCTGGCGTTCGCCCGCGACGACGCCGCAGCGCTGTTCGCCAGCCATGCGCCGGGGCCGGTACGGCACGTGCCGCTGGCGCAACTGGCGCAGGCCAACCGCGAACTGGGGTTGGCGCTGTCGCCAGCGGAAATCGCCTATCTGGAAGAACGCTACCGCGCGCTCGGCCGCGACCCCAGCGACGCCGAGCTGATGATGTTCGCGCAGGCCAATTCCGAACACTGCCGCCACAAGATATTCAACGCGCAGTTCCGCATCGACGGCGAGGCGCAGGCGCTGTCGTTGTTCCGGATGATCCGCTATACCCACGCGCAATCGCCGCAGCTCACGCTGACCGCCTACAGCGACAACGCGGCCGTGATCGAGGGCCATCCGGCGGCGCGCTTTCGCCCCGATCCGCGCGATGGCAGCTATCGGCACGAGCCGCAGGCGCCATCGGCGTTCGCGATAAAGGTCGAGACGCACAACCACCCGACCGCCATCGCGCCATTCCCTGGTGCCGCCACCGGTGCCGGCGGCGAAATTCGCGACGAGGGCGCCACCGGTCGTGGCGGCAAGCCCAAGGCCGGCCTGAGCGGATTCTCGGTCAGCCACCTGCGCATCCCCGAGCTGCCGCAGCCGTGGGAAGCGCCGCGCGCGCTCAATCCGCGCATGGCCAGCGCGTTGGAGATCATGACCGACGGTCCGCTCGGCGCGGCCGCGTTCAACAACGAATTCGGTCGCCCGGCGCTGACGGGCTACTTCCGCAGCTTCGAACTGGCGGGCGAAGACGCCGGGCTGCTGCGCGGATACGACAAGCCGATCATGCTGGCTGGCGGACTCGGCGTGATCGACCGTAGCCAGGTCGAGAAGCTGCCGCTGCGGCCCGGCGACGCGGTGGTGGTGCTGGGCGGCCCGGCCATGTTGATCGGTCTGGGTGGCGGCGCGGCATCCTCGCTGGCGTCCGGCGACAGCGACGAAGCGCTGGATTTTGCCTCGGTGCAGCGCGACAACCCGGAGATGCAGCGCCGCTGCCAGGAAGTGATCGACGCCTGCGTGGCACTGGCGAACGACAACCCCATTCGCAGCATCCACGACGTCGGCGCCGGCGGCTTGTCGAACGCGATCCCGGAACTGCTGCACGACTCACACGTCGGCGGCCTGATCGACCTCACGCGCATCCCGCGCGACGACGCCTCGTTATCGCCGATGCAACTGTGGTGCAACGAATCGCAGGAACGCTACGTGCTGGGCGTCGCCGCCGAGCAACTCGACACCTTCCTCGCCCTGTGCACCCGCGAACGCTGCCCCGTCGCCGTAGTCGGCACCGCCACCGCCGAACAACAACTCATCCTCGCCGATTTTTCCCGCTCTGGCTCTGATGCTTCTCCCGAGTCCCGAGTCCCCAGTCCCCAGTCCCGGTCTTCGAGCCCCGAGTCCCGCAGCAGCGCGATCAACATCCCCATGGACCTGCTGTTCGGCAGCACGCCCAAGCTCGAACGCGATTGTCAGCGGCCCGCGCCGCCGCGTTTCGCCCGGCTCGATACCGAAGCACCCGATGCCGTGCCCGGCGGTTTGCACGAAGCCGGCTTGCGGGTGCTGGCGCATCCCACGGTGGCGGCCAAGAACTTCCTGGTCACCATCGGCGACCGCACGGTCGGCGGCTTGTGCAGCCGCGACCAGATGATCGGCCCGTGGCAGGTGCCGGTGGCCGACTGCGCGATCACCTTGAGCGATTTCCAGGGCTTCGCTGGCGAAGCCATGGCGATCGGCGAGCGCGCGCCGCTGGCGCTGCTCGACGCCGCCGCCAGTGCGCGCATGGCGGTGGGCGAGGCGCTGACCAATCTTGCGGCGGCGCCGGTGGCATCGCTGCGCGAGGTCAAACTGTCCGCCAACTGGATGGCCGCCGCCGGCGTTCCCGGCGAGGACGCGCGTCTGTTCGCGGCGGTGCAGGCGGTAGGCATGGCGTTGTGCCCGGAACTGGACATCAGCATTCCGGTCGGCAAGGACTCGCTGTCGATGCAGTCGCAGTGGCAGGCCGATGGCGCCACCCAACGTTGCGTATCTCCGGTGTCGCTGGTGGTGACTGCGTTCGCGCGGGTGGCGGACGTGCGTGCGCAGCTCACGCCGCTGTTGCACGGCGCGCACGATGGCGACGGCGACACCGAGTTGTGGCTGATCGGCCTGGGCGCCGGCAAACAGCGACTCGGCGGCTCGATCCTGGCGCAATGTTTCGATGCCTTCGGCGGCGCCTGCCCGGACCTCGACGAGCCCGAGCGCCTGCGTGAGTTCTTCGACCTGATCCAGGCCGCGCGCGCACAAAATCTGATCTTGGCCTATCACGACCGTTCCGACGGTGGCGCCTTCGCGGCGCTGTGCGAAATGGCGTTCGCCGCGCATCTGGGGCTCGAACTGAATCTCGATGGCTGGGGCGACGATCCCTATCGCACCTTGTTCAACGAGGAACTGGGCGCGATCGTGCAGATCGCCTGCGATGACCGCGCCGAATTCGCCGACTTGGTCGATCGCCACGGCCTCACCCATTGCGCGCAACGCATCGGCCGCCCGCTGAAGGCGCCCAAGGTGGTGATCGCCGCCGGTCGCAAGCGGCTGGCCGAATGGTCGTGGCAGACGTTGTTCGGCGCGTGGTGGAGTGTGAGCCACGCCATTGCCGCGCGCCGCGACGAACCCGCCTGCGCCGACGAAGAACGCCACGCGCGCCTGCAGTTCCGCGCACCGGCCTTGCAGCCGCTGCTCAGCTTCGATCCGCAGCACGACGTCGCCGCGCCATTCATCCACACCGGCGCGCGCCCGCGCATCGCCATCCTGCGCGAGCAAGGCGTCAACGGCCAGGTCGAAATGGCCGCCGCATTCGACCGCGCCGGCTTCGCCGCCATCGACGTGCACATGAGCGACCTGCTGGGCGGCCGCCATGTACTGTCCGGCTTCCACGGCCTCGCTGCCTGCGGCGGCTTCAGCTACGGCGACGTGCTCGGCGCCGGTCGCGGCTGGGCCACCAGCATTCTCGAACACGGCGAATTGCGCGAGCAGTTCGCGCAGTTCTTCGCCCGCCCCGACACCTTCGCGCTTGGCGTCTGCAACGGCTGCCAGATGCTGAGTCAGCTCAAGGCACTGATCCCCGGCGCCGAGCATTGGCCGCAGTTTGCACGCAACCGCTCCGAACAATACGAAGCACGGCTGGCGCAGGTGGAAGTGCTGGACTCGCCATCGCTGTTCTTCGCCGGCATGGCCGGCTCGCGCCTGCCGGTGGTGGTGGCGCATGGCGAAGGCCGCGCCGTGTTTGCCAGCGGCGCCAAAGCGCAGGCGCACATCGCCCTGCGTTTCGTCGAAGGCGACGGCCGCACCGCCACCCACTACCCCGCCAACCCCAACGGCTCCCCGCTCGGTATCACCGGCCTCACCACCACCGACGGCCGCGTCACCATCGCCATGCCCCACCCCGAGCGCGTATTCCGCAGCGCCCAGATGAGTTGGCACCCGGAGGAGTGGGGAGAAGCCTCGCCCTGGCTGCGCATGTTCCGCAACGCGCGGGTGTGGGTGGGGTGA
>JANRIF010000314.1:0-6268 GCA_033765245.1 Lysobacteraceae bacterium
CCGACGTGCAGCGGCCGTGCGGTGCCGGTGACCACGCCGTCACGCACCGCACGCAAATGATTGGCGTTGACCTCCACCCCCACCGCCACCTGCGTGGTGGGGTCCAGGCACAGATTGGCGGCCATGCTGCCCAGGGTCTCCGCCAACACCACCGAGGCGCCGCCATGCAGCAGCCCGAACGGCTGCCGGGTGCGCGCGTCCACCGGCATGCGGGCGCGCACGAAATCCGCGCCCAGCGCCACCACCTCGATGCCAAGGTGCGACACCAGGGTGCCGCTGGCCTGCGCGTTCAGCGCCGCGACCGATGCCGGCGCACGCCAGATCGGTGCGGCGATGGCGTCGTTCACGCCGGCGTCAACGCACGCTGAAGGTGCTGGGGCGCCAGCTTCGGGTGACGTACGAAGTGAGTGGGCCGTAGCCGCTGCTGCGGCCGTAGCCGGTACCGGCTTCGCGACCACGACGCTCGTGCATGCGCTCGAGCAATTCCTGGCGGCGGTCGGCCAGCCAGTCGGCGAGACCGACCTGGGAGACTTCCTGGCCGCGGCGACGCGCCTCGCGTTCGCGGAAATCGCAGAAGTCGTCGTAGGCCTGGATTTCGTGCTGCAGCTCGCGCACGCACAGTTCGATCATGATCGCGTCGTCGAGATAGCCCAGCACCGGCACCGAATCCGGGATCACGTCGTGCGGGTCGGCAAAGTACACCAACGCCGACAGCACGCGCTGACGGTCCGCGTCGGGCAGGTCCCACGCCTCGTCGCGTACCATCGCGATCAGATCGTCCAGGCGCGCCAGACGCGCCGCGATGAAGTCGGGAACCGGGGTCTTGTGCGCCGACGCCAGCAGGTTCAGCGCGGCGGCGATCACTTCGTCGCTGGATTTCTTGCCGGCATTGGCCTGCGCCTTCTTCTGCGCGGCGTGGAAGTGCTCGAGATCGCGATCCGAAAGTTCGATGGCAATGGAGAGGGACATGACGAGTCTTGCGCCGCGTGGTGAGGAAGCGTCAGCTTAGCAGCCTGTCGGGCCTGAGGTGAATCGGCAGCCCGTGTCCGGCCGCTCGCGCGGCCTACAGCACCGGCGCGAGCCCGGCGCCGAATGCCGTCATCAGGCGCGTGTAGAGGCCCTTGAGCGGCACGTCGACCTGCGGGAACGAACCGACCGCGCGCCAGCACGGCGACCGCGCGGGGTCGGCGAGCCCGGCCGCGGCCTGCGGCGACAGCGCCGCGTCGGTGCTGCGGCAGGATTCGACCAGCTCATAGCTGGTGGCATAGCGGAACGGCCAGAGGTCGAACAGCGGCAGCTTCTCGAACAGCTTGCCCAGCGAGTAGTCCAGACCCGACAGGATCGGCGGCTTGGGCCGGCGCGCGATCAACCAGGCGTTGTCGGGCGAGGCGTCGCGACGGATCTGCGCCGCCAGACGCTGCGCGAAGGCGGGATCGAACACGATCATCATGCCTTCGGTGTTGAGCCGGTCCGAGCGTGGGTCGAAATTGTGAGTGCCGACCACACCGATGCGCCCATCCACCACCAGGCTCTTGGCGTGCAGACCCACCCGCACGCCCGCACGCTCCAGTGGCACCGGGCCGCGCCGGCGCGAACCGCTGCCGCGCAGCGCCGCGCGCTCGCCGCTGGAACCGAACCGCCGCGGGGTGTCGATGAGGACCGGCCCGGCCGGCGCCGGCAGCGCGTCGAGCGCGCCGGTGGCTTCGATGTCGATCGGCGAATCCAGCGGAAACGGCTTGTATTCCCAGATGCGGAAACCGAACTTGCGCAGATAGGTGCGCTTGTACTTGTGCGACAGCGCATACACCGGCCAGGCATCGGTAGCGGCGAGACTGTTGGTGGAAACCACGATCGCTGGCTTGTCGGATCCGGCCTGCAGCAGGCCGAACAGCTTGCGCGCGCGTCGCGACAGCGCCAGGTACGGGGTCTGCACCAGCACTTCGTCGCGCGCCTGCGCCACTAGGTCGTACAGCGACGACGACATCGCCTGGGCATCGGCGCGGGCATCGGCGGCGTGCTTGCCCGGCGGATCGGCGAGGTATTCGACCCGGCCCACCGCCAACGACGGCGCCCACAGCCGCTCCGCCAGCACCTGCGGATCGTTGGCGCGCGCTGCCAGCCAGGCGCTGCGTTGCGCCCGCGACAATTGCGCCGGCGGAAACGGTGCGGGCACGCCCGCGCGCGTCAGCAGGATGCGCGCAACGTCGTGCAGGCGCGCCACCGGCACTGCGCGCGGATCGTTCCAGAAGTCGTCGAACGACTGGCGCATGGCGCCGACCACCGGCCCCGCCGCCATGATGTCGCGGTCGCGATAGTTGTAGCCGCTGTCCCAGTCGAAGTAGCGGTTCTGGTAGTTGCGGCCGCCGGTAATGCCGAGCAGATCGTCGACCAGCAGCACCTTGGTGTGCATGCGCCGCTGAAAGCGCGACAGGCAGCACACGATGCTGGCGCCGAATTCGAACGCACTGGTTTGCGCTTCGCCGAAGGTGGGATTGTAGAGCCGCATGTCGAAGTTGACGTGCGCGGTAGCCAGCGCCACCAACGTCTGCATGTCGTCGACGCTGAACAACTGGTCCAGCAGCACGCGCACCTGCACCCCGCGCCGCGCCGCGGCCAGCAGTTCATCCACGATCAGGCGCCCGGCATCGTCGTCGGCAAACAGATAGGTCTGCAACTCGATGCGGGTCTGCGCCGCGCGAATCAGGTGGATGCGCGCCAATAGCGCGTCCTCGCCGCCTTCCAGCAGCAACACCCGGTGCTGCGGCGCCACCGCGGTCGAGCGCGCAAGCAGCGCCTGCGCTTGCTCGCGCCACAACGAAGGCGCGGCGCAGGCGTCGGCGGCGCGGCAGTCGAGGTCGCGGCTGCGGGTGTCGGCCGCTAACTGTTCGGCCTGCTGGCGCCGCGCTTCGGGCAGATGGGCGCAGGCCGCCAACCACAGCACCAGCAACGCCATCGCCACACTTCGCGTGGTCACGGCTCGGCCTCCAGCAGCATCACCGTAAAGCGGATATTGACCTTGTCGCGCACCGCGAACGGGCGCGCGGTCATGCCGAACTCGCGGCGGCTGACCTTGCCGCTTGCCTCGATCGCGCAATCCAGCCCTGCGCGCGGGCACTTGCTGGGTTCCACCTTGAACTGCACCGGCCCGATCCGCCCACGCAGAAACAACTCCCCGGAGAGCACGCCGCCCTCGCGCAACAGCGCCGGATCGAATGGATCGGAGGTGAACACCATCCAGGGGTAGCGCCGGATGTCGAAGAACTCCTCCGATTGCGCCCAGCGCGTGAAACTGGCGCTGCCCTCGATATCGAGCGTGCGCACGTCCAGCCGCACGTTGACCCGCTGGCGGCCATCCGGCAGGGTCTCCATGTCGCCTTCAAAATGACGCAGGCTGCAGTCCAGCGTCTGCAGCCATCGCATGCGGACCGCAATCTTGGCCTGCGAATGCTGCGGATCGATGCGCTCGCTGGCGTGGATCGCCAGGGGCAGGCACAACACGCCCCACGGCAACCGCCGCAGCGCTCGCCGCATCAGGGCGACCAGAACGCCGCTAGTGCCGCCGCAGCCGGTTCCAGTGCGGCGCCACGCGGCAGGTGCAGCACCGCGATGCCGGCGGGCGGCATGCCGCGATGGTCGCCGGTCTGCCCGGTGGCCAGCAGCGCCGCGACTTCCTCGAAGCCGGGGTTGTGTCCGATCAGCAGCAGCCGATCGGTATCGGCATTATCCTCGATCACCGAAAACAGGGTGCCGGGCGTGGCGTGGTAGATGCGCGCGTCCTCGCGACAGTCGATGTAGCCCAGCCGCGCCAGCACCCGCTCGCAGGTTTCGCGGGTGCGCCGCGCCGGCGAGCACAGCACCCGGGTCGGCTGCGGACCGTGTCGGTCGAGCCAGGCCGCCGCCGCCTCCGCCTCGGCAACACCTTCGGGCGACAGTGGCCGCTCGGCATCGGAATCGCCGGCACGGGCCGGTTCGGCATGGGCGTGACGCAACAGGATGATTTCGCGCATGGCCCGATTATGCGCGGCTGCCGTGGGTTTTGGGAGCACCGGACGAAAAAAACCGTCCGCACCGCATTTCAACCGGCCTTCTTGAGCCAGCGCAACAACGGCGCCCAATCGGCCTGATGGCTGACGATGTGCTCGGCGTGGTAGTCGAACAGGCTCTTGCCCAGCGCCACCAGCAGCGCGTACGCCTGCGAATCACGCAGTTGCGCCACCAGCGGATAAGGCCAGGTCTTGAGCTGGTCGAGCGCTTGCTGCGAGGCATTGGTCCAAGGCCGGAGCCGGTTCGCCACCAGCGCCACCGGCAACTTGCCCTTGTGCACGCGCGGGTGCTGCGCCAGCGAATTGAGGAACGGCACACTGGCTTCCAGATCGATCAGCGAGGGCAGCACCGGCACCAGCACCGCGTCGGCGACGTCCAGGAACGCGCCCAGGCTGGCCGCCATCGCCCCGGCCGGGGCATCGATCACCACCCGCTGCGCATCCTGCGGGATCGCTTTGTCCCAGCCACGCCGGGTGCCGTCGACCGGCAGCACCGCCGCGTCCAGCCCGGCGCGGCGCTCGCACCAGTGGGTCGAGGAGCGTTGCGGATCGGCGTCCACCAGCACCGTGCGCTTGCCGTCCACCGCAAACTGCGCCGCCAGGTGGGTTGCCACCGTGGTCTTACCGGCACCGCCCTTGGAACTGGCCACCAGAACCGTTCGCATCGTCGCGCCTCCCGGTTGGGTTCGCGCCGACCCGGCGGCCGGCGAATGGCCGCACTGTACACCGGCTCCTGGCGCGTCCCAACCGGTGGCGGGCGCGCACAGCGGCGAATCGACGCAGCCCTCGCCATTCAAACCCTCCCTGATGTGCGGCATGGCGGCGGGGCGCTTGCGACCAAGCGAGGTGCGCCCCGGCACGCGCAGTTGGTCGCGCGATCTGCTGCTGCGCCTGCAGCAAGCGCCGAACTTGTCCTGCCACGGCGCACTGGAGTCGGTGATCGCGGCACTGGAAGTCGAACGCTGAGGCACATCCGAGGGTTGCGAAATCCGTCCCCTGGTGATCCGTAATCGCGCCGGCGAGGTGGGTTGGCGAGAATGGTTTGCGGCGTCGCAACAGATGTGCTCTATTCGAGGTGTCGCGACCCCGGTGTGGTCGCCTTCGGTCCCGATCACGAGCACGTCGCCATGCCTCAACGTCCCGCCCAAGGTCTCTACGATCCGCGCTTCGAACACGATAGCTGCGGCTTCGGCCTGATTGCGCAACTGGACGACCAGCCCAGCCGGGCGGTGGTGGAGGGCGCATTGAAAGCGCTGGCGGGCCTGAACCATCGCGGCGCGGTGGCCGCCGATGGCCTCAGCGGCGACGGCTGCGGCCTGTTGATCCGGCGCCCGCACGCCTGGCTGCAGGCGTTGGCGGGCGAGTCGGGGCTGGCGGGCGACCCGCAGTTGGCGGCCGGACTGGTGTTCCTGGGGCCGTCCTCGGATGCGGCGGCGCGCGCGGTGGCGACGCTCGAAGTCTGCCTGCGCGCGCAGGGCGTGCGGCTGCTGGGCTGGCGCCAGCCGCCGATCGTGGCCGACGCCTGCGGCGCGCAGGCACGCGCCAGTCTGCCGCAGGTGCGGCAGATCTTCGTGGCGCCGCCGCAGCAGATGGGCGCGCGCCGCTTCGAGCAGGCCTTGTTCATGGGCCGCCGCGACGCCGAACGCGCGCTCGCCGACGACCCCGATTTCTACGTGGTCAGCCTGTCCGCGCACGCGGTCGGCTTCAAGGGCATGACCCTGCCCGAGCACCTGCCCGACCTGTATCCCGACCTTGCCCGCGCCGACCTGTGCAGCAGCGCGGTCACCTTTCACCAGCGTTTCTCCACCAACACCGCGCCGCAGTGGCGGCTGGCGCAGCCGTTCCGGTTGCTGGCGCACAACGGCGAGATCAACACCATCCAGGGCAACCGTCACTGGGCGCTGGCACGGCGTGGTCTATGGCAGGCGCCAGGGGTCGATCTGGCGCGGCTCGACCCACCGGTGTCGCTGCACGGTTCGGATTCGCAGAGCCTGGACGAGATGCTGGAAATCCTGCTGGCGGGCGGCATGGATGCGCTGCAGGCGCTGCGCATCATGATCCCGCCGGCGGCGCACGCGCTGGAACAACTCAACCCCGACCTCGCTGCGTTCTACGAGTACTACGCGATGCACACCGAGCCCTGGGACGGCCCGGCCGGCATCGTGTTCGCGCACGGCGACTACGCCGGCTGCCTGCTCGACCGCAACGGCTTGCGCCCGGCACGC
>JANRIF010000316.1:0-5236 GCA_033765245.1 Lysobacteraceae bacterium
AAGTCCACCGAAGCCAGAAAGGTCATCCAGAATGTCGCGGACCAGTGCGCTCGCGCTGGGGTGCCTGATGACGTTGTGCGCGTGCTCAACGACATCCTCGCAGTCCCGGCCCCCTGAATTCGTCACGGCTCAATGCCCGCCGGCAGCGGTGCGGATAGATCGGAGCTTCGCAAAGCCGATGCCCGCGTGCGCGACCACGATCGTCACGCCACCGGTCACCGGCGGGGGCAATGCCGACGTCCAGGTCGATCTCGCAAAGGAGATCAGGCTTCGCGACATCTGCCTCAGGGAAGTCGCCGAGTGGTACGCCGCAGAGCGCGACGCACGGACCGGAGCGCCTGGCGCATGAACGAACTCGACCCGACCGGCGCCCGCGCCAACGCCCCAGGCCTCACACCCGATGCCTTGAAGGCCGAGAAGCGGGCGAAGCGGGCGGCCGAAGCAGCCGCACGGAAAGAACGCCGCAAGGCCTTTTTCGCCAAGCTGCGCGCGAACCTGCCGATGACGCTGTTCGCCGCGATCGTGGTGGCCGTGATTGTGTCGGCAACCCTGTTCGACTGGTTCATGTCCTCCCGCGGCTGGCAGGACATCCTCCCCGATCTCGGCGTCTTCGCCTGGCTTGGCGCGGCCGCATCGGTCGGATTCTGGTATGTCGGCGCGTACCAGGCCGGCGCCGAGATCTATCAGAACAAAGCGCTCGAGAAGGGCAAGCGGGACTACACCGAAGCGGTTGTGTGGAGCGTCATCGCGCTCGTTGCCTACACGGTCTGCGTCGGCGGCGTGATCATTGCGACCCTGACGAACACGTCGCGCGCCAAGGCCGAGGCCGAGCAGAGCCGCAAGCAGTATGCCGAGATCGTGAGCCGGCGCGATGAGCTGGCCGAGAACCTCGACATCTACAGCATCGAGTACTGGGAACAGCGTCTCGAGGCGGACAAGCGGACGCAACGCGCCCGCCTCAACATCGCCAAGGCAACGCTGGGCATGACCGACCTCGATGTTGATGGCGGCTGCGCCCAGAAGCTGAACTTCAATCAGCAGCGTGCATGCGCTTACTGGAATGGCGGCACAGACCCCGCGACCGGCGTGGACGTCGCCGGCATCCTTGCCGACATCGAGCAGAACGAGGCCGGCCTCAAGAAGGCGCAGGAGGAGACCGCGGAACTGGCCGACCTGGTCGAGCGGGCGCGCACGTTTGAAGTGAAGACCGGCGACGCCACCGCGCGGGCGCTGGGCGAATACTTCGAGAGCGAGACGGCCGGGAACCAGTGGATGATCGGCATTATCACCTTCTTCTCGGCCGCCTTCCTACTCTGCGGCGGGCTGTTCGGGCACGGGGCGGTGCGGCTTCTCAGGAAGGTTGCGTGATGGACCACCAGCTCGGCATGGCACTCGCGATCGTGGGGATCATCGGATTCCTGCTCTGGATCTTCCGGCCCCAGGCGCACATCGCGATCCGGCTGCTGGTGGCAATCCCGTCCATCGCCTGGCTTGGCGTCTACTGCCTGGTGGAGCTCTTCCGCTCGGAGCCGACCGTGTGGTCCGGCCGGGCGGAGATGAACATCGTCACGGTGCTGCTGATCGCGGCGGGCGCTTACGTCCTGGTTAGCAAGCCCAAGCGGGCCGGTAGGGATGGGGGCGAGCGATCCGCATGATTGGCACATACGCGGCCGGCGGCGTTCTCACGGTTGCGCTGGTCGGCCAGACGGGCATGGAGCAGCTCGCCCAGGCCATGGCTGGCGACGTCACAATGACGGATGTGGTCCGCCAGGCCGAGCAGATGACCGGCCTGGGGATCTCCACGACGGACGCCGGCGTGATCATCGCGGCGCTAATCTTTGCGATCCGTCTGATCGACAACAACAAGGGCCTGTTCGTGACACTGAACGATGCCCTGCGGCGCTTCCTCCGGCTGCCACCGAACACACCGAACCCGCCTCCGCCGCCGGCGGCCTAGTCTCTGCGGGTTCGCGGAGACGCCTATGCCCCTGATCGCTGACTACTGCCTTGATGGTCTCGTCGAGAAGGTGCGCGAGGCGACGCGCCTGTTCATCTGTTCGGCTGAGCCGACGACTTACACCGAAGCAAGCGCCACCTTCATGGTTGGCTACAAAAACTCACCCACGATGGGGGCCGCTTCCGATCGCACGGGCGGCGGGAGGAAGACGACGGTCGCGGCGGTCACCGATGGTGTCGTGAACACCGGCGGCGGCGGCGACAGCGAGATGTTTTGGGCGCTGGCCGATCACGTCAACAGCCGCCTGCTTGCGACCGGTGCGCTGACCAATGACCAGGTGCTGATCGATGGGAACACCTGGTCGACGACCGCCTTTGATGTCGGCGTGCCGGACGCGGCGTGATGGACTTCCTCATGGGTCTCTGGATCGGCGGGACGATCGGGATGCTGGTGATGGCTGTGTTCGCAGCGGGCCGCAGGCCGGAGTGATGTGATGAACATAGGACCGCACGACTATCTTCGACTGGCAATTGATCCGATCGCGCGGGATCTCGACAGCCAGGGGGCCCCGCACCTCATTGTCGGGTTTCTGCCGGGACCGGGCGCATTGCATATCGCGAGCAACGCAGCGCCGCTGGATATGCCCCGCGCCCTTCGCGAGCTTGCCGGTGCGATGCTGCGCCATGCAGATGAAGTTGAGCGCAAGCCGAAGCTTATAATGGTGGGAAATTAAAATGGACCTGCAAATCGGTGATCGCGTGCGTGTAAGGGCGCCGTTCGATATGGCCTTTCCCTATGTCTACACTATCGACGGCGTGAACCCCGAAACGGGCGCATTTCAGATTTGCGGTGATCGCGACTTCGATGCAGCGCACCTTGAGAAGGTCGAGGAATAGGCAGTGGCCATTACCACGCTTCAGCAAGCCAAGGATGGGCTGCTACCGCCGATCCTAATTTCCAAAGGCAACGCGAACGGCGTCTCAACCCCTACGTATCGCTCGCTCTGGTTTAGGGCGCCGAACGCGGGCGCATTCGACTCGACGCTCAATGGCGTAACGCTGACATCTGCTGTTGGCGGGTTCCCGTTCCCTGAGCCTGCGAGCGGCAAGGAAACACGTATTGTCGGCTTCCGGGCCAGAAGCGGCTCCACTTCAATGAACGGCTTTTTTCTCTTTTGCGACAGGCTCTGGCACAATGGCGGCATCGACATCACAAGTACGAGCGCGCAGTCGATCACGTCCCCGACCTGGCCGCCGCGCGATGCGAACGAAGCTACAGACGGCGACGGCGTTCTTCTCGCCCTTGAATTGAGTGTATCCGCAGGGGCGGGTACGCCGACGATCACTGTCAGCTACACAAACTCAAATGGGGTATCTGGTAGGACAGGAACAAACATCACACCCACTGTAGCGTCTCCGACGGCAGGATCGATGCTGCCCATTAGTCTGGAAGGCGCCGACCGCGGTGTTCGCTCCGTTCAATCCGTAACACTCAGTTCATCATGGGTTTCAGGCACCGCTCATCTTGTGGCCTATCGCCCAGTTATGGGAGCGCCAGCGCACGGGGGGCCGATGTTTGGCTCTTTCTCAGAGGATGCTCTAACCTGCGGCATGCCGAAAGTGCCGAACGGGGCAACGCTCTACGCCGTATTCGCTTCTCAAGAAAACAATAATCTTCTTTTTGGCGGCTCGCTAAGTTTGGCGCAGGGCTAGGCAATGGCAATTACAAGCGTTGATGGTGCTCTGGCCGGAATGCGGCCCCTCCGTATGTTGAGCAAAGCCATCACCACGACACCGGTGGCCGGGAGACTTCATTCGACGTGGGATAGGGCCGGAGTGCCAGGGCCGGGCGCATTCGACTCGACGCTGAACGGAGTTATCCTAGAGGCGCCCATAGCGGGCGCGATACCGTTCGACAACCCGGTCAGTGGCAACACATACCTGAACCGATTTTTCGTGTCGGCCAGTACTGGCAACGGCATTATAATGCTGGCTGACCGCTTGTGGCACAATGGCGGTTTCACGATCACATCTACAAGCGCGCAAAACATAACCTCACCGACATGGCCGGCTCGCGACGCTAACGGGACGACAAACGGCGACGGTGTGTTTCTTGGCATAGAAGTCAGTGCGCAAACGGGCGCGGGTACGCCGACGATCACTGTCAGCTACACAAACTCAGAAGGAACAAGCGGACGCACGGGCACAAACAGCGATGCCACCACCTCGACCTCACCAATCGGTTCCTTCTTTCGCATCGGCCTACAGGCTGGCGACCGCGGTGTTCGCTCCGTTCAATCTGTCACCCTCAGCGCGACGTGGACGAGTGGTACAATCAATCTTGTCGCTTATCGCCCTATTGCGGTTGTTCCTATCTATGGAACGGATATACCCGGCGCCGTTGATACGCTCACAGGTGGGTTACCCCGCCTGTTCAATAACAGCGTTTTGTGGACACTGTTTCAGCAGTCTGCGACCGGAGCGTTCCGCCTGAATGGTGCTGTGCAAGTAACTCAGGGTTAAGCCTATGGCCGACGGGAATTTTCCATTCCTGTCGTCGTGGAACGGCAGCCTCCCCGGCGTCCTGACCACGACGCTTTTGCTGGGCGACCTGAACCACGACAACGCCGACGGGACTATCTGGTCGGCGTGGTGGTTGGGCGGATCGACCGCACAAGACCTCACCGCCGTCAGCGTTTCCACCGGCGCGCCGACGGTCGGCAGTCCGACGCTTGCGCAAAAGCATGCGCTCACGCCTGCGGCTGTTTCGACTGCCGCGCCAACGGTCGGCGCGCCTTCGCTGACGCAGGCGCAGGCCATGGCCCCCGCCAGTGTATCGACGGGCGCCCCGACAACGGGCTCCCCCGCCTTGGCGCAGAGACAGGTGCTCACACCAAACAATGTGTCGACGGGAGCCCCGACCACCGGCGCGCCGACGCTTCGCCAGGTGCAGGCGCTCGTCGCTGTGGGCGTTTCCACCGGCGCGCCAACGGCTGGCGAGCCCGCCCTGTCAAACAGCGCCCATGCGTTGGCGCCCGACAGCGTCTCCACTGGCGCGCCCAGCGTTGGCAGTCCTACGCTGCGGCAGGTTCACGCCCTGGTCGCAACGGGCATCGCAACGGGGGCCCCAAGCGTGGGCAGCCCAACCCTCAACCCCGCAGCGCAGATCACGCCAGCCGACCGCACGATCGTCGTCGCCGTCGAGGCTCGTACGATTTATGTTCAAGCCGAGCTGCGGCGCCTCGCAGCGTGAGGGTCGCCCGTCATGTCTCAATGGCCC
>JANRIF010000318.1:0-8480 GCA_033765245.1 Lysobacteraceae bacterium
TTCGCTGCGCGGATCGGGGGCGATGACAAGCTATGGCGTATCGGCGCGGTGCCGCCGTTACCGGAGTTGATGGTGCTGGGCGAATTGGCGTGGTCCGCCACCCAGGGCCACAGCGATGTCGGTTGCGACGAGGTCGGATTGGTGCTGTCGCAGCGTCTTGCCACGCTGGTGTCCGGATCGCCGCACGCTGTGCCCAGCATCGATACCCGCCAGCACAAACGCGCAATCGAGGCAGCGCTCTGGATCGACGACAACTCGCAGGCGGCACTGAATCTCGACCTCATGGCCGCCAACGCCGGGCTCAGTCCGTTCCATTTCCTGCGCATCTTCACGCGGGTACTCGGCGTAACGCCGCACCAGTACCTGGTCCGCTCGCGCCTGCGCCGCGCCACGGGCCTGCTCGCCGAGTCCGATGACAGCGTGACCGACGTCGCTCTCGATGCCGGCTTCAACGACCTGTCCAATTTCGTCCGCACCTTTCGCCGTGCCGCCGGGGTGTCTCCGGGACGCTTTCGTCAACGCGCACGGCGCTACCGCAAGATTCTCCAAGATTGAAAGCTGCGGCGGGTCCAGCATGGCTTTCCCTTTCCTGTGGAAGCGATCAAGCCATGCGTACCATCCCTCTTTGCCTTGCCGCGATGACCGCCGTACTGCCCATCGCCGCAACCGCCGAAACCGCCACCGCCCCGGACATCCTTGCGATTGCGGCGATCGACACCGCCTACCAACAGGCCGTCGAACGCAACGACTGGCGCGGCATGGACCGCATCCTGCACCCGGACTTCGTGCTGGTGCTCGGCGACGGCCGCATCTACAACCGTAGCCAACTGCTCGATTCGGCGCGCAATCGCGACATCGCGTACGACCAGCAAGTGGAAGTTCCCGGCACCCAAACCGTGCGCCTGTTCGGCAACGACACCGCGACAGTGACGGCGTTGCTGCGCATCAAGGGCACGCGCACCGCCGGCAATGTCGCATTCGATCGCTCGTTGTGGTTTACCGACACCTATGTCCGCACCGCCGATGGCTGGCGCTATGCGTTCGGGCAGGCCTCGCTTGCACTGCCGCAAGAGGTCACCGGCACGATGACCAGCGATTGATCGATGGCCCTGCAAGCGCGCCGCAGCACGCTTGCACATCGGGGCTGGCGCGCTTCGCCCATCGCCAACCTGGGTCGTCGGCAACGTCGCCAGATCCCACGCCGGCGCACCGACGGTGAGTGACTTGCGACGACGCGAGGCCGGGCGACTTACGCGCCGATCAACCGATTCATCCTCGCCACGAAACCGGCAGCATCGTCGAGCGCGGCGCCGGCGGTGAGTTGGGCCTGTTCGAGTAGCAGCCAACCGAGGTCGTCGGCTTTGGCGGTATCTGCCTCGTTGGCAAGGCGCTGCAGCAGCGGATGGCCGGGATTGATTTCCAGCGTCGGTGCTGACTGCGGCATGGCGTGGCCGGCGGCGGCGAGCAGGCGCTGCATGTGCGGGGCCATGTCGTGTTCGCCGGTGACGAGGCAGGCGGGGGAATCGACCAGGCGACGCGATACCTTGACGCCACTCACCTTGTCGCCGAGCAGGTGCTTGAGGCGCTCGATCAGCGGTGCGGCGTCCTTGTCGGCCTGTTCGGCTTTTCCCTTGTCGGCTTCGGCGCTGGGCAGGTCGGCGTCGAGTTCGCCCTTGGCAACGTTGCGCAGCGGTTTGCCGTCGTATTCGTGCAGGTAGCCGGCCATCCATTCGTCAACGCGCTCGTGCAGCAGCAACACTTCGATCCCGCGCTGGGTCAGCGCTTCGATCTGCGGGCTGCGGCGTGCGGCGTTCCAGCCGTCGGCAGTGACGTAGTAGATCGCTTTCTGCTCGGGCTGCATGCGCGCGATGTAGGCGTCGAGGCTGACGCGATCGTCGGCGCTCTGGCTCAGGCTGGAGGGGAAACGTGCGAGCTTGAGGATGCGCTCGCGATTGCCGTTGTCCTCCACCACGCCTTCCTTGAGCACGTTGCCGAACTGCTGCCAGAAGCTGTCGTACTTCTCCTTGTCCTCGTTGGCGAGACGATCCAGCAGGTCCAGCGTGCGCTTGGTGAGGGCGCCGCGAATGCGCTCGACCTGACGGCTCGATTGCAGCAGCTCGCGGCTGACATTCAACGGCAGATCGTCCGAATCCACCACGCCGCGCACGAAGCGCAGGTAGTTGGGCAGCATCTGCTCGGAGGCATCCATGATGAAGACGCGCTTGATGTAGAGCTTCAGGCCCTTGCGCTCGTCGCGTCCGCTGAACATGTCGAACGGCGCCTTGGCCGGCAGGTACAGCAGCGAGGTGAAGTTCTGGTTGCCCTCGACGCGGTTGTGGGTCCACGCCAGCGCCTCGCCGAAATCGTGCGAGACGTGCTGGTAGAACGCCTGATAGTCGGCGTCGCTGAGTTCGTTCCTGGGCTTGGTCCACAGCGCCGAGGCTTGATTGACGGTCTCCCACTCGTTCGATCCGGCCTTGGCGTCGTCGCTCTCGTCATCGCCCTTCTTTTCCGCCCGCATGTGAATCGGGAAGCCGATGTGCTCGGAGTAGCGATGCACCAGCGAGCGCAGACGCCAGTCGTCCAGGAACTCGCTCTCGTCATCGCGCAGATGCAGGGTGACGGTGGTGCCGCGCGGGCTGTCGGCTGCGGCTGACGACACTTCGAAGGTGTTGCCGCCTTCGGCGCTGGTCCAGGTCCAGGCTTCGTCGCTGCCGGCGCGGCGCGAGGTCACGCTGACCTTGTCGGCGACGATGAACGCGGCGTAGAAGCCGACGCCGAACTGGCCGATCAGTTGCGCGTCGCCGCGCTTGTCCTCGGAGAGTGCTTCGAGGAATTTGCGGGTGCCCGAGCGCGCCACGGTGCCCAGGTTCTCGATCAGCTCGTGCCGGCTCATGCCGATGCCGCTGTCGCGGATGCTGAGGGTGCGCGCTTCCTTGTCGGCGCTCAGGTAGATGTTCAGGCCGGGCTGGTCGCCGTACAGATCGGCGTTCTGCAGCGCCTCGAAGCGCAGCTTGTCGCAGGCATCGGAGGCGTTGGAGACCAACTCGCGCAGGAAGATTTCCTTGTGCGAGTACAGCGAGTGGATGACCAGCTTGAGGACTTGCTGGACTTCGGCCTGAAAACTGAAGGTTTCGGTGGTCATGTGGGGGGCTCGTGCGATCGGGAACCAGCCTGCCAACATGGGCGCCACGCGGCCCATTTCAAGCCCCACAACGCAAACGGCCACCCAAAGGTGGCCGTTGCGGTGATGCGTGATGGATGGCGCGTTACTTGACGCTGGAGACCTTGGCGCGAGCCTTGCCGCCCAGGTCTTCCTTGATGCGCGCCTTCTTGCCTTCCAGGTCGCGCAGGTAGTACAGCTTGCCGGCGCGGACACGGCCGCGGCGCTTCACTTCGACCGAGTCGATGATGGCGCTGTGCGACTGGAACACGCGCTCGACGCCGAAGCCGTGGGAAATCTTGCGCACGGTGAAGGCGGAGTTGAGGCCGGCATTCTTGATGGCGATGACCACGCCCTCGTAGGCCTGCACGCGCTCGCGGTTGCCTTCCTTGACCTTGACGTTGACGACCACGGTGTCGCCGGGGCCGAACTCGGGCAGCTTGTGCTGCATCTGGTCGGCTTCAAATTGCTGGAGGAGTTTGTTCATGGGGTCACCGACCTGGGTTGTTACGAATGCCCGCGAGCCGTCGCGGCGATTAGTCGGTCATTATAGCCGCATTCGGATGCGAATGGCTACCGTGGCAACGGGCTGCTTGCGCGGTCGTGGTAGGCCGCTTACGGGCGACAGGTATCTACCCAAACCGCGGCTGCTGTCGCGCGCAAGCGCGATCCCACAAGGAGTACTGCAATCCGCCTGCGCTGTTGTGGGAGGCCGCTTGCGGGCGACGGATGCAGCAGCCAAGGCGCGACATCGGCCCCGGCCCGCTCAAGCGTCGCGATCGGGCGCTGCCGGATGGGTGTCCATCCAGTCGCGCTGGAACGCCGCCAGCAGCGCGCGGTCCTCCTTGCCGAGCACCATCCGCGCCAGCAGATCGGGGCGCCGCAGCCAGGTGCGACCGAGCGATTGCTGGCGACGCCAGCGCGCGATGGCGCGATGGTCGCCGCTGAGCAACACCTCCGGCACCACGTCGTCGCCGTCGCGCTCGGGGCGGGTGAAGTGCGGACAGTCGAGCAGGCCGTCCTCGAAACTGTCCTGACGCGCGGAATCGGCATGCTGCAGCGCGCCTTCCTGCAGCCGCCCCACCGCATCGATCAGCACCGCTGCCGCCAGCTCGCCGCCGGACAGCACGTAATCGCCGATCGAAAGTTCGCGGTCCACTTCACGCACGATCAGGCGCTCATCGATGCCTTCGTAGCGCCCGCACAGCAACAACAGACGCGGCAGCGCGGCCAGTTCACGCACGGTGCGCTGGGTCAGGCGTTCGCCCTGCGGGCTCAGGTAGATCAATGGCGCCGGGCCGGCCGCAGCGCGCGCGGCGGTGATGCAGGCGCGCAGGGGTTCGATCAGCATCACCATGCCTGGACCGCCGCCAAACGGGCGGTCGTCCACACGGCGGTAGTTGTCGCTGGCGTAATCGCGCGGGTTCCAGCAATGCAGGTCCAGCAGGGCGCGTTCGCGCGCACGCCCAACCACGCCCAGACCGGCGGCCTGGTCGATGAATTCGGGAAACAGGGTGAGAACGTCGATGCGCACGGTGCGCCTCCGGAAACGGGCGTCTCAGAATTCCGGATCCCAGTCGACGCGGATCAGGCGCGCCTCGAGATCGACCGACTTCACGTAGTTGTCGAGGATGAAGGGCACCCACCGCTCGCGCTCGCCCTCGATCACCATGACGTCGTTGGCGCCCGTCGCAAGCATGTGCGACACCCGGCCGAGCGCAACGCCGTCGAGGGTCTGCACCGCCATGCCTTCCAGGTCCACCCAGTAATAGGAACCGGGCTTCGAGGCGGGCAGGTGCTTGCGCGGCACCCATATCTGCGCGCCCACCAGTAGCTGCGCCTGGTCGCGGTCGTCAACCTCGGGAAAGCGGGCGATCACGTTGCGACCGGTATCGCGGCCATGCACGCCCTGCACCCAGGAGTTGCGGCCATTCGGCATGCGCAGTTCCCAAGGTTGATAGCGAAAAATGGCGTCTCGCGGTTCGGTGTCGGATTCGAGCTTGAGCTCGCCCTTGACGCCGAACAGGCCGACGATGCGGCCCAGCGGAATGAGGCGATCGCCCGCGGCGGCGGAATCGGTGGGCACCAGCGACGATTCGACGCTCATCGGCCGCACCACCGGAGCGAAAGGGCCGGAGCGGGCCGGCCCTTCTCGCGCGCGCTCACGCTCAGGCAGCAGCCTTGGCGGCGGCGTCGCGGACGAGCTGACGGACCTTGTCGGTCATCTGCGCGCCGTTGTCCACCCAATGCTGGATGCGGCTGGCATCGAGCTCGACCCGCGTCTCGTTGGCGCCGGCGATCGGGTTGTAGTAGCCCACACGCTCCAGCGCGCGGCCATCGCGCTTGTTGCGCTGGTCGGTGACCACGATGTGATAGAAGGGACGCTTCTTGGCGCCACCGCGGGTCAGACGGATCTTGACCATGTCGTAGATGCTCTGCTGTTCGAGGGAAAGAACCAGCACCCCGAACGGGGCACAGGAAGCGGAGTAGTGTAAGGCATTGGCGGGTGGATTGAAATGGGTTGGGTGTTCGGGATTCTGGTGAAGCCGGGACTCGGGACTCGGGACTCGGGACTCGGGACTCGGGACTCGGGACTCGGGACTCGGGACTCGGGACTCGGGACTCGGGAAAAGGCTCTCACCTCCACGCGGCCTGTCAAGCTCGCGGCAACGAAATTGCGTTGCGGCTACGGGATGAAACGGAAAAGCCGACATGTAGCGCATGGATGCGCGGTCGTGGGAAACAGGGCGCCGTAAAGCGCGCCGAGCATCGCAGGCAGGCGCAGGGGAAAGGCGCCACTGTTTGAGGGCATGGATGCCCGAGTTGGCGCCGGCCTGCGACTGCCGAGAAGCGGAGGGCACCGGTTCGGCAGGAGCCGGACCGGCGCGCGTTCGGCGCGGCGTTTTTGGTTACTTTTTGCGCCACAAAAAGTAACTCGCACGCCGCAGGCGGGTGAAAGCTCTTGCTTCTTGTCTCAGGACTCGGGCGACGCCATGGCGCGCTCTGAGTAGCAAACGGCGCTCGGTGCGCACACGGCACGAATCCAGCCCGGCTCTTTGCACCCCTTACACTCCCGGCGGACCGCAGACCGCCGCCTTCCGGTCCCTAACGCATCGGGAACCCACCCGGCCCGCCACCGCCCATCATTCCCTTCATGCCGCGCATCAAACCCTTCATACCGCCCTGCGAGAGCTTGGACATCATCTTTTCCATCTGCTGATACTGCTTGAGCAGACGGTTGACGTCGGCCGGGGTGGTGCCCGAGCCGCTGGCGATGCGGGCGCGACGGGAGCCGTTGAGCAGGGCCGGATGCCGGCGCTCCTTCTTGGTCATCGAGTTGATGATGGCGATCATGCGCGGCACTTCCTTGCCGCCCACCTGCCCTTTCACGTGATCGGGCACCTGCCCCATGCCGGGCAGCTTTTCCATCAGTGCGCCGATGCCACCCATGCTCTGCATCTGTTCGAGCTGGTCGCGCATGTCGGCAAGGTCGAACTTCTTGCCCTTGGCGACCTTCTCGGCAAACTTGGCGGCCTTTTCCCGGTCGACCTGATGCTCGACCTGCTCCACCAGCGACAGCACGTCGCCCATGTCGAGAATACGGCTGGCGACACGATCGGGATGGAACACGTCCAGGCCATCGGGCTTTTCGCTGACACCGATGAACTTGATGGGACGACCGGTGATGTAACGCACGCTCAACGCCGCGCCGCCGCGCGCATCGCCGTCGGTCTTGGTCAGCACCACGCCGGTCAGCGGCAACGCTTCGGCGAAGGCCTTGGCCGTGTTGGCGGCATCCTGGCCGGTCATGGCATCGACCACGAACAGGGTCTCTACCGGATTCACCGCCGCATGCAGAGCCTTGATCTCCGCCATCATCGCTTCGTCGATGGCGAGGCGTCCGGCGGTATCCACCAGCAGCACGTCGACGAAGCTCTTGCGGGCATCGGCAATGGCAGCGCGCACGATCGCTTCGGGCGATTGATCGGGCGAGGATGGGAAGAACAGCACCTGCACCTGCTCGGCGAGAGTCTTGAGCTGCTCGATCGCGGCCGGGCGATACACGTCGGCCGACACCACCATCACCTTCTTCTTGCGGCGTTCCTTGAGGTGTTTCGCCAGCTTGGCGACGGTGGTGGTCTTGCCGGCGCCCTGCAGGCCCGCCATCAGGATTACCGCTGGCGCCGGCACGTTGAGGTTGAGCTCGCTCGCCTGCGCGCCCATCACCGTGGTGAGTTCGTCGCGCACCACCTTGATCAGCGCCTGACCTGGAGTGAGGCTGCGCAGCACCTCCTGTCCAACGGCACGCACCTTGATGCGCTCGATCAGCGCCTGCACCACTGGCAGCGCGACGTCTGCCTCCAGCAGCGCGATGCGGACCTCGCGCAGGCTCTCACGGATGTTTTCCTCGCTGAGCCGGCCGCGGCCGCGCAGGCGTTGCAGAGTGCCGGAAAGGCGCTGGGTGAGCGACTCGAACATGGGGCTTGAACCGGGGGAAAGGGCCGCAAAGTATAGCGCCGACGTTTTTCCCAAGCAGAGCCTGTGCCAAACTCACCCCATGTGGATCGCCATCGCCGCCGCGCTTGCCTACCTGATCGCCACCCGGGCACTGACCCGAAACGTGTTCGATCCCGACTCCGACAACACCAACGCATTGCGCCTTGGGCTGATTGGCGCGTCCATCCACGCGCTGGTGCACGCCCGTTTGTGGTGGCAGGCGGGTGGCGCCGACCTGCATTTTTTTGCGGCGCTGTCGCTGGTCGGCCTCGGCATGGCCACGCTCACCGCGCTGGCGGGGCGACGCCAGCGACTGGATGCGTTGGGGGTTGTGGTGTTTCCGCTGGCGGCGCTGGCGGCATTGGCTTTCGCCAGCGTCGGCAATCGTGCCAGCAGTCCGGACATGCTCGACTGGCGCATCGGCCTGCATGCCTGGCTGGCGCTGCTGGCCTACGCCACGCTGGCGTTGGCGGCAATTTTGGCGGTGATGTCCTGGCTGCAGGAACGCGCGCTGCGTCAACGGCGCTTCACCGGCATGCTGCGGGCATTGCCACCGTTGACGCAACTGGAAACGCTGCTCTTCCGCACCATCACGGTCGGCTTCGTGCTGCTCAGCTTCACCCTGGTTACCGGAGTGCTGTTCGTCGAGGATCTATTCGCGCAGCATCTGGTGCACAAGACCGTGCTCAGCCTGCTGTCGTGGACGGTATTCGGCGTGCTGCTGCTGGGACGGCGCTGGCGCGGCTGGCGCGGCCGGCGCGCGGTGCGGCTCACCTTGGCAGCGATGATCCTGCTGCTGCTGGCGTTCTTCGGCAGCAAA
>JANRIF010000319.1:0-6593 GCA_033765245.1 Lysobacteraceae bacterium
GCTTGCTCGGTCGAGTGCGACAGGGCGCCGTAAAGCGCGCCGAGCATCGGAGCCGCTCGCGGGGGAAAGGCGCCACTGTCTGAGCACATGGACGTGCGAGTTTGGCGCCGACCCGCGAGCGGCGAGAAGCGCAGGGGCGAAGCGGATCAGGCGAGGCACTGCCTCGCCCCGCTGAGCCGGCGCCCACGGATGGGCGCCGTGGGCCGGCGTCGTGGAGCAGGATGCGTAACGACGACGGCGACACGGCAGGAGCCGGACCGGCGCGCGTCCGGCGCGGGCGTTTTTGGTTGTTTGCGCCTCCAAAAAGTGACTCGCACGCCGCAGGCGGGCGAACGCTTTGCTTTGGAAGCTGGGTAGCACGCGCCTCTCCCGCATCCACCCTTCGCACACGAAAAATGCGTGCTCCGATAGTTCTACTGTGTTACTAAAGTTGCATGACTCTTCGGTACGCTCTGCCGCAGCATGGACAGCGGGACAGGCGTCGGGCGATGACGCGCGCGAGGCGGAAGCGCGTGGTGGCGATCGACCACGGCAGATGCCGTTGCATCGGCCCCAGCCCCGCGCGGGCGGAAGCCTTCGGGTACGGCAGGCACTTTGAATCGCACACGGTTTTTTTTACCGCAGCGCAGGCGATCCAGCAGCAAAAAGCCATAGGCAGCGATACACAGGCTGGCATGATGATGAAAGCCGCGCCAGTTGCGGCCTTCGTAATGGCCCAGGCCGAGTTCCTGTTTGAGTTCCAGGTAATCGCGCTCGATGCGCCAGCGCCCCTTGATCGCATCGACAAGGTCTTTGAAGGCGATGTGTTCGGAGAGTGTCGAGAACCAGTAGCGGGTCGGTTCGGCTTCGCCGCGGGGCCACTCGATGACCAGCCACTCGGGAGCTCGGGCGCGGCTGTCGTGGGCGGTCACCACGCGCACACGGGCAAAGCGACCGGACAATTTTTCCGCAACACCTTGGCGCCAGGCGATGGTGCGATACGCACTCGCCGGCAGCGCCTGCGCCAGGGCGCGCACGTTGATCGGTGGGTGCGCTCCATCGCGCAGCACCCGCACCCGCGGGCGGCCTATGGCCGCCGGTGGCGGGGCGGTGGCCGGTTGATACTTGCCCCACCACACCGTCGTCAGTGGCCGCACGCCCACCGCATAGATCAGGCCTTGTTCGCTGAGCTCGTCGCGCAGCCCACAGTCATCGCCGTACGCCGCATCCCCCAGCACCACGCCCCGCGGCACGCCGGCGGCGACAGCCGCCCGGATCTGCGCGGCGGCAATCCGGTTCTTGCTCAGGAAGCCCACCGACTCGGGCACCCCGGCGTCTGCGCATCGCTGCGGATCGTCGGCCCACTCGGCCGGCAGATAAAGCTGATAAAACAACGGCAGGCTGTCCGTGGCCGTCGCCAGCGACAGGCTCACCGCCACCCGGCAGTTGTCGGTCTTGCCGGTCTGTCCGCAATACTGCCGGGCCACGCCCACCGAATGCGTGCCCTTCTTCGGAAACCCGGTGTCGTCGATGATCCAGTAACACGGCTCCTGTCCGTGCCGTGTCATTACCGGCAACACCTGTGCTGCGACCGTTGCCAGCACCGCGTCGTCGCTCCATTCCGATGTCGACACCAAGTGATGCATCGATTGGTGGGCCGAACGCACCTCCTGTGGCCGCACACGCGCCGCCATCGGCTCCACGCTCTTGCGCCCGCCCGGCAGCATCAATCCTTGCAGGTACCACCGCGTAGGCGCCGCACGATCCGCGTGCCCCATGGCCAGCACCAGCGTCTCGCAATACCGCTCAAAGCGTGTCTCCAGGCTCGTGCCCATAGTCCACCTCCCACGACGCTCAACGATGGCGGGATCATGACATGGTTTTTAGTAACACAGTAGAAATAGGGATAGAACCGAGAAATCGACGGGGCCAGCGCCAGCCGCTCCTGCGCATCCATGCACCCGAAGCATTCGCACATCCGGGAGCACCACCGGCGCGGACGCGACGCCGCGCTATCGCGCGAGCGCGCTCCCGCAACCACCCAACGTCTGCTATTCCCCGTCGCGCTTGAGTGCGGGGTTGGATTTGGGGTGACGGATGTCGCGGCCTTCGACCAGGTAGAACACGTACTGCGCGATGTTCTTGGCGTGATCGCCGATCCGCTCCAGCGCCTTGACGGCGAACATCACCTGGATCACCTGCCCCACCGCATCGGGGTAACGGTTGGCGAATTCCTTGATGCCGGTGATGATGGCCTTGTAGCCGGCGTCGAGCGTGTCGTCGTCGTCCTTTACCTGCGCGGCGCGTTCGAGGTCCAGCCGTACCAACGCGTCCAGCGCGCCGTGCAGCATCGCCAGCGCATGACGCGACAGCGCCGAGACCTGGCTCGATTGCGCGATCTGCCCAGCGTCGCGCCCTTCCTCGTGCAGTTGCAGCGCGATGCGGGCGATCTTCTTGGCCTCGTCGCCGATGCGTTCGAGGTCGTTCACGGTCTTGGACAGGGTCAACACGGTGCGAAGGTCGACGCCGAGCGGCGAGCGCAGCGCCAGCAGTTGCGCCACCTCCTCGTCGGCCTTGAGTTCGAGCCGGTCGATGTCGCGATCGCGCTCCACCACCTCGCGCGCGGCGACCGGGTCGCCGCCCTCGAGCACGCCGATCGCGCGCGACACCTGTTCCTCCACCTCGCCGCCCATCTTCAGCACCAGATCGCGCAGGGTGGAGAGTTCCTCATCGAATTTCTTGAGCGTGTGGGCGCCCGTGGTGATGGACATGTCCTGTCCTCCCTGTCAGCCGAAGCGGCCGGTAATGTAATTCTCAGTTTGCTCTTTCCGGGGCTTGGTGAACACCTGTTCGGTCTCGCCGTATTCCACCAGTTCACCCAAATACATGAAGGCGGTGTAGCGCGACACCCGGCCCGCCTGCTGCATGTTGTGAGTGACGATCAGGATGGTCACCTGACTACGCAACTCCATGATCAGTTCTTCGATGTTTGCGGTGGCGATCGGGTCCAGCGCCGAGGTGGGCTCGTCGAACAGCACGATTTCCGGCTCGGTCGCGAGTGTGCGGGCAATGCACAGGCGCTGCTGCTGGCCGCCCGACAGGCTGGTCGCAAGGCCATCCAGCCGATCCTTCACCTCGTCCCACAACGCCGCGTCGCGCAGTGCTTTTTCCACTTTCTCGGCAAGGATCGCGGGACGTCGCTCGCCCATCACGCGCAGGCCGTAGGCGACGTTCTCGAAGATCGACTTCGGAAACGGATTGGGCTTCTGGAACACCATTCCGATGCGCATCCGCGTTTCGATCGGGTCGACTTCCGGCGCCAGCAGGTTGACGTCGTCCGGATACAGCCGGATCTCGCCTTCGTAGCGGCTGCCGGGATACAGGTCGTGCATGCGGTTGAAGCAGCGCAGCAGGGTCGACTTGCCGCAGCCCGACGGCCCGATCAACGCAGTCACTTCCTTGTCGGCCACGTTGAGGCTGACGTCCTTGAGCGCGCGAAAATCGCCGTAATAGAAATTGAGATTGCGCACTTCCGCCTTGTTGCGGTCCACAGGGCTGGTCATCGGGTCACCACTTGATGCGCTGGCGGGCACGGTAGCGCAGCCAGATCGCGCAGGCATTCATGAGAAGGGTCATCGCCACCAGCACCACCCCGGCGGCGGCGGCGTTGACGTGGAATTGCGGGTCCGGGCGCGAGATCCAGTTGAACATCTGGATCGGCATCACCGTGAACGGCGACAACAGCCAGTCGAAGTTGAGGAACGGGGCATTGCTGGTGATCGCGGGCGGCGGCAGGAAGGCGATGAAGGTGAGCGCGCCGATGGTGATGATCGGGGCGGTCTCGCCGATCGCGCGCGACAGCCCGATGATCACGCCGGTCAGGATGCCCGCCGACGAGTACGGCAGTACATGGTGGCGCACGGTCTGCCACTGCGTCGCGCCCAGCGCATACGACGCCTCGCGAATGCTCTGCGGCACCGCGCGAATCGCTTCGCGGGTGGACACGATGACGATCGGCAGGATCAGCATCGCCAGGGTCAATCCGGCGGTGAGGATGCTGTGGCCCAGTCCCATCTGGTAGACCAGCAGGCCCAGTGCGAGCAGGCCGTAGATGATCGACGGCACGCCGGCGAGGTTGGAGACGTTGATCTCGATGATCTCCGCCAGCAACCCCTTGCGCGCGTATTCCTCCAGGTACACGCCGGCGGCAACGCCCACCGGCACCGCCGCCAGCGCGGTCACCAGCATCACCATCACGCTGCCGACCCAGGCCGACAGAATGCCGGCGCGCGCTGCGTGCCGCGAGGGGAAACTGGCGAAGAAATCGCCGTCGATGCGGGCGGCGCCGTCCATCACCAGTTGCGCGAACAGGGCGAACAGCACCAGCATCGCCGCCAGCATGACGGTGAGGCCCAGGGCATCGAACAGCATGTCCTTGAGCTTGTGGCGCTTGATCAGCGCCTGTATCTGCTGCGTAGTCAGTGCCATCAGTACGCCTCGCGATAACGTTTGCGCACCCAGTGGCCGATCAAGTTGAACGCCAGGGTCATCGCGAACAGGGTCAGGCCGGCCGCGAAGATGCTCTGGTAGCCGATCGATCCGTGCGGCAGGTCGCCCATCGCCACCTGCACGATGTATGCGGTGATGGTAGCGGCTGCCTCGGTGGGGTCGAGTGTGAGCGTGGGCTGCTGGCCGGCGGCGATCGCCACAACCATGGTTTCGCCCACCGCGCGCGAGATGCCAAGAATGTACGACGCCACGATGCCGGAGAGCGCGGCTGGAGCAACCACCCGTGCCGCGGTCTGGAACCGGCTGGCGCCCATCGCGTAGGACGCCTCACGCAAGTGCATCGGCACCGCGCGCATGGCATCTTCGGACAGCGAGCTGACGTAGGGGACGATCATGATGCCGATCACGATGCCGGGCCCGAGCATGTTGAACCCCGGCAGACCCGGAACGATCTTCTGCAGCATCGGGGTGACGAACAACAGCGCAAAATAACCGAACACCACGGTTGGTACGCCGCTGATGAGTTCCAGCAGCGGCTTGACCACCTCGCGCACCCGCGGCCGCGCGAATTCGCTCAGATAGATCGCCATCACGGTGCCCAGCGGCACCGCCACCAACAACGCCACCAGACTGGTGGTGACGGTACCGGCCACCAGCGGCGCGATGCCGTACTTGGGATTTTCGAACAACGGCGTCCACTCGCGGCCGGTGAGGAACTCACGCAGCGACACGTGCGCGAAGAAAGTGGAGGACTCGCGCAGCAGGATCACCACGATCGCCGCGGTGATCAGCACCGCCGAAAGCGCCGCTGCGAACAGCAGCGCTTCGATCAGGCGTTCACGCATGCGCAGCCAGCGCCTTGCCTGTGAGCGCTTCCCCTTTGCCACCATCGTGCTCATCGGCTATCCATGCAGTTGCGCGAGCGGCGGGAGCCGGCTCAGCGCGCTTCGCGCTTGAGCAGGTCTTCGATGCGCACGCCGATCTCGGCGTGGCCCGCAAACACGGTCCCGGTCTTGTTCGCCTGGAAGTTCGCCAAGGCCACGTCGTAGGCGCTGTCGGGCAGAGGAATGTACTTCACCTCCTTGATCAACGGCACGGCATGGCTCAGGTAGTACTCGACGAACTGCGACACGTGCGGACGCTCCTTGGCCGACTTGGCATTGACATAGATGAAGATCGGGCGCGACAACGGCTGGTAGCTGCCGTCGATCACCGCCTCGGCGGACGGACCCACCGCGGGGGCGTCGGCGTCGACTTTGACCTTCACCGCGTTCAGGCGCTCGGTGTTTTCCTCGTAGTAGGCAAACCCGAAGAAACCCAGCGCATTCTTGTCCTGCGACACGCCGGTGACCAGCACGTTGTCGTCCTCGCTCGCGGTGAAATCGCCGCGACTGGACTTGGCCTTGCCGACTACTGCCTCGGTGAAGTAGTCGAAGGTACCGGAATCGGCGCCGGCGCCGAACAGCTTGAGCGGCTCGTCCGGCCATGTCGGGTTGACCTGGTTCCAACGGGTGATGGTGCCCTGCGCTTCCGGCGCCCAGATGGTCTTGAGCTCGGCGACCGTCATCTCCTGCGCCCAGGTGTTCTGCGGGTTGATCACCACGGTCAGCGCATCAAAGGCGACCGGCAGTTCGATGAATTCCACCCCGTTGGCGCGACAGGTTTCGATTTCCTCGGAAAGGATCGGGCGCGAGGCATCGGAGATGTCGGTTTCGCCGCGGCAGAACTTCTTGAAGCCGCCGCCGGTGCCGGACACGCCTACCGTGACCTGCACGGCACCCGCCTTGTCGGCCTGGAATTCCTCGGCGACTGCCTCGGTCACCGGATACACCGTGCTGGAGCCGTCGATGGTCACGATGACCTGTTCCTGCCGCTGCCCACCGCAGCCGGCCAACGTGGCGGCCAGGGCCGCTGCCAGCAAACCGTTGATACCTTTCATTTCGCTCTCCCAACCAGTCGACCGCCGACGGGCGCGCCGCGCCAAACGGCAGCGGTGTCGCCGATCCGGGCCAGCGGCCTGCGTATGTGATGCCCGGGACGTGAGCAGAATATTTCACTCATGTTGCCATTTTATGACAGTTGCCGCCGCCAGCGGCGAAAACGAC
>JANRIF010000326.1:0-2507 GCA_033765245.1 Lysobacteraceae bacterium
GGACTCGGGACTCGGGACTCGGGACTCGGGACTCGGGACTCGGGACTCGGGACTCGGGACTCGGGACTCGGGACTCGGGACTACAAGCTTGCGAACTTTCGCTTTGAGCTTTTGCCGTGGCTTTTCCGAGTCCCCAGTCCCCAGTCCCGAGTCCCGGCTTTAACGAGTCCCCAGTCCCAGCCTCATCACGCCCCCGCTCCCGCCGCAGCGCGTCGCAGGCGATCATGAATTGCCAGCCAGGGCGCGTCGGCCGGAGGCGTTTCCACCACGATCATGGCGCTGCCGCGCGCGTCGAGTTCGCGCAATGCGGCGTAGAGCCCGTGGGCGTAGGCCAGCGGGTCGGCCGGCAGGGCGATGCCATCGGTGTTCGCCGGCAAGGTGTCCAGCGCCAGCACCTGTTGCGCCGAAGCCGGAGCGGTGGCGATCGCATGACGCGGCTGCAGTCGCAGCGGCGTGCGCGGCGCGTAATGCGCCTCCAGTGTGCCGGACGCGCGCGGGCTGACGGCAGCGGCGCCCATCGCCACGGCGCCGATCACGGCTTCGATCTGTTCGCGACGGATCACGCCGGGGCGCAGGATGCGCGGCGGTTGGGCGGTCAAGTCGACGATGGTGCTCTCGATCCCGACCGCGCACGGCCCGCCATCGAGTACGCACGGCACCGCGTCGCCGAACTCGGCGCGCACGTGTTCGGCGCAGGTCGGGCTGATGCGGCCGAAGCGATTGGCCGAGGGTGCCGCCAACGCGCCGTCGAAGGCGCGCAACACGCGCTGCGCCAGTGGGTGCGCCGGGGCGCGCAGGCCCACGGTGTCCTGGCCGCCGGTGACCGCATCCAGCACGCCGGATTGGCGGTGCAGGATCAGCGTCAACGGGCCCGGCCAGAACGCCGCCGCCAGTTGCCTCGCCGCTTCCGGCACCGCACGCGCGTACCGCGGCAATTGTGTGGCATCGGCAATGTGCACGATCAGCGGGTGGTCGGCCGGGCGCTCCTTGAGCGCGAAGATGCGCGCCACCGCGGCCGCGTTGTCCGCATCTGCAGCCAGCCCATACACGGTTTCGGTGGGCAGCCCGATCACGCCGCCCGCGCGCAGCGTCGCCACGGCGGTAACCAGTTCGGCGTCACTCACGGCGGTGGTTATCGGGTTGGACATGGGGGCGTTGTGCGAGCCGTGGACAATCGCGCGCAGGCGCGCTCCCACATGAGGCCACGACGGGTCGTGCGCGGTCCTTGGGGGTTCAATCTTCCAGCGGCACCAGCAGCCACAGCAGCAGATAGACCAGGATGCCGGGAAACGCCGCCGACAGGATCGAGAGCAGCACGAACACCACGCGGGTGCCGGTGGGGTTGAGATCGAAGCGGCGGGCGAGGCCGCCCATCACGCCGGCGATCATGCGGTCCGAACGCGAGCGGCGTAGCGGCGAGGCAGTGGTCATGTCGGGCTCCTTTACGGATTCACGCAGCGGAAAATTCGTGCACGGCGTCGACCAGCACCCGCACGTGTTCGGGGGCCATGTCCGGCGCCAGGCCGTGGCCGAGATTGAACACGTGACCAGGGCCTTGGCCGTAGCTGTCCAGCGCGTTGCGCACTTCGCGACGGATCGACTCGGGCGAGGCGTACAGCGTGCTCGGATCGAGATTGCCTTGCAGCGCTACCATGCCGCCGGTGCGCGCGCGCGCTTCTGCGAGGCTCACGGTCCAGTCCACGCCCACGCCTTCGGCGCCGCTGGCCGCCAGTTCCTCCAGATACGGCGCGTTGCCCTTGCCGAACACGATCAGCGGCGTGCGTTCGGCGCCGTCGCCGCGTGCCAGGGTTTGCGCGATGCGGGTCAGGTAGCGCAACGAGAATTCGCGATACAGATGCGGCGCCAGCGTGCCGCCCCAGGTGTCGAACACCATCAGCGCCTGCGCGCCGGCCGCACGCTGCGCAGCGAGGTAGGCCACCACTGCGTCGGTCACCACGTCCAGCAGGCGATGCAGCATGGCCGGATCGTCCAGCGCCATGGCCTTGATGGTCGAGAAATTATCGCTGCCGCCGCCTTCCACCATGTAGCAGGCCAGCGTCCACGGGCTGCCGGAGAAACCGATCAGCGGCACCTTGCCGTGCAGTTCGCGGCGGATCAGCCGCACCGCGTCCATCACGTAGCGCAGCTCGGTGTCCATGTCCGGAACTGCCAGCCGGGCAACGTCGGCGGCGCTACGCACCGGACGCGCGAAGCGCGGGCCTTCGCCGGCCTCGAAGCTCAGCCCCAGGCCCATCGCGTCGGGCACAGTGAGGATATCGGAGAACAGGATGGCGGCGTCGAGGTCGAAGCGCGCCAGCGGTTGCAAGGTGACTTCGCAGGCCAGTTCGGGATTCGTTGCCAGCCCCATGAAACTGCCGGCGCGGGCGCGGGTGGCGCGGTATTCGGGCAGGTAGCGCCCGGCCTGACGCATCAGCCACACCGGCGTGCGGTCCACGGGTTGGCGGGCGAAGGCGCGCAGCAGGCGGTCGTTGTGCAAGGTCATCGAA
>JANRIF010000056.1:0-22611 GCA_033765245.1 Lysobacteraceae bacterium
GCGTTGGCCTGGAAGCCGGACAACACCTGCACCAGGCGCGCCGCCGCGCGGGCGTGCAGGCCCAGACGATTTTCCACCCGTAGCGAGGCCTCACGCATCGTCGACAATCGCTCCCATGCGCGCGCCGGCGGCCGCGGCGGCGGCCATGGCATCGAGATCGAGGTCGGGGTAGTTGAACGTGCGCAGCAGCATCGGCAGGCTCAATCCCGCGACCCGGCGCACCCGGGTGCCAAGGAACACCAGCCGCGCAGCGACGTTGGCGGGGGTGGCGCCGTAAAGGTCGGTCAGCACCAGCACCCCGTCGCCCTGATCGAGGTGGCGCATCACACTGCTGGCGGCAAGCAGGGCCACCTGCGGATCGGCATCGAAGGCCACCTCCAGCGCCTGCGCAGGTAGCGGCAGCCGCCCCAGCATGCGTTCGGCCACCGCCAGCAGGCGCGTGCCGATTCCTTCGTGGGTGACTATCAAGACGGCGACTGACATGGCGGAAACATAGCAGATTGGGACTCGGGACTCGGGACTCGGGACTCGGGACTCGGGACTCGGGACTCGGGACTCGGGACTCGGGACTCGGGACTACAAGCTTGCGAACTTTCGCTTTGGCCTTTCGCCGTGGCTTTTCCGCTCGGGCTTTTCCGAGTCCCCAGTCCCCAGTCCCGAGTCCCGGCTTCATCGAGTCCCCAGTCCCGGCTTCACAGCAAACCCAAACCTACCAAAAGGCCGCTCATGCTCCTCGACACCAAACACCTGCAAGCGCTGGACGCGGCGCACCATCTGCATCCGTTCAACGACAATGCGGCGCTGGCGAAGAAGGGCACGCGCATCCTGACGCGGGGCGAGGGCGTGTACGTGTGGGATTCGGAGGGCAACCAGTTGCTCGACGCCTTCGCCGGCTTGTGGTGCGTCAACGTCGGTTACGGGCGCAGGGAATTGGGCGAGGTGGCGGCGCGGCAGATGACGCAGTTGGCGTACTACAACAGCTTCTTCCAGTGCACCACCGAACCCACCATCCGCCTCGCGGCGAAGTTGGCCGAGCTGACGCCGGGCGATCTGAACCATGCGTTCTTCGCCAACTCTGGCTCCGAGGCCAATGACACCATCCTGCGCATGGTCCGGCATTTCTGGGCGGTGCAGGGACAACCGCAACGCAACATCCTGATCGGCCGCCACGACGGTTACCACGGCTCCACGGTGGCGGGCGCCAGCCTGGGCGGCATGAAGGGCATGCACAAGCAGGGCGGGTTGCCGATTCCGGACATCCACCACATCGATCCGCCGTTCTGGTTCGCCGACGGTGGCGACATGTCGCCCGCCGAATATGGCCTGCTGGCGGCGCGGCGGCTGGAGGCGAAAATTCTCGAACTCGGGCCGGAGCGCGTCGCGGCCTTCATCGGCGAGCCGATCATGGGCGCGATCGGCGTGTACATCCCGCCGATGAGCTATTGGCCGGAGATCGAGCGCATCTGCCGCAAGTACGACGTGCTGCTGATCGCCGACGAGGTGATCTGCGGCTTCGGACGTACCGGCGAGTGGTTCGCCTCGCAGTATTTCGGATTCCAGCCCGACATCATGACTCTCGCCAAGGGCATCACCTCGGGCTACCTGCCGCTGGGCGCGGTGATGTTCAACGACCGTGTCTCCAAGGTGCTGGCGGAGCAGGGTGGCGAGCTGGCGCACGGCTACACCTATTCCGGGCATCCGGTGTGCACCGCGGTGGCATTGGAAAACATCCGCATTCTCCAGGACGAGAAAATCGTCGATACCTGCCGCACCGATACCGCGCCCTATCTGGCGCAGCGCTGGCGCGAGCTGGGCGAACACCCGTTGGTGGGCGAGGCGCGCATCGTCGGCATGGTGGGTGCGCTGGAGCTGGTGCCGGACAAGCGCCGGCGTGAGTTCTTCCCCGAGCGCGGCAAGGTTGGCGCGTTGTGCCGCGACATGGCGCTGCGCAACGGCCTGATCCTGCGCGCCACCAACGATTCGATGCTGTTGTCGCCGCCGCTGGTGATTTCGCGCGCGCAGATCGACGAGCTGTTCGAAAAAACCTGGCGCGCGCTGGACCAGACGATCGAACAGATCGGAACCGGTCTGTGACCTGTCGCTGGGTTTGCGCTGGAGGTAACATCGGGTTGTCGGTGCCGCTGGCGGATGCGCGTGGGGTTGCGGGCGCGGCGGCGGGCGGCCATTGGTCGCGCCGCGGTTTTTTAGAGGGGTTCTCAGGCGTGTCGGCGCCGGTTGTGCCGGTTGCGACACGTGTCATCGCACCATCCATTTGCCTATTGTCGGGAGGAAATCGATGAACAAGTTGCGTTTGGGTTCGTGTATCGCCGCAGTGCTGCTGCTGGCTGCCTGCGGCAAGGATGCTTCGGCGCCATCGGCCGAGCAGGCCGCCACTACCGCCGCTGCGCCGGCCGCCGAAGAAAAGGTGTTGAACATCTACAACTGGTCGGACTACATCGCCGAGGACACCATCGCAAACTTCGAGCAGGAGACCGGCATCAAGGTCGTCTACGACGTGTTCGATAGCAACGAACTGGTGGAGGCGAAGCTGGTTTCGGGCAATACCGGCTACGATCTGGTGGTGCCGTCGCTGCAGTATCTGGCGCGGCAGGTGCAGGCCGGGGTTTTCCAGCCGCTGGACAAGTCCAAGCTGAGCAACTACGGCAACCTGGACCCCGAGATCATGGCGCGCATCGCCACCCTCGATCCAGACAACAAATACGCGCTTAACTGGCTATGGGGCACCACCGGGATCGGCTACAACGTCGACAAGGTGAAGCAGGCACTGGGCGACAATGCGCCTGTGGATAGCTGGGATCTGGTGTTCAAGCCGGAAAACATCTCCAAGCTCAAGGGCTGCGGCGTGGCGGTGCTGGACACCCCGCAGGAGTTGCTGACCACCGCGCTCAACTATCTGGGCGAGGATCCCAACAGCTTCGACGAGGCGGTTATCGCCAAGGCCGAAGCGCTGATGACCTCGATCCGTCCGTACATCACCGAGTTCAACTCGTCCGAGTACATCAATGAACTCGCCAATGGCGACATCTGTCTGGCGGTGGGCTGGTCGGGCGACGTGTTCCAGGCCAAGTCGCGCGCCGAGGAAGCCGGCAATGGCGTGAACGTGGCCTACGTCATCCCCAAGGAAGGCGCGCCGATGTGGTTCGACATGATGGCGATTCCCAAGGACGCCAAGCACCCGGACAACGCGCACCTGTTCCTGAACTACATCCTGCGTCCCGAAGTGATGGCGGCGATCAGCAACGCGGTGCAGTACGCCAGCGCCAACAAGGCGTCCATCCCGCTGGTCGACAAGGCGGTGCTGGAGAATCCCGGGGTGTACCCGGCGCCGGAGACGATGCACAAGCTGTTCACTTTCGCGGTGATGCCGCCGGAAGTCGACCGTTTGTTCACCCGCATCTGGACCAAGCTCAAGACCGGCAAGTAACTTCCACTCCGGGGCAGGCGCTAGCAGCCTGTCGGACTTGAGTGATCGTAGCGAGCCGAGGGCGAGAGCGAGGCCAGATTTGGCCGATTTTGATGCACATAGCGGGACTATGTAACGGCCGCTCCTGCGCATCCATGCGACGTGCATGGATGCACGAGTGGCGCGTGAGGCAGGATGCCGTGAGCGCCCGCTCGCGGCACTTGCACATCCCTGTGCATCGGCCGCTCCTGCGCATCCATGCGCACGCGGCACTTGCACATCCTTGTGCATCGAAAATCGGCCGAATCTGGACCGCTATCGCACCGGCGCAGCAGATTCACCTCAAGCCCGACAGGCTGCCAGCCCGCCCCCCGTTCCAGGGATGCAGCGTATGGCACCTGAAAATGCAGTCGAAACTTCGCCAGGTGCCAGCGGTTCTGCCGCCAAGGCCGAACGGCTCGGCGCCGAGGCCTATGTGCGGTTGGAAAACATCCGCAAGGAATTCGACGGTTTCGTTGCGGTCGACGACGTCAGCCTGAACATCCGCAAGGGCGAGATCTTCGCCCTGCTAGGGGCGTCCGGGTGCGGCAAGTCGACCTTGCTGCGGGTGCTGGCCGGATTCGAGCGCCCCACGCGCGGCACCGTGCTGGTGGACGGGCAGGATCTGACCTCGATGCCGCCCTACGAGCGTCCGGTCAACATGATGTTCCAGTCGTATGCGTTGTTCCCGCACATGAGCGTGGAGCAGAACATCGCTTTCGGTTTGCTGCAGGACAAGCATTCCAAGGCAGAGGTCGCGCGCCGGGTGGCGGAAATGCTGGCGATCGTGCAGATGACCCAGTTCGCCAAACGCAAGCCGCACCAGTTGTCGGGCGGCCAGCAGCAGCGCGTGGCGTTGGCGCGCTCGCTTGCCAAGAGCCCCAAGCTGCTGCTGCTGGACGAGCCGATGGGCGCGCTCGACAAGAAGCTGCGTTCGCAGATGCAACTGGAGCTGACCAACATCATCGAGAAGCTGGGCGTGACCTGCGTGATGGTCACGCACGATCAGGAAGAAGCGATGACCATGGCGCACCGGATTGCGATCATGGACGCCGGCCGGATCCAGCAGATCGGCACCCCGGACGAGATCTACGAGCAACCGGGCAATCGCTTCACCGCGCAGTTCATCGGCTCGGTGAACCTGCTGGAAGGCAAGATCGATGAGGACGAGAAGGACTACATCACCATCCTCGCGCCGGCGCTGCCGGTGCCGATCTACGTCGGTCACGGTGTGACCGGTTTCACCGGCATGGACGTGGCGCTGGCGTTGCGCCCGGAAAAGGTGATCCTGAGCAAGGATGAGCCGGACCAGAAGTACAACAAGGCTCAGGGCACGATCGAGGACATCGCCTACTTCGGCAGCCACTCGGTGTATCACGTGCGTCTGGCGGGAGGCATGCGGGTGATGGCAAATCTGGCCAACGCCCAGCGCTGGGCATCCGATCGCTTCACCTGGGAAGACCGGGTGTGGCTGAGTTGGGACGAGCAGTCCGGTGTGGTGCTGACCTCATGAACGCGCGCCTCCGTCAATGGCTGCCGGGCTCGCGCTGGCTGGTGATCGCGCCGCCGTATCTGTGGATGCTGCTGTTTTTCGCGGTCCCGTTCGCGATCGCGCTGCGCATCTCGTTCACTCACTCATTGATCGCGATGCCGCCGTATTCGGACCTGGTGAGCTGGACCGGCAAGGATTTGAGCGTCACCCTCAACCTCAACAACTACCTGTTCCTGCTCACCGACAGCCTGTACTACAGCTCGTACCTGAGCTCGCTCAAGATCGCATTCATCTCCACTGTGTTGTGTCTGCTGATCGGCTATCCGATCGCTTACGCGATCGCGCGCATGCCGGCGGCAACCCGCAACGTCGCGCTGATGCTGGTGATCCTGCCGTCCTGGACCTCGTTCCTGATCCGCATCTACGCCTGGATCGGCATCCTCAAGAACAATGGCCTGCTCAACAACCTGCTGATGTGGGCCGGAGTGACCGACGATCCGATACAGATGCTGCACACCGACTTCGCCATCTACGTCGGGATCGTGTACGCCTATCTGCCGTTCATGGTGCTGCCGTTGTACACCAACCTGGTGAAGCTCGATCTGCGCTTGCTGGAGGCTGCCTACGATCTGGGTGCGCGCCCATGGAAGGTGTTCATGCGGGTCACCTTGCCGTTGTCGCGGGCCGGCATCATCGCCGGTTCGATGCTGGTGCTGATCCCCGCGGTCGGCGAGTTCGTGATTCCGGAACTGCTGGGCGGGCCGGACACGCTGATGATCGGCAAGGTGCTGTGGAACGAGTTCTTCAACAACCGCGACTGGCCGGTGGCGTCGGCGGTGGCGACGATCATGCTGATCCTGCTGCTGGTGCCGATCATGATCTTCCACCATTTCGAGGCGCGCGAACTGGAGAGCAAACTGACATGAGTGCGCGCACCGGGTTGTCGCCATTGCTCAAGACGATGCTGATCGTCGGCTTCGTGTTCCTGTACGCGCCGATCCTGAGCCTGATCGTGTATTCGTTCAACGAATCCAAACTGGTGACGGTGTGGTCGGGGTTCTCGTTCAAATGGTACGGCGAACTGTTCCGCGACGCCGGCATCATGAAGGCTGCCTGGGTCAGTCTGCGCATCGCCTTCTACACCGCCTGGGCCTCGGTGGTGCTGGCCACCATCGCCGCGATGGTGATGACGCGGTTCCGAAGGTTCCGCGGCAAGACCCTGTTCGGCGGCCTGATCACCGCGCCGCTGGTGATGCCGGAAGTCATCACCGGGCTGTCGATCCTGCTGTTGTTCGTGGCGCTGGGCATCCCGCGCGGTATGACCACGATCTGGATCGCGCACGTCACCTTCTGCGTCGCGTTCGTCACCGTGGTGGTGTCCTCGCGTCTGAGCGAGCTGGACAAGTCGGTCGAGGAAGCGGCGATGGATCTCGGCGCCAACCGGGTCAAGGTGTTCTTCCTGATCACACTGCCGATCATCATGCCGGCGCTGATTTCCGGCTGGCTGCTGGCGTTCACCCTGTCGATCGACGATCTGGTGGTCGCCAGCTTCGTCTCGGGGCCGTCGTCGACCACCTTGCCGATGAAGGTGTTCTCGTCGGTGCGCCTGGGCCTGAGCCCGAAGATCAACGCGCTCGCCACGCTGATGATCCTGATCGTGGCGATCGCCGCGGCCATCGCCTGGTGGCTGATGGCACGCGATGAGAAACGCCGCCAACGCGACATGCAACTGGCGCTGCAACAAGGATAGACGAGGAATCATCGATGAGCGTGGAAATCATCAACCCGTGGAACGGGCACAGCGAGTACCGCTACGACTTCATGCCCGAGGCGCGCGTGGAGGCGCTGTTGGCGGCCTCCGCGAGCGGCTTCGCGCAGTGGTCGCAGCGCAGTCTGCAAGAGCGCGCCGAGGTGCTGGTGCGCGTTGCCGCGGGCTTGCGTGCGGCTCGCGAGCAACTGGCGGCGCTGATGGGCGCCGAGATGGGCAAGCTGCGCGGCGAGGGGCTGGCCGAGATCGAGAAATCCGCCGCCGCCTGCGAGTTCTATGCGCAGCGCGCCGGCGACTACCTCACGGTCCAGCCGGTCGCCACCGAGGCGCGCCGCAGCTACATCGACTACCAGCCGATCGGCTGCGTGCTGGCGATCATGCCGTGGAATTTCCCGGTGTGGCAGGTGTTCCGCTTCCTGGCGCCGGCGCTGATGGCCGGCAACGTGGCGCTGCTCAAGCATGCGATCACGGTGCCGCGCTGCGCCGATGCCATTGCCCAGATCGTGCATGCGGCGGGAGTGCCGGTGGGCACCTTCGGGGTGCTGCACATCGACAACGCGGCGACTGCGCGCGTGATCGCCGACGACCGCATCGCCGCGGTCACCCTGACCGGCAGCGAACGCGCTGGCCGCTCGGTGGCGGCCAGTGCCGGCCAACACCTCAAGAAATGCGTGCTGGAGCTGGGTGGCAGCGACGCCTTCGTGGTGCTCGACGATGCCGATCTGGACGCGGCGGTGACGGTGGCGGCGAACTCGCGCTTCGGCAACGCCGGCCAGACTTGCATCGCGGCGAAGCGTTTCATCGTGGTGGACGCGATCGCCGAGGCATTCACCGAACGTCTGGTGGCGGCCGCGCGCGAACGATTGGTCGGCGATCCTGCCGACCCTGCCACGCGCTTGGCGCCAATGGCGCGCGCCGATCTGCGCGACGCGCTGCATCGTCAGGTATCGGCCAGCGTCGCCGCCGGCGCGCGCCTGTTGGTCGGCGGAGAGCCGCAGGAAAATTACAGCGGCTATCCGGCCAGCGTGCTGACCGACGTGGGCCCGGGTATGCCGGCATACCGCGAGGAACTTTTTGGCCCGGTCGCCAGTATTCTCCGGGTACGCGATGATGCCGAGGCGGTGCGGGTAGCCAACGATACCCGCTTCGGACTCGGCGCCAGCGTATGGGGGCAGGACCGCGCGCGCGCGGAAGCGGTGGCGCGGCAGTTGCAGGCAGGTGCGGTATTCGTCAACGCGCTGGTGCGCAGCGACGTAAGGCTACCGTTCGGAGGCACCAAGCAATCGGGCTTCGGGCGCGAGTTGGCCGAGCACGGGATTCGCGAGTTCGTCAACATCCGCACAATCTGGGTAGACTGACACGCGAGGGGTGGATAAACGGGCGGGGGAGCATGGCCACGGCCACGCCGTGGATGGCATTCCCGCACTCACATCAAGCAATGGAAAATTCTGGGGGTTTCACAATGAAGAAGTTGATCAAGCTGGGTGCCATCGCGTCGCTGGTCATGGCGATGCCGGTGATGGCGCAGGATGCGGGCGAGAGCGCGTGGTCGTTCTCGGGCAACATCACGGGCGTCAGCGATTACGTGTTCCGCGGCGTCAGCCAGACCAGCGAGAACCCGGCCGCGCAGGGCGCGCTCAATGTCGGGCACTCCAGCGGTTTCTACGGGTACGTGTGGGGGTCCAATGTCGACTTCGATGTTGCCGGCGATGGCATCAGCGTCGAGGTCGATTACGGTCTGGGTTGGAACGGCGACGTCGGCGAGGGCATCAACCTCGACCTGTCGGCGGTGCGCTACACCTACCCGGGTTCCAACAGCGGCTTCGGCATCGACTACAACGAGTATCTCGCCAAGGTCACTGTCGCCGAGCATTACTACGCGATGATCGGCTATGCCGACGACTACGCCAACACCAATGAGAGCGCCACCTACTATCAGGTCGGCACCGATTGGGACATCGGCGAGACCGGCGTCGCGCTGTCGCTGGCGGCGGGCCTCAACGATTTCGACAACGTTGCCGGCGATCGTTTCTGGGATTTCCAGGTCGGCTTCAGCAAGGACTTCGGGCCGGTCAACCTGGGGCTGTCGTACATCGACACCGCGGGCTTCAGCGGTGCCTTCACCGGCCGGGACATCGCCAACGCCCGTGTGGTGCTGACCGCGTCGCTCGATTTCGATCTGTAAACCGCTCTGCACGGCACGGGGCCGAAGCTTGGCCCCGTGCACGTGTACGTCTCACCGCCGTAACGCCACTGCCAGCCGCGCGAGGCGTTGCGTCTGCGCACGGCGCAAGGTGAAGGCGGCATCTTCGTCCACCAAGGCAAAGCGGACCCGATCGCCCGGCCGGCATTGCGCCAGGCGCGGCAGATCCGCCTCGATCACGTGCGCCACCCGCGCGTAGCCGCCCACGGTCTGGGCATCGCAAAGCAGCACGATCGGCCGACCGTCCGGCGGCACCTGCACCGTGCCCGGCAGCACCGGTTCGGAGCGCGCGTCCGCGGCAAAGCCCGTGGTCAACGCGGCGCCCAGCAGGCGCACGCCCTGGCGATTGCTCGCTGGCGCCACCGTCCATGCGGGTGCCGCAATCAAAGCCTCGCAGCCGCCCTGCGCCGAACCCGCCAGTACCCGCAAATTCGCATCCGGCGCAAACGTCAGGTCCGGGCTGGGGTCGAACCAAGCGTCCGCCTGCTGCAATGTCGCGCTGGGTGACTGCGTCGCGTCGCCCAACGGTAAGCGGTCGCCGGGGCGCAAGGCGCGGCCGCGATGGCCGCCGAAACCGGCGCGCAGCTCGGTACTGCGGCTGCCCAGCACCGGCGCCACGGCGATGCCGCCGTCGATCGCCAGATACAGGCGCGCACCGCGCTGAGCGTTGCGCAGGCGCAGCGTCGCGCCGTCGGCGAGTACGATGCGCCGCCACGGCGCTACCGGAATTCCGTCGACGTCCGCCGCCATGTCGGCGCCGCACAGTGCGATGGTGGCGGCGCGCTCGAAACGCAGCGTCGGTCCGCGCAAGGTGGCCTCAAGCAATGCGGCATCGGGCGGGTTGCCGACCAGCAGATTCGCCACCGCCGCGCTGTAGGCGTCTGCGGCGCCGGCACAGCCCACCCCGAGGTGGCGCCATCCGTGGCGGCCGCGGTCCTGCACGGTGGTCAACAGACCGCCTTCGATCACCTCTATGTGCATGGCGGTTCCGACAGCGCATTCAACGCGACGAAGCGCACCCGGTCGCCCGGTTGCAGCAGGCTGGGCGGGTCGCGCGTCGGGTCGAACAGGGTCAGTTCGGTACGCCCGATCAAGCGCCAGCCGCCGGGACTGGCCTGCGGATAGATGCCGGTCTGTTCGCCGGCGATGCCGACGCTGCCGGCCGGCACCTGCCGGCGCGGCGTGACCAGCCGTGGTGCGGCCAGTGTGGGGTCGAGACCGAGCAGATAGGCGAAGCCGGGCGCGAATCCGAGCATGGCGACCGTGTACCGGCCCGCACAATGGCGCTGAACATAACTTGCCGGATCGAGCCTGCAAGCGGCAGCCGTGGCCTCCAGGTCGGGTCCGTCCTGACCGCCATAGCGCACCGGCACCCGCACTTCGCGCCCCACGGGATCGGGCGCAGCGAAATCGGCGTCGAGTTCGCGTTCCGGCAAATGCGTCGCAATGAAGCGACGGGCGACGGTGAGCGTTGCCGCCGACGCGGCATCGGCACGCACGATCAGCGCCAGGCTGGCATAGGCGGGCACGCGATCTTCCAGCCATGCCGGTCGCTGCGCGTCGATGCTTCGCGCCAGCGCATGCACTGCGCGGTTGGCGCGCGCCAGATCCGCATCGTGGCGTCGCACCAGCAGGGCGCGCTCGCCCAGCGGTTCGACCGACCATGCGGCGTCCATCGGCAAGGGCTCAGCCCCTGAGCTGGCTCAGCAGCAAACGTATGCGCGCGGTCAACGCCTCGGGGCTGTACGGCTGCGCCTGCACGCGGCCCCACACCGGCGCCGGCCAGGCGGGATCGTCAACGTGGCGTGCCACCACGTGCACATGCAGTTGCGGCACCAGATTGCCCAGCGCCGCGACGTTGAGTTTGTCGGGCGTGAACAGCGCGCTCAACGTGGCACCCACCTCGGTCACGTCCTCGATCAACTGCGCGCGTTGCGCGGCGTCGAGATCGAACAACTCGCGCGCGCCGTCGACCTGCGGAATCACGATCAGCCACGGGTAGTTGGCGTCGTCCATCAGGCGGATCTCGCACAGTGCGGTGCGTGTCACCGGATGGCTGTCGCTGGCCAGTTGCGGATCGAGCTGCCAGGCGTTCATTTCAGCGTCCGTTCGAAGAAGGCGAGGGTGCGTGCCAGTGCGTCGGCGGAGGCGACGGCGTCGTAGTCGGCGCGTTGATCGCAATTGAAGCCGTGTCCGGCCGGGTAGACGTGGAATGTGGCTTCGGGGTGCTGCTCGCGATGCAGCGCCACGTCCTCGGCGCTGATGATGGGGTCGTTCTCGCCGAACAGGAACATCATCGGCGCGCTCAGGCGCTCGTGCAGGAACGGCACCGTGCGGCCGCCGTAATAGCTCACCGCCGGCAGATTCAGGCGCGTATTGGCCAGATAGGCGATGGTGCCGCCCCAGCAGTAGCCGACCACGCCAACCTTGCCGACGTCCGACAGCGTGCGTTCGGCGGCGCGTACGTCAGCCACCGCGCGATCGACGCCGAGCCGTTCCATCAGGTCGCGTCCGCGCGCGACGCCCTCGGGCGTGTACTCCAGCTCGACGTCGGGTTCGATGTGATCGAACAGCGCCGGCGCCAGCGCCACGAAACCATGCGCGGCGAAGCGTTCCACCACCTGACGGATGTGCGAGTTGACCCCGAAGATCTCCTGTACCACCACCAGCGCGCCCTTGGGCGGAATCGGCGGATCGGCGCGCCAGCCGCCGATGCGGCCGGATGGGGTTTCGATGGATACTGGATGGCCCATGGCGCGTCTCCCTGCGATTGCAACGGCAGTCTACGACCAATGCCGCGTGCCGGCACCCTCGGCGGTGAACCTCCGGGAACCTCTATAATCGCCGCCCCGGTCAGCCGCAGCGATTTCCCTCATGGCAGCACCCAATCCCAAGGTCGGCTTCGTCAGTCTCGGCTGCCCCAAGGCGCTGGTCGATTCCGAGCGCATCCTCACGCAACTGCGAGCCGAAGGCTACGACATCGTGCCCAGCTACGATGCTGCCGACGTGGTGGTGGTGAACACCTGCGGCTTCATCGACTCGGCCGTGGCCGAATCGCTCGATGCCATCGGCGAGGCGCTGGCCGAGAACGGCAAGGTGATCGTCACCGGTTGCCTGGGCAAGCGCCCGGAACAGATCCGTGCCGCGCATCCGGACGTGCTGGCGATCAGCGGGCCGCAGGATTACGCCAGCGTGATGGGCGCCGTGCATGCTGCGTTGCCGCAGCGGCACGATCCGTTCGTCGACCTGCTGCCGCGCCGCGACGACGACGTCGGCATCAAGCTCACGCCCAAGCACTATGCCTATCTGAAGATTTCCGAGGGCTGCAACCACCGTTGCAGCTTCTGCATCATCCCGAGCATGCGCGGCGATCTGGTATCGCGGCCGATCGACGAGGTGCTGCGCGAGGCCGAGAAGCTGGCGCGCAACGGCGTCAAGGAACTGCTGGTGATCTCGCAGGACACCAGTGCCTACGGCGTCGATCTCAAATACGCCGAGCGCGAGTGGCGCGGCAAGCCTTACCAGACCCGCATGAAAGCGCTGTGCGAAGGACTGTCCGAACTGGGCATCTGGACCCGCCTGCACTACGTCTATCCGTATCCGCACGTCGACGACATCGTGCCGTTGATGGCGCAAGGCAAGGTGCTGCCGTACCTCGACATCCCGTTCCAGCACGCCAGTCCGCGCATCCTCAAGCTGATGAAGCGCCCTGGCGCGGTGGACAAGATCGTCGAGCGCATTGCCAGTTGGCGCGACATCTGCCCCGACATCACGATCCGCAGTACCTTCATCGTCGGCTTCCCCGGCGAGACGGAAGCCGAGTTCGAGGAGTTGCTGGATTTCATCGACGAGGTGGAACTCGATCGCGTCGGCGCGTTCGCCTACTCGCCGGTCGAGGGCGCTGCAGCCAACGCGCTACCCGATCCGGTGCCGGAGGAAGTGAAGCAGGACCGGCTGGCGCGCTTCATGGCCTTGCAGGCAGAAATCAGCGAGGAAAAACTCGCGCGCAAGGTCGGCTCGATGCAGCGGGTGCTGGTGGATCTGCTCGACGGCGAACTTGCCATCGCCCGTTCCATGGCGGATGCGCCGGAGATCGACGGGCTGGTGCAGATCCAGGACGGCGCCGACGCCGGCCTCAAGCCCGGCGACTTCGTCGACGTGCGCATCATGGGCAGCGACGAACACGATCTGTATGCCTTGGTGAACGACGGCTCCGAGTGATCGCGATAGCCGCCCGGATTCGCCGCCATCGAGCGCACCGCTACGCTTTTTTGAGTCCCGAGTCCCGAGTCCCGAGTCCCGACCCGCCCTACTCCGGCTTCAACCAGTTCTTCGCCAGCCGCATCGGGGGGATCGCGAGCGCCAGCGCTTCGGCGCTCCAGTCGCGCAATTTGCCGGGGGTCAGGCGCAGCGCTTCGGTGAGCGGAGCGGGCAGCCAATCGGCGCCGACGCGGCGCAGCTTGCACACGCCATCGGCGTAGCGTCCGGCAGCCCAGGTGGCCGACACCGCGCGTGCGGTGGCGGTGACCAGCGGCTCCAGCGGGCTGTAGCGCACCAGCGGAATCGCCAGGCGTGCCGGCAGCCAACTGCTGACCATCGCCTGCACTCCGGCGCGGGTCGCCAGTGGGGTCATCACCCCCTGCGATTGCGCCACCGCCAACACCGCATCCAGCTCCCAACGCGCTGGCTTGAGGCCGTGCAGGGCGTATATGTCGCGCACCAGTTTGGTCTGCACGCGATCGGATTGCAGCGAGGCTGAAGTGCGAAGCAAGGTGGCGGGGATGAATGGCTTGAGCAACGGCACCGCATCGAGCACGTAGTGCAGCGCGGCTCCGGCGCCGGCACGCACGGCCGCGGTGTGGATCAAGCGATCGGCGTTGAGATCGGCGGCGAGTGCGGGTGCGGTGGGCGCGGTTGCGACTGCAGCGGTCGCGCGTTTGCGGGCGGGTCGCTTGCTGCGCGGGCGGGAGCGTTGCTCACTCATGGTCACAGCATAGCCGCAGTTGCAGGTAAAATGCGCCTCTCTCCTTGCACCGCGGCCCTCATGGATTTCGATCGCTACGATCAGGTGCGTCCCCTGCGCTGGGACGGCCGGCAGTTACACCTGCTCGACCAGCGCGCGTTGCCCTTCGCCGAACGGGAGATCGCGTGCGCCGATGCCGATGCGGTGGCGGCCGCCATCCGCGCGCTGGTGGTGCGCGGCGCTCCGGCGATCGGGATCGCCGCGGCCTGGGGCGCGGTGATGGCCGCGCAGGCGATCAATGCGCCCGACGGCACCGCCGCGCTGCGCGCGCTCGATCCTGTGTTGACGCGATTGGCGCAGGCTCGGCCCACTGCAGTCAACCTGATGTGGGCATTGGCGCGCATGCGCGCCGTACTGGCCGCCGCCGGCGCCGACTGGAAAGCCCGCTGCGCCGACGAAGCCGCCGCGATCGCGCGCGAAGACCTGGCCGCCAATCGTCACATGGGCGAACTTGGCGCGGCCGTGATCGCGCCGGGCAGCGGCGTGCTCACGCATTGCAACACCGGTTCGCTGGCTACCGCCGGATTCGGCACCGCGCTCGGTGTGATCCGTGCCGGTGTCGCTGGCGGGCGCATCGCCCGCGTGTTCGCCGGCGAGACGCGACCGTGGCTGCAGGGCGCGCGCCTGACGGTGTGGGAACTGCAACGCGATGGCATCGACGCCACCCTGATCGCCGACGCCGCCGCCGCGCACCTGATGAAGTCCGGGCAAGTGCAATGGCTGATCGTCGGCGCCGACCGCATCTGTGCCAATGGCGACGTCGCCAACAAGATCGGAACCTACCAACTCGCCATCGCCGCCCGTTATCACGGCGTGCGCACCATGGTGGTGGCACCGTCGTCGACGGTGGACATGGATACTCCCAGCGGTGAGCGGATCGAAATCGAGCTGCGCGATCCCGCCGAATTGCTCGCGTACGGCGGTCAGCGCACCGTGGCGGAGGGCGTCTCGGCATGGAACCCGGTATTCGACGTCACCCCGGCGGCGCTGATCGACGCGCTGGTTACCGAGCGCGGCGTGATCGCGCATCCCGGTGCCGCCGCGATGGCGGCTGCCTTCGGTCGCCGCGCAAGTGCCTGAGGCGCCTCTGGGCGCAGGCTAAATGCTTGTTTCGGCGTCCGAAACCGGGCCGCGAAGCGGGCGCGTCATGGTACAATCATCAGTCTTTTGAACGGTCGTCCGGTGCGCGTGCCTGCGCATCCGTGCGCTCCGTCCATGTAACTGAATTGAAACGGAATTATTGAATGTCAGAGTTCGCCAGGGAAGTCATTCCGGTCAACCTCGAGGACGAGATGCGCAAGAGCTACCTCGATTACGCCATGAGCGTGATCGTGGGGCGCGCATTGCCGGATGTTCGCGATGGTCTCAAGCCGGTACATCGCCGCGTGCTGTACGCGATGAACGAGCTGGGGGCGCACAGCAACAAGCCGTACTACAAGTCGGCCCGCATCGTCGGCGACGTGATCGGCAAATTCCACCCGCACGGCGACCAGTCGGTGTACGACACCCTGGTGCGCATGGCGCAGCCGTTCTCGCTGCGCTACCTGCTGGTGGACGGGCAGGGCAACTTCGGTTCGGTGGACGGCGACCCCGCCGCCGCCATGCGTTACACCGAAGCGCGCATGTCGCGGCTCACCCACGAGCTGATGTCGGACATCGACAAGGACACCGTCGACTTCCAGCCCAACTACGACGAGAAGGAACAGGAACCGACGGTGCTGCCAACCCGCTTCCCGAACCTGCTGGTCAACGGTTCGGCGGGCATTGCGGTGGGCATGGCCACCAACATTCCGCCGCACAACCTGCGCGAAGTCATTGCCGCCACCATTGCCCTGATCAACGATCCCGAGATCGGCATCGACGATCTGATGCAGCACATTCCCGGCCCGGATTTCCCCACCGCCGGCATCATCAACGGTTCCGCCGGCATCCACGTTGCCTACCACACCGGACGCGGCCGGGTGCGCATGCGCGCGCGCGCCGACATCGAAGTGGACGAGGGCAATGGTCGCGAGTCGATCATCGTCAGCGAACTGCCGTACATGGTGAACAAGGCGCGGCTGATCGAGAAGATCGCCGAGCTGGTCAAGGAAAAGAAACTCGAGGGCATCTCCGAGCTGCGCGACGAGTCCGACAAGGACGGCATGCGCATCTACATCGAGATCAAGCGCGGCGAATCGGCCGACGTGGTACTCAACAATCTCTATCAGCAGACGCAGATGGAGAGCGCCTTCGGCATCAACATGGTGGCGCTGGTGGACGGCCGCCCGCAGTTGCTCAACCTCAAGCAGATGCTGGAAGCGTTCGTGCGCCACCGTCGCGAGGTGGTGACCCGGCGCACCATCTTCGAGTTGCGCAAGGCGCGCGCACGCGCCCACATCCTCGAAGGCCTCACCGTCGCGCTGGCGAACATCGACGAGATGATCGCCCTGATCAAGACCTCGGCCAGCCCCAACGAAGCGCGCGAGCGCATGCTGGCGCGGCGCTGGCAGCCGGGCATGGTGGCGGCGCTGTTGTCCGCCGCCGGCGCCGATGCTTCGCGCCCCGAGGAACTGGCGCCGGGGTTGGGCCTGCTCGCCGACGGCTACCAACTGTCGGAGGTGCAGGCCAAGGAAATCCTGGAGATGCGCCTGCATCGCCTCACCGGGCTCGAACAGGAAAAGCTCACCGACGAATACCGGCAGTTGCTGGAGGTGATCCGCGCGCTGATCGAGATTCTGGAGAATCCCGATCGCCTGCTGGAAGTGATCCGCGACGAACTCACCAACCTGGTGGAGGAATTCGGCGACAAGCGCCGCACCGAAATCCGCCCGAGCGAGGAAGATCTCGACATCCTCGACCTGATCGCTCCGGAGGACGTGGTGGTCACGTTGTCGCACGCCGGCTATGCCAAGCGCCAGCCCGTCAGCGCCTATCGCGCCCAGCGTCGCGGCGGACGCGGGCGTGCCGCAACCTCGGTGAAGGACGAGGATTTCATCGACAAGCTGTGGCTGGTCAACACCCACGACACCTTGCTGACCTTCACCAGTGCCGGTCGCGTGTTCTGGCTCAAGGTCTATCAGATCCCCGAGGCTGGGCCGAATGCGCGCGGCCGGCCCATCATCAACTGGATTCCGCTGGAAGCCGGCGAAAAGGTGCAGGCGGTGCTGCCGGTGCGCGACTTCCCGGAAGACCGCTTCGTGTTCTTCAGCACCCGTAATGGCACCGTCAAGAAAACCCCGCTGTCGGATTATTCGCGCCCTCGCAGCATCGGCATCTGGGCTGTGGTGCTGGATGAAGGCGATGGTCTGGTCGACGTGCAGCTCACCGACGGCAGCCGCGACGTGATGCTGTTTGCCTCCAACGGCAAGGGCGTGCGCTTCGCCGAGGAGGAAGTGCGCACCACCGGGCGCGTCTCGCGCGGCGTGCGCGGCATGCGCCTCGCCAAGGGCGAGGAAGTGCGCAGCATGATCGTGGTCGATGGCGACGGCGACATCCTTACCGCCACCGAAAACGGCTTCGGCAAGCGCACCGCCGCTGCCGAATACCCGCGCAAGGGCCGCGGCACCCAGGGCGTGATCGCCATCCAGACCAGCGCCCGCAACGGCCAGTTGGTGGGCGCGATCCAGCTCACCGAAGCGCACGAGATCCTGTTGATCTCCGATCGCGGCACCCTGGTGCGAACCCGCGCCTCGGAAGTCTCGCAGGTGGGCCGCAACACCCAGGGCGTGACCCTGATCCGGCTTGCCGAAGGCGAACTGCTCAGCGCGATCGAACGCATGGATGCGCTCGACAGCGATGAGCTCGACGTCGAAGGCAACGCCACGCCGATCGAATCCGGCAGCGCGACGGGCGAGGGCGTCGTGCCCGCGGAGCCCACCGACTGACTTGCCAATCGGCGCCGCTCGACGCGCGCATGCGGGCAATCCGCATGCGTCGCGGTGGGTGGGGATGTCGCGTCGCGTGGTGGCGGTAGCACAACCGCGATTCGTATTACCCTGCGCGAAGTTCAGTGCGCTGCGGAGGTGTGTAGATGTCGATGCGGTTGCAGGTTTCTACCGTCCTCCCGGTATTGCTGCTGGCCTTGCTTGCGGCCCCGGTGCCGACTGCTGCGCGCGCGATGGCGTTGCATCGGGTGCTGGTGTACGAGGACCGCGACGGCAATGGCCGCCGCGACGACGGTGAGCCGGGGCTGGCCGGGGTCAAGGTGGTGCTCGACGAACGCAGCGTGCGCACGACCGATGCCGATGGCGTGGTGCATTTTCCGGCGCAGGGCGGCGATCGCATCGCGCTGATCAAGCCTCCGGGTTTCGCGCTGCCGCGGCGCGAGAACGGCCTGCCGGATTTCTGGCGCGCGCAACCGGGCGATGGTCCGGCGCGAGACGCGCCGCTGGACCTGCAGTTCGGCCTGCGCCGTGGCGATCCGGCCACCCGCTTCGACGTGCTGGTGTTCGGCGACCCGCAGCCCAAATCGTTGACCGACGTCGACTACTACCGGCGCGACATCGTCGAACCACTGATCGGCCGGCAATCCGCGCGCGTGGGGCTCTCGTTGGGCGACATCGTGCACGACGACCTCAGCCTGTATCCGGCGATCAACGCAGTCACCGCGCGCCTGAACGTGCCGTGGCTGCACGTGGCCGGCAACCACGATCTGAATCTGGACGCGCATGACGACGCCGGGTCGCTGGCGACCTTCACTGCCACCTTCGGTCCGGATACCTTTGCCTGGGAGGAAGGGCGGCTCGCCTTCGTCGGGCTCGACGACGTGATCTACCTACCCGGCCAGCAGCCGTCCTACATCGGCGGCCTGCGCCCGCAGCAGTTCGAGTTCCTGGCGGCCTACCTGGACACCTTGCCGGCGGAGCGCCTGGTGGTGCTGGCGCTGCACATTCCATTGTTCAACCCGGACCCTGCGCGCGAGACCTTCCGCAAGCGCGATCGCGAGCGCTTGTTCGCATTGCTGGCGCGGTTTCCGCACGTGCTGGTGCTGAGCGCGCACGGTCACGTACAGCAGCACTATCTGCACGGCGTCGACGACGGTTGGACGGGCGCGCAGTCGCTGCACGAGTACAACGTCGGCGCTGCCTGCGGAGGATTCTGGTCCGGTGTGAAGGATGCCGAAGGCATCCCCGACACCACCATGGCCGACGGCACTCCGAATGGTTACGCGCTGATGCGCGTCAATGGCAGCGACTACGCGCTGGCATGGCATCCGGCCCGCGATGCGCACGACAGCCAGATTGCGCTGCACGCGCCGAAGGTACTGCGACGCGGTGCCTGGCCCGGCGTGAACGTATACGCCAACGTGTTCATGGCGATGCCCGATGCACGGGTGGAATATCGCATCGACCAACGCCCGTGGCAGCCGATGAAGCGTGTGCGCGAAGGCGATCCCGAGATGCTGGCACGCAACCTCGCGGACGATGCCAGCGACGTGCTGCGCGGCTTCGACCGGGCGCCGCAGGCCAGCGTTTCCAGCCACCTGTGGCGGGCGCCGCTACCCACCGATCTGGCTCTGGGCGGGCATCGCATCCAGGTGCGCAGCAACGACCGTTGGCGCGGCGAAATCGGCGCCGTCGCGCATTATCGTCTCGATGAGGCCGCACCATGAACTGGAACACGCGGGATGGTCTGCCACCATTGATCCTCGCGCATCGCGGCGCCAGCGGTTTGCGCCCGGAGCACACGCTGGAGGGATACTCGCTCGCTCTGCAACAGGGCGCTGACGTGATCGAACCCGATCTGGTGCCCAGCGCCGACGGCGTGTTGTTTGCGCGCCATGAGCCGACATTGGCGCGCAGCACCGACATTTCGCGGCTCGCGCAGTTCGCCGCGCGTCAACGCGATGGCGAGTGGTCGAGCCTCGACCTGAGCGCGACCGAACTGGACGCTCTGCGCGCGCGCCAACCGTTTCCCGGGCGCAGTGCGGCATTCGACGATCAATACCGGGTGCCGCGTTTTGACGCGATTCTCGCCTGGGCATCTCGCGCTGCGGCCGAGCGCGGCCGAGCGCTGATCCTGTACCCGGAGATCAAACACCCGAGCGAATTCGCCGCACGCGGGGTCGATCCGGTGCCCTTGTTCATCGCCGCCGTGCAGGCGCTTCCGGCGCACGTGAGCGTGTGGGTGCAGTGCTTCGAAGCGGAGCCGCTGCGTCGCGTGCATGCGGCGACGGGCCTGCCTTGCGCGTTGCTGCTGGACGCCGGCGACGACTGGCGCGCGGCGATTGCCGCGCATGGCGATTGGCTGTCGCGACTGGGCGTGAACAAGACCCTGCTGGGGCGCGAACTGCTCGACCTCGCGCACGCGCGAGGACTGGCGGTCGACGCCTGGACCTTCCGCGACGACGCCCTGGGCGCCGGGTTCGCCGACGTCGAGCACGAAATGCAGGCAGCGATGCGGCTTGGCGCAGATGGCTTGTTCTGCGATTTTCCAGCGACCGGCATCGCCGCGCGCGGGGCGATGTGAGCCTTGCGGGCTGCGATCACGGCGCAGCCCGTGAATTTGCCGACATGTGACGTTCCCCGAGGTGGGGCTGTGCATACGGTAATGGGCTGTACCCTATGCCTATCGATGTGTGGTCGACGCCATCTGCCCGCTTCCAACATGGCGTGCGGCAACCGACGGATCTCCACTCCATGCGGCGCACCCTCGGGCTTCGGCTCGGTTGGATGAGCTCAAGCGCCTTCTTTCCACCGGGCACGACCTCTGTGGCCAACTTCTGGTCCATCGTTGCGAGGCGCCCGCTGTTTGCGTGAGCGAGTGCGAGCAGGTAGCTATCCGTGACGCGCGAGTGGCTGGAGAGCAGTTCGGGTGCGAGAAATTCAGCGTCAGCGATGCTGAGGCCGTCGGGCCAGAACTTGTGACCGGGCAAGCCGCGAATCGCGGTCAGATACTGGAGCACCACACTGGGTGGGCCGGGCGAGTTCGGACATTTGGGGTGCCCGACGATCCGGATGAGGCCGTTTTCGGTGAGCGGGCAGGTCGCGAAACCCAGGTGGCCGACCCGGGCGAACCACTCGTGGGCTTGGTCGTGCTGGATGTGCGCCGGATCGACAAGAGCAATCAGGACGTTCACGTCCAGCAGGTACACCGTCACGGCAGTTCGTCGCGCAGTTGGTTGACCAGCTCCGGAGTAACGGGGACTGCTTCACGGCGGCTCGGCAGCAGCGGCACACCGTTTCGCTCGGCGCGTGCGGCGCGAGTCCCCTTCGCCAAGCCTTGGCGGGCGAGCGCGGAGGTCACCTCTCCCACGATCTTCCGGTCGCGCTCCGCGAGATGTTTGGCGGCGGAGAGGACGTCGCCGTCAATGGCAAGGGTGGTGCGCATGATGCACGCTCCTGATGCTATGCATCACACATCGTACATCGTACATCGCGCATCGCGCATCGCCTGTTCGGGGCGAGTGCCGAGCGCGCTGTGTCCTGAATGGGATGACGGTTGGGTTGCCGCGATGTTCGCCTATCCTGATGTCCACCTACAACAAAGCGTCGAGTTGCTCGAAGCTTGTGACGCGGCGATGGCCGCCGGCGCTGCCGAGGCGCGGACGCGGATAGTCCTCGATACGGTCCACCAAGGTGGTGCCGAGGCCGGCTTCGCGCGCGGCGTCGAGTTCTTCCACCACGTCGGAGAGAAACATCACGTCCGCGGCGGGCCGCTCGATCGCGGCCAGGATGTTGCGATAGCTTTGCGCTTCGCGCTTGCCGCCCATCTCGGTGTCGAAGAAGCCCGAGAACAGCGCGGTCAGGTCGCCGGCCTCGGTATGCGCGAAGAACAGCCGCTGCGCTGCCACCGAGCCGGAGGAGTACACGTACAGTGCGTGCCCAGCCTCGTGCCATGCCTGCAACTGCCGGCTGGCGTCGGCGTACAGGTGCGCGTGGAAAGCGCCGTGCGCGTAGCCAGCGCGCCAGATCATGCCTTGCAGCGCCTTGAGCGCGGTGTGCTTGCGGTCCTCGTCGATCCATTGCTGCAGCAGTTCGACGATGCAGTGGTCCGAGACCACGCCGCCGATGTCCAGTGCCGCCGCGTCCAGCCAGCGCCGGACTTCCGGCTCGTGACCGTGCTGGCGCACGAAGGTGGGCAGTGCGCGTCGGGCATAGGGAAACAACACGTCCTTGACGAACGCGATGGAGCTGGTGGTGCCTTCGATGTCGGTCAGGATGGCAGTGCTCACGCGGCCTCGGCGTCGTAGCGCGGAAATTGTTCGGCAATGGTGGAGCCGGTGAAGTTGGCGACCCAGCCGGCGGGGTTGGTGAACAGGCGGATTGCCACGAAATGCGGTCGCGGGCCCATGTCGAACCAGTGGCGGGTGTTGGCGGGCACACCGATCAGGTCGCCGGCCTCGCACAGTACTTCGTAGACGCGCTGATCCAGGTGCATCGTGAACAGGCCGGCACCCTCGACGAAGAAGCGCACCTCGTCCTCGCTGTGGGTATGTTCGCTCAGAAATTTGCGCCGCAGCGTCTCGCGATCGGGATGCTCGGGGTACATGCTGACCACGTCCACCGCCTGGTAGCCGCCGCGCGCGATCAGGCGGTCAATATCGCGCCGATAGGCGGCGATCACGGTTTCCTGCGAGGCGCCCGGCGCCAGGTGGATGTGCGAGCGCCAGCGTTCGAAGCACACACCGGCCAGACCGAGGGTGTCTCCGATCACGGGGTGGTTGCGGGTCTCCAGAATC
>JANRIF010000058.1:0-6332 GCA_033765245.1 Lysobacteraceae bacterium
TCCTCGCCGCGCCGCGCCTTGGCATACAACGGTTCGCCGTCGCGCTTGAGCGCGGAGTACGCGGGCGGAAACTGCTGGATGCTGCCGCGCAATGGCGCCAGCGCCTGCTCGACCTGCTCTGCGGTCAACTCCGGCACGGGCCGGCTGCGGATGACGCGACCTTCGGCGTCGTCGGTATCGGTGCATTCGCCGAGCCGGGCCGTCGCCAAATACGCCTTGGCCGACCCCAGCAAGCCGCCGGCAAGCTTGGTGGCCTCGCCCAGGCAGATCGGCAGCATGCCCGTGGCGAGCGGATCGAGGCTACCGGTATGGCCACCCTTGGCGGCACGCAACAGACGGCGCACAGCTTGCAGGGCCTGGTTGGAACTCATGCCCTGCGGTTTGTCGAGCAGGATCAGTCCGTGCAGATCGCGCCAGACGATGCGATGGGGCTGATTCATGCGGCGATGTGATCAATCCTGCGAAGGCGCGTCGCCGCGCAACAGTGCGTCGATGCGGTCGCCGCGATCCATCGAATCGTCGTAGTGGAAATGCAGTTCCGGCACCGAGCGCAGGCGTAGCACCTTGCCCAGCCGGAAACGGAACTCGCGGGCGCGCTCGCGCAACGCCGCCACTGCCGGCACCGCCTGCTCGGGCAACAACGCGGTGACGAACACCTTGGCGTGCGCCAGATCGCGGGTGACTTCGACGTCGGACACGCTGACCGATGGCAGGCCATCGTCGCGCACCGCTTCGTGCACCAGCGTCGCCAATTCGCGCCGCAATTGAGCGGCGACGCGATCGGTACGGTGGAAGGATTTCTGGGGGGGCATGGCGTTGCTCGATTGCTTATCCGGTGCAGTTGGAACAAAAGGCAGTCGATGCCAAAGCAGTCCGCAAACGACGCCAAGAGCGCAAAACACGCAAAGAATGCGCTTGCCTTTGCGTTCCTTGCGTTCTTTGCGGACCCAATGCCGTTGTTGTGGATTCAGCCCAAGTGCCGGCGACTACAGACTTCTCGCCACTTCGATGCGCTCGAAGCACTCGATCTGGTCGCCCGGCTTGACGTCGTTGTACTGCTTGACGGCGATGCCGCATTCGGTGCCCATGCGCACTTCGTCGACGATTTCCTTGAAGCGGCGCAGTGATTCCAGCTCGCCCTCGAAGATCACCGTGTGGTTGCGCAGCACGCGGATCGGCTTGTTGCGGCGGACCACACCCTCGACCACCATGCAGCCGGCCACTGCGCCGAACTTGGAGCTGCGGAACACGTCGCGCACTTCGGCGGTACCGATGATCTCCTCGCGCACCTCGACGCCGAGCAAGCCCGACGCCACCTGCTTCACCTGATCGATCACGTCGTAAATAATCGAGAAGTAGCGCAGGTCGAGGTTGCCGGCTTCGATCACCTTGCGCGCGGAGGCATCGGCGCGCACGTTGAAGCCGATGATGACCGCCTTGGAGGCTGCCGCCAACGTGGCATCGGACTCAGTGATGCCGCCAACACCGGAAGCGATCACGTTGATGCGGATCAGTTCGTTGGACAGACCCACCAGCGACTCGCACAGGGCCTGCGCCGAACCTTGAACATCGGCCTTGATCACCAGGTTGAGCGTCTGCTGCTCGCTGCCCTGGCCCATCTGCGCCATGATGTCTTCCATGCGGTTGCCGGCCGACTTGACCAGCCGCGACTCGCGGCGCTTGGCGTCGCGCTGCTGCGCGACGTCCTTGGCAAGGCGCTCGTCCTCAACCACCGAGAAATCATCGCCGGCATCGGGCACGCCGGAAAGGCCAAGCACCACCACCGGAATCGACGGGCCGGCTTCCTGCACTTGCGAGCCGGTTTCGTCGAACAGCGCGCGCACGCGGCCGTACTGGATGCCGCACACCAGGTAATCGCCCTTCTTGAGCGTGCCGTGCTGCACCAGCACGGTGGCGACCGGGCCACGACCCTTGTCCAGGCTCGATTCGATCACCACGCCGGAAGCGCGACCATCGCGCGCGGCGCGCAATTCCATCATCTCGGACTGCACCAGAATGGCGTCGAGCAGTGCGTCCACGCCATCGCCGGTCTTGGCAGACACCGGCACGAACTGCACGTCGCCGCCCCATTCTTCCGGCACCACTTCATGCTGGACCAGACCCTGCTTGACGTTGTCCGGGTTAGCCTCGGGCTTGTCCATCTTGTTCATCGCCACGATCAACGGCACGTTGGCGGCACGTGCGTGGGTGATCGCTTCGATGGTCTGCGGTTTGACGCCATCATCGGCGGCCACCACCAGCACCACGATGTCGGTGAGCTTGGCGCCGCGCGAGCGCATCGAGGTGAACGCAGCGTGGCCCGGAGTGTCGAGGAACGAGATCACGCCGCGGCTGGTTTCGACGTGATACGCGCCGATGTGTTGGGTGATGCCGCCCGCCTCGCCGGCGGCGACCTTGGCGCGCCGAATGTAATCGAGCAGCGAGGTCTTGCCGTGGTCGACGTGGCCCATGATGGTGACCACGGGTGGGCGCGGCAGTTGCTCGCCTGCGGCGGACTCGGCCAGCGCCGACAACTCGAATTCGGCGTCCTTGGCCTCGGCGCGCACCGCCTTGTGACCCAGTTCCTCCACCACCAGCACCGCGGTATCGTGATCGAGCACCTGGTTGATGGTCGCCATGACACCCATTTTGAACAGCGCCTTGACCACTTCGCCGCCCTTGATGGCGAGCTTCTGTGCCAGGTCAGCCACGGAGATCGCATCGCCCAAGGCAACCTCGCGCACAACCGGCGCAGTCGGCCGTGAAAAGCCGTGCGGGCCGGAGCCGCTGCGCGTGGTTTCGACGGGCTGTCCCTTGCCACGGCGCTTGCCGGCGCTGCCACGGCGGGCGCGGTCGGACGCCGAGAGGTGCAATTGGCCGGCAAAGCGGGCGCCTTCCTCCGACTCGCGACGCAACGGGCCGCGCGACGGCTTGTGACGGGCCTTGTCATCCTCGCGACGCGGCCGTGCGGCATCAGCACCCGCAGCCGGGGGGGCTGCTGCCACGGCCGGCTCGCGGACCGTGGATGGCGCGGCGGGCGCTGGCCGCGACACCGGCGCCGGCGCCGGTGTCGAAACCGGAGCGGACACCGTGGCGTCGACCGGCACGGGCGGCTCGGCCTGTGCAGCCTTCTCCGCCTCGCGCTGGGCGAGTTCGGCCTCGTGTTGACGCTGCTGCGCAGCCAGCTCCTCGGCCTTGCGCGTTTCTTCTTCGATCCGCTTGCGCTCGACGTCGCGGCGCGCCTGTTCGAGCGCTTCCTGCTGCGCGCGCGACTCGTCAAGCTTGCGCTGAGCATCTTCGCGTTCGGCATTGGCGGGCGCGTCGACTTCGCTGCGCTTGACGTAGGTGCGCTTCTGCCGCACTTCCACCGCAACGGTGGTCTTGCCTTTACCGGCCGGGACGCTGATTTCCTGGACCTTGCGGCGATTCAGGGTGATTTGTCGAGGTGCCGACTCGTCCACGGACTTTTCGGTCTTGCCATGGGCACGACGCAAAAAACCCAGCAGCTTCATCTTCTCGGTGCTGGTCACAACCTGGTCTGGCCCGCTGAAGGTCATACCGGCCTCGGCGAGCTGCTCCATGAGCTTCTCAACCGGGGTGCCGACCATCGTCGCAAGCGAGCGTACCGTGACTTCGGACATGTGACTTCCTGTACCTGGGCGGCGCTTGCGCGCCGGGCCTTCAACCACCCCGGGCGCCAATCGTTGGGCGCCCCGGAGCAACTTCAAGCGGACAATTGTAACCGTTACCGCCTACCCCCGCGTCAGCGGCGGCAAGCGGCGTATTTGCTTCAGCCCTGCGCCTCGAGCCGCGCGATTTCCGCAGCCCGTGCGGCCAAAATCAGCGCTGCGGCGCGCTCGGCGTCCACCCCCTCGATGTCGCTGATCTCGTCCGCCGCGAGTTCGCCAAGGTCGTCGCGGGTGACGATGCCGCGAGCGGCAAGCGCAAACGCGGTGGTCTCGTCCATGCCCTCCAGCTCCAGCAGGTCGTCTGCAGGGCGGTGCTCCTCGATGTCCTCCTCTGCCGCCAGCGCCTCGTTGAGCAGCGCGTCGCGGGCGCGGGCGCGCAGTTCCTCGACGATGTCCTCGTCGAAGCCCTCCACCGCCAGCAGCTCGCCAACCGGCACGTAGGCGATTTCCTCGACCGTGCTGAAGCCTTCGGTAACCAGAATCGCGGCAATCTCTTCGTCCACTTCGAGCCGGTCCATGAACAGCTTGCGGGCCGCGCCCTGCTCGGCCTCGCTCTTGGCCTGCACCTGGTCGTGGGTCATCACGTTGAGCTGCCAACCGGTCAGGCGGCTGGCCAGACGCACGTTCTGACCGCCCTTGCCGATGGCCTGCGCCAGCTTGTCTTCGGCGACGGCAATGTCCATCGAATGGCGTTCTTCATCGACGATGATCGATTGCACCTCGGCGGGCGCCATCGCGTTGATGACGAATTGCGCCGGGTTTTCGCTCCACTGGATGATGTCGATGCGCTCACCGTTGAGCTCGTTGGACACCGCCTGCACGCGCGAACCGCGCATGCCGATGCAGGCGCCGATCGGATCGGTACGATGATCGTGGGCGATCACCGCTATCTTGGCGCGGTCACCCGGGTCGCGGGCGGCAGCCTTGATCTCGACCAGGCCCTGCCCCACTTCCGGCACTTCGAGCTTGAACAACTCGATCATGAATTCCGGCGCGGTACGCGACATGAACAGTTGCGGTCCGCGCTGCTCGGCGCGCACGTCGTACAGATAGCCGCGCACACGATCGCCCGGGCGCAGGGTGTCGCGCGCGATCGCCTTGTCCTTGGGAATCAGCGCCTCGGCATTGCTGCCCAGGTCGACGTAGACACTGCCGCGTTCGACGCGCTTGACCACGCCGGTGATCAATTCGCCGGTGCGGCCCTGCCACGCCTCCACTACCTGCGCACGCTCGGCTTCGCGCACGCGCTGCACGATGACCTGCTTGGCGGCCTGCGCCGAAATGCGCCCGAAATCGGGGTTTTCGATCTGTTCCTCGATGAACTCGCCGATCTGCGCGCCGGGGCGTTCGTCGCTCGCATCCATCAGCCGGATCTGGAACGACGGCGACTCCATGGCGGCATCGTCCGCAATCACTTCCCAACGCCGGAACGTCTCGTAGGAGCCGTCCTTGGGATCGATGGCGACGCGGATCAGTACCTCCTCCTCCGGATAGCGCTTCTTGGCCGCCGATGCCAGGGCCGCCTCCAGCGCGTCGAGGATCACCGCGCGCGACACGCCCTTTTCGTTGGCGACCGCTTCCACCACCATCAGAAGTTCTTTGCTCATGGCTCCATCTCCATCAAGGGCGACTACGCGCCTCGATCCTTGCGCTGATTACGCCCAGGCCGACCCGGCCGCGCCGCACCACCGCTCCCAGCAGGAACGCTTGGCGCCAGCCCGAGAGCCACCAGATCCGGCACCAGACGCGCCTTTTCGATATTGTCGAACGCCACCATCAACGGCGGCGCATCCTCCACCTGCAACGTCACGTCGCCGTCGGTACACGCCACGATCCGCCCCTGCACGCGGCGACGCCCTTCCAGCGGCAGCCGCAGCGTCACCTTGACCATCTCGCCGACGTGGCGGGCGTAGTGCGCCGGAACGAACAATGGCCGATCGATGCCGGGCGAGGACACTTCCAAGGTGTACTCGCTGCTGATCGGATCGTGCACGTCGAGCAGTGCCGATACTTCGCGACTCACCCGCTCGCAGTCCTCGATGCCGACGTGGCGATCCGGCGCGTCGATGTAGATGCGCAACAGCGAACGACCGCGCGAAGGTGCGTACTCGATGCCCCACAACGCCAGACCCAGCGATTCGATCGCTGGGTTCAGCAAGGTCGCGATCTGGGCAGTCTTTTCGCTCACTAAAATTTTCCTCGGCGCGATCGTGACGAAAACGACGATTGCAGACACCAAAACGCAAAAGGGGCCATCAAGGCCCCTTCCGGTACATCCCGGTTCCGGCACGAGTCGACTTTTCGTCGCCTCGTGAGCCTGGCAACAAAAAAGCCCCCGGAGGAGCTTTTTCGTTACCCGAAACTGGTAGCGGGGGCAGGATTTGAACCTGCGACCTTCGGGTTATGAGCCCGACGAGCTGCCAGACTGCTCCACCCCGCAGCAGTAGAACGCGAATTATAGGGGGTCGCTCGGCACTTGGCAAGCGAAGTTTGCTCGGGACTCGGGACTCGGGACTCGGGACTCGGGACTCGGGACTCGGGACCACGGGACCACGGGACCACGGGACCACGGGACCACGGGACCACGGGACCACGGGACCACGGGACCACGGGACCACGGGACCACGGGACCACGGGAAAAGC
>JANRIF010000067.1:0-4899 GCA_033765245.1 Lysobacteraceae bacterium
TCCAGCGGCAGGCGCAGCCACGCTTGCATCAAGGCGCGACGTTGGTCGTCGCGATAGGGCACGAACAGGCTGTGCCGGAACGCATCGTCGCGATACAGCGCGGTGTTGCTGTAGGGCAGAAAGCGCGCCTGCATCTGCGCAAGATCGAAGTCGCCACGCACGAAGCCGGGCGGAAAGATCAAGCGTTGCTCGCGCAGCGACACCGCCGCCATGTCCCACAGCGCCGCCACCGACCAGACGCTGTCGGTGCGGGTCACTGCCGGATGCCGTTCCGGCAGGCTTGCCAGCACCTGCACGCCCAGCGTCAGCACCAACGTCAGTGCCGCCAGGCGCCAGCGCGGCTGTCGCCACTGTCCGCGTTCGTCTTGCCGCCACAACAACCAGCCGGCGAACGGCAGCACCGCCAGCATCGCGTTGTGGCGCAACGTGCAGGCCAGGATCAGACAGCCCAACACGCCCGCGCGCGTCCACTCCGAAGGGTGGCGCAGATCGCGCGACGCCAGCGCTGCCGCCAGAACCAGCAGGGCGCCCATCGGCACGTCTTTCCACAGGTGCGGCAGCAGTCCGAACAACGGCGGCCAAAAGCCCAGCAGCAGCACCCCCAGCGCCTGCCAGGGTGCGCGCCAGCGCCGCTGCGCGACCAGCAGGGCGAGCGCGCTCCAGTACAACAGCACCTGCAACACGAACATGCCGCCCGGTCCCGGCCACACCCGGTCGACGAAGTGCCACAGCATGGCCTGCAGCGGCGGGTGCAGGCTGGTGAAGGCGAAGTGGCGCGCCTGCTGCCATTGATCGGCGGAATCGAAACTCAGGTAGCCGGGATAGAACGCCGTCAGCGTCACCGCCACGCCCAACGCGGCGGCCAACCACGGCGCGGCGCGCGCCGGCCATGCTTTCATCGCACGCCGTACAGATAATCCAGGCTCACCTGCAACATCGCGCGCGTGCCCAGCGGCAGCGCCGCTTCATCGACGAAGAAATCCGGCGAGTGATTGCTGGCAACGCTCTTCATGTCGCGATCGGGCGGGGTGGCGCCGACGAAGAAGAACACCGAGGGCACCTGCTGCGCGTAGTAGGCAAAGTCCTCGGCGCCGGTGATCGGATCGACTTCGATCACCTTGTCGGCCCCGGCGGCGCGTGCCAAGCTGGCATGGGTGCGCGCGGTGAGCGCGGGGTCGTTGACCACCACGGGGTTGCCCTCGTCGGCCGGCACCTGCAGCTCCACGGTCGCACCGTTGGCGGCGGCGATGTGTTCGGCCATGTTGCGCAGGCCGCTCATCACGGTCTCGCGCATGTCCGGCTCGAAACTGCGGATGGTGCCTACCAGCTCCACCCGATCGGGGATAATGTTGTAGCGGATGCCGCCCTTGATCGCACCGAAGCTCAGCACCACCGGCGCGCGGGTGAGATCGGAGCGGCGGCTGACCAGGGTCTGCGCGCCGGTGACGATCTGCGCCGCGGTGACGATCGGATCGATCCCGCCCCAGGGCTTGGCGCCGTGGGTCTGGCGGCCGATCACCTGGATCGCGAAACGATCCGAGCCGGCCATGAACGGACCTGGCCGCACCGCGATGGTGTCGGAGGGGATGCCGGCGATCACGTGCAGGCCGAACATCGCCTCGGGCTTGAAGTCCTTGAACAGGCCCTCCGCCAGCAGCCGCGAGGCGCCGCCCTCCTCGCCCTCGGGCGCGCCTTCCTCGGCTGGCTGGAACACGAACATGACTTCGCCGGGCAGCTCCTCGCGCATGCCGGCGAGTGCCTTCGCCACGCCCATCAACATCGCGGTGTGGGTGTCGTGGCCGCAGGCGTGCATCACGCCGACGTTCTCACCGCGAAACTGGGTGGTGACACGTGAAGCGAACGGCAGCTCGCCACGTTCGGTGACCGGGAGTGCGTCCATGTCGGCGCGCAGGCCGATGCGTGGGCCGGGCTTGCCGCCGCGCAGGATGCCGACCACGCCGGTGGCACCGATGCCGGTGCGCACTTCCATGCCGAGCGCGCGCAGGTGATCGGCGACGAGCTGGCTGGTGCGCGTCTCGCGGTTGCCCAGTTCCGGATGCTGATGAATGTCGCGGCGCCAGGCCAGCACGTCGGCGGCTACCGCGTCGGCAGCCGCGCGGCTGTCCGGTTCGGTGGGGGATTGGGCGGAGGCGGTCGGCAGCGCCGCGGACAGGGCTAGGGCAAGCAGGGCTAGACGCATGATCGACTCCATCGGGGTTTTCAGGGGCAGCGGTCGCCGTCGGCACGATACCAGTGCAGCCGCGCAGTGCCACCCAAGCGCTGCATCGGTCGCCCCAGGCGTGCGGCGGCATCGCGCAGGTGGATTTCGCTGCGTGGCTTGACCACATACACGCGGCATTGCGGCGACTCTGCCAGCAGGCTCGCCAACCCTTGCTCGTAACGGCTGGTGGGGGCGTTGATGCGGGCGCGTTCGATGTTGCTGCCGAGGTAGAAGCGCAGGGCGAAGTGCGGCGAATCCTCCACGAACACCAGCTCGCGCGGCGCGCCGATCTGGTTGCGCAGTTGTTGCGCCAGCGCGCGGTCGTCGGTGTGGATGGGCAGGTACGCAGCCAGCGCGCGCACCCCGATCAAGGCGAGCAGCCACAAAACCAGCAGCGCCAGCATCGGGCGCGACAGCCGCGGCGGGCCGGCCGGCAGCGTACGCGCCACCAGCAGCGCCAGCGGCACCCACAGCGGCAGCAGGTACAGCGGCATGCGCGACTGCGCCAGTGCAAACACCGCCAACGGCAACAGTAGCCACACCAGCGGCAGCCACAATGCCGGATCCTGGCGCAGCGTCGTCAGTCCTGGCCGCGGCCGACGCAGGCCGGACAGCAGGCGCGGGCCCCACGGCAGCGAGCCCAGCAACAACGTGGGCAGGTACACCGTGAACAGCCCGGCGAAACCGGGGCTGCGGCCGTGCTGCGCGGTGAAAATGCGAGCCGCCACCTCGTCGCGCACGAAATAGTCGAGCAGCGCCGGTTGGCGTGCGATCAACACCACGAACCACGGCGCCGCAACGCCGAGAAACAGCAGCCAGCCCCAGCCTGCGCCAAGGCGCGGCAAGCGCGCGCGCAGCGGAGGGCAGGTGGCCACGGCAATCAGCAGCGCGGCGAAACCGAGCAAACCGGGCGGACCCTTGGTGACGAATGCCAGCCCCAACGCCGCCCACAGCAACGCCGCCCGGCGCATGGGCGCGCCGTCGTCGAGCAACGCCGCGACCAGTCCCAGTGCGGCCAGCGTTTCGAACAGGGTCAGCAGGGTATCGGTGTTGTTCCAGTTGGCGCCGAGGTACGGCAGCGCCATGCTGGCGTACACCAGCGCGGCCCAACCGGCACGTGATGCGTCCAGCCGGCGCGCGATCGCCAGCGTCAGCAGCACGGTGAGCGCGAATGCCAGCGCGTTGGGCGCCCGCACCGCCCATTCGTTGGCGCCGAACACCGCGACGCTGGCGGCGATTGCCCAGTACGCGAGCGGCGGTTTGGTGAAGTGCGCGACGTCCTCGCTCAAGCGCGGGGTGATGAAATCGCCGCTGGCCAGCATGTTCATCGCCACCGCGGTGTAGCGGCCCTCGTCGGTGGTGAACAGGCCGCGCGTGCCCTGGAACGCGAATGCGTACACCAGCAACGCCAGCAGCGCGAACGCGGTGCGCCAGCGGATCGACGCGGTCACGGGCGACGACTCACGCACGGTGCTCGCGCGCCAGATAGTCCGCGCTCTGCATCTCGATCAGGCGGCTGCTGGTGCGCTCGAAGGCAGGGCCCAGGCGCTCGCCCTGATACAACCGGGTGGCGTCGGCCGCAGCGCTCAGGATCAGATTGACGTTGCGATCGTAGAACTCGTCCACCAGATGGATGAAACGGCGCGCCGCGTCGTCGCGGCCGGGGTCGAAACGCGGCACGTCGGAGATCAGCACGGTATGAAAGCTGCGCGCGATCTCAATGTAGTCGTCGACCGCGCGCGGCCCCTCGCACAGCGCGGCAAAATCGAACCACACCACGCCCTCGGCGATGCCGCGCACCGGCAACTCGCGGCCGAGCACCCGCAACGGCCCGGATTCGGGGTCGACGTTGGCGCTGAGCATGGCGAAGCACTCGGCCAGCGCGCGGGCGTTGTCGGCGTCGAGCGGATGCAGGTACACCGGCGCCTGAATGAGCTGGCGCAGCCGGTAGTCGCTGGCGCTGGTCAGTTCGCGCACGTGGCAATGGCGTTCGAGCAGGGCGATCGCCGGCAGGAAACGCGCACGCTGCAGGCCGTCGCGATACAGGTTGCCGGGCGCGGTGTTGGACGTGGTGACCAGGGTCACGCCGTGGGCGAACAAGCCTTCCAGCAGGCGCGCCAGGATCATCGCATCGCCGATGTCGGTGACCACGAATTCGTCCAGCACCAGCAACCGCGCCTCGCGCGCGAGATCGGCCGCAACCGTGGCGAGCGGGTCGCTGTGCTCGGGCAGATCGCGCAGGCGCGCATGCACCTGCGCCATGAAACGGTGGAAATGGATGCGCAGCTTGCGGCGCCCCGGCACGGTGTCGTACAGCAGGTCGACCAGAAAGGTCTTGCCGCGTCCCACCCCGCCCCACAGATACAGCCCGGGCACCGCGCCGGGCGGGCGCCAGCGGGCGCGCAGCCGTTGCCAGCAGCGCGGTTTGCGGCGCGCCATCAAGGCGTGTTGGATGCGGTCGAGTTCGGCCAATACCGCCTGCTGCGCCGGGTCGGCCTGCCAGCGGTCGGCGGCCACGCCGTCGGCATAGGCGCGCGCAGGCGTCGCTGCGTTGGCGGCCAACCGCCCGCTCATGCCGCGCCCCGTCCCACCTTGGACCTGACCCGCATTTCTCACACCCCTCCTGCTGCGGCCGCCGTTCGGCTGCTGCCGCAGCTACGCGGGGCTGCGCCCCGATC
>JANRIF010000354.1:0-38443 GCA_033765245.1 Lysobacteraceae bacterium
TGGCATCCGGCGCGCCGCAGCCTGCGCGGCCCGGTCTGGGTGACCTGTGGCGCATCTGGCGCGCTGCGCAGAGTTGAGAGCGGTGGCATGCTGTGTTGCAGGCATGTGCGGACGCTGGCGGCTACAATACCCGGCGCTCGCGGGTGCGCCTGACGTGGCCACGGTCCCTCATTCCCGATCGGGCCGCCATGAGCTAATCCGTCCCACCGACCGCTGCGATACGCGCTGACAAGGAACGATCCCGTGCCCCCCATTGCACCCGCACACGCCGTCAAAGCCATGCCCGATGTGGCCAGCGACGCCAGCCCCGGTATCGCCGGACAGCTCGATTGGGTCGGCATGGGCGAGATCGAAGCACCGGTCAGGCTGGCCGACGCCGCCGGCAACGTGGTTTCCAGCGCCGCCAAGGTCACCGCCTTCGTCAATCTCAAGCGCGCCGACGCGCGCGGCATCCACATGTCGCGGCTGTACTTGCACGTCGATCGCTATCTGTCGCATGAAACGCTGAGCCCCTGCGGCGTGCGCCGGTTGCTCAAGGATTTTCTCGATTCGCACGCCGATCTCTCCGATCGCGCCATGGTGCAGGTGCGCTTCGACTACCTGCTGCGCCGGCCGGCGTTGGTGAGCGACAACAGCGGCTGGAAGTCGTATCCGGTGGTGTTGTCCGGGGTGATGGACCGTGGGCACTTCACGCTCGAACTGGCATTCGCCGCTGCGTATTCCAGCACCTGTCCGTGCTCGGCGGCGTTGGCGCGGCAACTGATCCAGGAGCGCTTTCGCCAGGACTTCGCGGCCGACCAGACCCTGGACTACGCTGCGGTGGTGCGCTGGTTGGGCAGCGAGGAAGGCATCTGCGCCACGCCGCACAGCCAGCGCAGTTCCGCCGAGATCAAGGTGCGGCTGCTGCCGGCGTTCCAGAGTCTTCCGATCGTCGACCTGATCGATTGCGTGGAGGGCGCGCTCAAGACGCCGGTGCAGGCAGCGGTCAAGCGCGAGGACGAACAGGCATTTGCGCGTCTCAACGGCACCAATCTGATGTTCTGCGAAGATGCCGCGCGCCGCATGCAGGCGGCGCTGCAATGCGACGAGCGCGTGGTCGACTTCTGGGTGCGCGCGACCCACTTCGAAAGCCTGCACCCGCACAACGCGGTAGCGGTTGCCACCAAGGGCGTGGCGGGCGGTTATTCGGCCGGGCTGGACGGCGCCGCGCACCTGCACGGGTAACGTAGTACGCGCTAGCGCGATGCACCCGCCGGCGATTCACGCGGTTGCGCGCCCAACGCTTCCGGATCGAGGCGGACATCGAACCAGTTCAGGCCCCAGTGCAGATGCGGGCCGCTGGCGCGCCCGGTCGCGCCGACCGCGCCGATCACCTGGTCTTGCCTCACCATGTCGCCTACCTTCACGTCGATCCGGCTCAGGTGCAGGAAGCTCGATGACACGCCATGACCGTGGTCGAGCAGTACGGTGCCGCCGGTCAGATACAGCGATGGCGCCGCGAACGTGATCACGCCGGCAGCCGGCGCATGTACCGGGGTGCCGCCAGCGGCCGCCACGTCCACCCCCGAATGCGGCGAGCGCGGGCTGCCGTTGTAGATGCGCTGGCTGCCGAAGTGCCCGCTGATGCGGCCGGCGACCGGCCAGACGAAGCCGCTGGCGAAGTCGATGCGTTCGTCGTCGCGCCCGCGCGCGTCGGCGACCCGCGCCTGTTCGCGCGCGATCCGCGCGGCGAGCGCCGGCGGCGGATTGACGGTCGCCTCCGGCACTCCCTGCACGTGCTCGGTGGGCCAGTCGCGCGGCACCACCGCGATGCGTTCGCGGCGCTGTGCGCCGTCGGGATTGCGAATGCGCAGTTCCAGCGCATCGTGCGCATCGCGACCGATGCCGAACACGTACCAACCTTGCGGCGACACCCGCAATTTGCGTGCGTCGAGGTATACCTCGCCCCCAGGGACCACCCGGCCGACCACCAGATCGCCCTGGCGCCGGGTTGCCGTTGCTACGACCTCCTGTGCGGTGGCCGGCGACAGGGCGGCCACCATAAGCAACGCAAGCGTCAATTGTCGGCTCATGACCGATCGGGGGGCGTGGAAGGGGCGGGCGGCTCGGGCACCGGATCGAAGCCTCCTTCGCAAAATGGATGGCAGCGGCAAATGCGCTTTACCCCCAGCCAGCCGCCATGTAACGTGCCAAAGCGGTCCACCGCTTGCGCGGTGTATTGCGAGCAACTGGGGTAATAACGGCAGCGCTGACCGAGCAGGGGGCTGATCCAGCGCTTGTAACCGCGCAGCAAAAAGAGGACAAAGGCTTTCACAATCGATCCAATGGCGCTGCCTTCCGGGATGGACGGTTGCTGCTGCCATCGGACTAGGCTATAACACGCGACCTCCCGGACTCAATCCGGGTGGGGTGACGTGCCGCATCGGGCCTTGGCAAGCCCGTTGCGCATGATGGTTTGTACGGAGCGCGCACCGGCGCTGCCAGTTGTTGCGGCGCGCTCTCCCAATCCGGTCCAACACAGGATGCTCACGACGTGGCTGCGAAGAAACCCGTGAAGAAGGCTGCCAAGCCGGCGGCAAAGCCCGCGAAATCGGCAAAACCGGCCAAGCCGGCTCATAAGGCGATCGCAAGCAAGAGCGCCGCCAAGCGGCCTGCCGCGAAGCCGGTGCCCAAGGCGTCGGCCAAGCAGGCCGTCAAGCCCAGCGCCAAGGCCGGCACCAAAGCCGTCGGCAAGGCCAAGCCGGCTCCCGCCAAATCGAGCCCGCTGAAGAAAGTCGCCAGTGCTTTGGCCAAGGCGCTCAAGCCGGCCGCCAAGTCCGGTGCGAAGACGGTAGCCAAGCCGGCCGCGAAAGTGGCGCCAGCCACCAAGCCAGGCAAGGCGAGCGCGCGCAAAGCCGCTCCGGTTGCCAAACCGGCTGCTGCCAAGTCCGCACCCGCAAAACCCCAATCAACCCCGGTCACGACCAAGGCAAAGGGTGCGCCTCCTGCCGCCGCGAAGTTGCCGCCGGCACCAGCGGCCACGCCCGCCAAGGTATCGTCCGAGGGTTCCAGAACCAAGGTGGAGAAGTCTGTAGTGAGCAAGTCGTCGAGTTCTCCCGTCGAGGCCATCCGATCGCGTCCGACCGGCCCCAAAGGCGTCGCAGCGCCCCCCGGCACGATCAAGCTGGCGCCCGTGAAAGGCAAGGTTATGCCCAAGTATCAATCCGACTCCACCGGCCGCCCGATCGTCCCACAGGGCTATCGACCGAGCGTCGACGAGGAGTACATGAATCCGCTGCACCTGGAGTATTTCCGCAATCGCCTGCTGCAATGGCGTGAGGATCTGGTGGAGGAGTCCAAGCAGACCATCGAGAACCTCAAGGAGGAAGTGCGTGACGTCGGCGACGAGGCCGAGCGCGCCACCCGGGAAACCGAAAACTCGCTGGAGCTGCGCACTCGCGATCGCTATCGCAAGTTGATCGGCAAGATCGACGACGCCCTCAAGCGCGTCGACGACGGCAGCTATGGCTGGTGCCTGGACACCGGCGAGGAGATTGGTCTGGATCGTCTGGAGGCGCGGCTTACCGCCGAGCGCACCATCGATGCTCAGGAACGCTGGGAGCACCGGCAGCGGCAGATGGGCGACTGACTGTCGGTGGCGGGGTCAAGGTGCCGCGCAGCGAGCGAAGCAGGCACGTTGATCCCGCCTCAGTGGCGTTCCTGTTCCTGGGCGAGCCGCAGCATGTGTTTCATGCCGCGCCAGTAGCGTGTGTGCTGGCGCAGGTCGCGCCGCACCTGCGGCCGCTGTTCGTGGTTACCGACCCGGCGCTGGTACCGCTGCTGCGCGAGGTCGAGGCCATCTACGGCGTCATCGAGCCGTTGCCTGTCATGCTGCTCGAACCGCCCATCTGGGCGCGGCTGCTGGGTTCTCTCGTTCATCGCCGGCGCAGTTACAAGGCGTTGACGCTGAAGCGTCATTGGCGCGTGCTCGATGCCATGGTTGCCATCGTCGCCGCCGAGCGCACCTCCACCGCACTGCGTGCATTCGGGGTGACGCGGCCGCGGCTGATCCACATACCCCATGGTGCTGGCGATCGCCAGCAGGGGTTCGATTCGCGCATTGCGCTGTTCGACCTGACCATCGTTGCCGGCCGCAAGGACGCCCGGCGCATGTTGGACGAAGGATTGATCCGGCCGGGGCATTACGCCATATCGGGATACATCAAGCGCGATCTGCTGCAGCGTCGGGCCGGGTTACCGCACGCGCTTTTCGACAACGCCCGGCCTACCGTGCTCTACAACGCGCATTTCGACCGCGACCTGTCGTCGTGGCATCGGCATGCGAGAGAAATCATCGCCGTCTTCGCGGCACAGGATCGCTTCAATCTGGTGGTGGCGCCGCACGTCAAGTTGTTCGTCGATGCCTCGCAGCGCGAGCGCGCGCGATGGCAGCGTCTTGAGGTGCCGGGCAAGATATTGATCGACCTGGGTTCGCGCCGGAGCATCGACGCCACCTACACCAGCGCATGCGATCTGTACCTGGGCGACGTCAGCAGCCAGGTCTATGAGTTCGTGCTGCAGCCGCGGCCATGCGTGTTCCTCGACAGCCGCGGCGTGTGCTGGCAGGACGATCCAAACTACGCGCACTGGCGCATGGGCGAGGTGGTCGCGGCCCCGGAAGCGGTGATTCCGGCGTTGACGCGCGCATCGGAGGTATTCGCACAGTACCGTGAGGTACAGGTGCAGGCGGTGGCGGCGGCGTTGGGTCCCGACATGAATCAGGCGCCGCAGCGTGCCGCAGCCGCGATTGCCGGGTTTCTGCGCGACGGCCGGTTGCCGGAGCCGTGCGACCCGTGATGTCGGGCGAGTGTGGTGGTGCGTTCTTGACGGCACTTATCGTGGGGTAGGCTGGCGGTTAGCGCAGCGAACCCCAGCGCTGTTACTGTCGCGAAACGACTTGCTGGGGTTCGCTGCGCTCACCGCCAGCCTACGCACAACGCTGTCGCATCGAGAAAATTTTGCGATCAACACGGCCGCCGATAAGTTCCAAATAGTGCGGAACACTGCACCTTGGTCAGTACGACGGTAATGCCGATCGATCGATCGCGTGGAACCGCCATGAGGGCTGGAAATCTACGGCCGGTGCGTGTTTGCGCAGGCGCGCGCGCACCATTTCGATCGGCATTGGCCCGCCTTGCAGAATGGCGTCGTGGAATTGCCGGTCGCTCATCATGCCGCCGCCGACGATCTCGTGTTGCAGGGCGAGCAACTGCAGTCCACCCAGCAGGTAGCCGGCCTGGTACAGCGGTGGATAGTCGCCTGCGAAGCTACGGCGCACTTCGGCCGCTGCGTTGGCGCGCTCGTGGCCAACGCGCTCCACCAGCATGTCGATCGCCTGCTGCGGGGTGATCGTGCCCAAGTGGAAGCCCAGCGAAAACAGGATGCGGGCGGCCCGATGGTTGCGCCAGAACAGCATGCCGATGCGGTCCTCCGGGGTGCGCGCGAAGCCCAGCTCCCACAGCCGCAATTCCCAGTACAGCGACCAGCCCTCGGTCCAGAATGGTGTCTGGAACAACTGCCGCTCGGGGTTGTAGCGCTGCGCGTAGAAGTGCTGCAGGTGATGGCCGGGGATCAGCTCGTGATGCACCACCGCACGCGAGAAATAGCGGTTGTTGCCGCGCAGTGTCATCAGCTTGCGCTCCTGGCTCATCTCGGCGGTCGGCGACGCCACCCAGACGTCTTCGCCGCCGAGGAAGAACGGGGCTTGCAACTGCGCCTGCGGGGTGAGCATGTTCATGCGCCAATCGACCCGCGCCAACTCGGGCACGGTCAGCAACTGATGCTGGTCCAGATAGGCGATCGCCTCATGCGCGAGTTCGCGCGCCAGCGCGGTTTGCTGGCCTGGCGCAACGTGCTGGGTCTTGACGTGTTCCAGCGCCTTCGACCAGTCCGGGTAGCCCAGTTCGGCCGACGCCTTGCGCAATTCCTGCTCGCCCCAGGACAGTTCGCGCTCCGCCAGTTGCATCAATTCCTCGGGGCTGTACGGGATCATCTCGTCCGCCAATCCCTGCACCAGCGCGGCGCGGCCGATCGGGTCGCCGATGATGGTTTCGGCGTCGTCGGCGCCGGCCTGCGTTCGCAGCGCCTTGCTCGATGCCTGCAACTGCGCGTCCAGCACCTGCCAGGGCTGGCGCACCCACCAGGTGAATTCGGGGTCGTAGTCGGCGTAGTAGTCGAACCACGCCTTGAGCTGTTCGCGGCTGCTGTCGAGGATGCGCGTCGCGCGCAGCAGCACCGCGGGCGTCGTATCCGGATGTTTGGCGTTGTCGGCGAGTGCGCGCGTCACTGCGTCGAGTGTGTCGGCGCTGGTGCGGCCGTCCTGCGTCTGGCCGAGCCGACGTGCTTCCAGTAGCGTCAGCAGTTGATCCAGCTTCGGCAGCAGCGGCTGCGCTTGTGCGAGGCGCTGCGCCTGGAAGTCGAGTTCGCGCAGGCGGCGGCCGAGTTCGCGCGTCAACAACAGATGGTCGATCCGATCGTCCAGTTCGAGTCCGGCGGGGTCGATCTCGGCAAGTCGCGTCTGCCACGAGCGGTACAGTGCGGCCAGAGCATTGTGCTGCGCCGTGCCCCAGGGCACGTCGTAGACGTGCTCCACGCTGGCGGTGTCCGCGGCAAAGCGTGCCAATATCGCCGGCATGGTGCGCCCTGCCGGAAGCATCTGCGCCAGCGGCGGGGCCGCCAGTGGGTCGCCGGCGAGGGCAGGGCAGGATGCCAGGCCGAGCGCTAGCGCGGCGGCGATCAGGGCATGGCGCATGGGTGGTGCTCCTACGACGAGAGTTCGGCCTTCGCGCGCTCCTGGATGAAGGCGAGCAGCGCCGCGAGGCCGTTGTTGCGGGTGGGCGACAGGTGCTGGGCGAGACCGATGTCGGCGATGTAGTCGGGCGCGGTGGCGACGATCTCGCGCGCCGATCGCCCCGAATACACCCGCAGCGCCAGATAGATCAGGCCCGAGACGATTGCCGAATCGCTGGCGGCGTGAAAATGCAGCGCATCGGCGTCGCCGCTGGCGGCGATCCATACCGTCGATTGGCAACCGTGCAGCCGGTACGGCTCGCTGCGGTATTCGGCGGGTAGCGGCGGCAGCCGGCGGCCGAGGTCGATCAGGTATTGATAGCGCTCGGACCAGTCGCCGAAGTAGCCGAATTCCTCACGGATCGCGGCTTGCGCCAGTGCCGCGCTGGCTTCGCCCGGAGCTGTGGCCTGGAGGTTCATATGCCGCGCCGCCAGCGCACGCCGGTTGGGGTGTCTTCCAGCACGATGCCCTGTGCGCACAACTGGGTACGGATGGCGTCGGCGCGTGCGAAGTCGCGCGACTTCTTGGCGGCATTGCGTTCGTCCACCAGACATTGGATGCGGCTGTCGTCGTCCTCGCTGCAGCCGCGCGCAAACCATGCTGCTGGATCGGACTGCAACAGGCCCAACGCGCGCCCCGCCGCCAGCAACTCGCCCTTGAGCCGGCGCCTTTCGCCGGCGTCGGTTGCTCGGCGTGCCTCGGCGGCGATGCCGGCCAGTTCCGCCAGCGCGGTGGGCGTGTTGAGATCGTCGCACAGGGCGGCTTCCACCTTGTCCGGCGTTGGCGCGCCCGGATCGGCGTCGACGTCCGCCAGATCGCGCAAGGTGCCGTACAGGCGATCGAGGGTGCGCACGCTCTGCTCGATCAAGGCATCCGACCAGTCCAGCGGCTGCCGGTAGTGCGCCGACAGCAGCGCCAGCCGCAACGCTTCGGCCGGATGTTGCTGCAGCAGATCCTGCACCCGGCTGACGTTGCCGAGCGACTTGGACATCTTGGCGCCGCCGAAATTGAGCATGCCGTTGTGCAGCCAATAGCGTGCGAACACCTTGCCGCCGTGCGCGCAGGTGCTTTGTGCGATCTCGTTTTCGTGGTGCGGAAACTGCAGGTCCACGCCGCCGGCATGGATGTCGATGGTTTCGCCCAGGTGCGCCTCGCTCATCGCCGAGCATTCGATGTGCCAGCCCGGACGACCGCGTCCCCACGGGCTGTCCCAGCCGGGCAGCTCGTTGCTGGAGGGCTTCCACAACACGAAGTCGCCGGGGTCGCGCTTGTAGGGCGCCACGTCCACTCGTGCGCCGGCCAGCATGTCGTCGGACGAGCGCCGCGACAACGCGCCATATTGCGGGTACGACGCTACCGCGAACAGCACGTGGCCTTCCGCCGCGTAGGCGTGGCCGTTGGCGATCAGGCGCTCGATCATGGCGACGATCTGAGGGATGTGCGCGGTAGCGCGCGGCTCCAGGTCGGGTGGCGACACCCCGAGCGCCGCCATGTTGTCGCGATAGGCGGCGGTGAAGCGCTCGGTGATGGCGGAGATCGGCACTGCCTGTTCGCAGGCGGCGGCGTTGATCTTGTCGTCGACGTCGGTGATGTTGCGCGCGTACACCACCTTCGGGTAGCGCGCGCGCAACAGTTGCGCCAGCACCCCGAACACCACCGGCGGCCGCGCATTGCCGATGTGGATGTAGTTGTAGACCGTCGGCCCGCACACATACATCGTCACCCGCTGCGGATCGCGCGGCGTAAACGTCTCCATTTGGCGGGTGAGGCTGTTGAACAGGCGCAGGGACATACGATGGGAGTCATTCGAGGAATCTGAATTGTAGCAATCCTTGCTGCGCCACCAACGGAAAACTAAAGCCGGCGTTCAGCCGTCCGGTGTTGCAATGCTGCCGTAGTCGCAGGGCCATTGCAGGTGGCCCACGCCGAAATGGATTCCACTGGAGAGCACGTCATGCTGCCGATCCGAACCCTGATGCTGTCCGCGCTGTTGCTGCCCTCGCTGGCGCAGGCGCAAAGCTATGGCGACCCGGGTCCGCCGGATCGCGGCGACAACGTGCGCTATGACTATGCCCAGGTGTTGCGCGCCGACCCGGTATACGAGCGCGTGGTGTACACCGAGCCACAGGAACAATGCGACGACGACAGCGCCTACGAGCGCATCGGTGCGCGGCGTTCGTCCGGAGGTTCCGCCGGCGGCACCATTCTCGGCGCGGTGGTTGGCGGCGTGCTCGGCAACCAGGTCGGCAAGGGCGACGGCCGCAAGGCCGCCACCGTGGCCGGTGCGGTGATCGGCGGCGCGATCGGCAACCGTGCCGGCAGCGGTAGCGGCGGTGGCGATCGGTACGGCGATGAGATCGAGCGCCCCGGTTGCCGCACCGTCGCGGTGGAGCACGAAGAACACAACCTGATCGGCTACGACGTGGAATATCGCTACAAGGGCGATGTGTACATGTCGCGCCTGGATCGCGATCCAGGCAGCCAGTTGCGGGTGCGCGTTGCGGTGTCGCCGGTCGACGAACCGCGCTGAGATACTGCAGATACCCACACGCCGGCGCGGTCGCTGGCGTGTGGGCGAATCGCCGCTTCGGCGGCTCAGCCCTCCGCGGCCGGCCAGCCGCAGCTTTGGCCCAGGTTCTGGGTCTCAAGCCAGGTCTTGAGCGGGGCAAAGTAGTCGAGGATGGCGCTGGCGTCCATCTGCTCCGAGCCGGTCAACTCCTTCAGCGTCTGCGGCCACGGCTGGCTCTGGCCCTTCTGCAGCATTGCCCAGAATTTGGCGCCGGCTTCCTTGTTGCCGTAGAACGTGCACTCGTGCAGCGGGCCGGTGTAGCCGGACGCATCGCACAGCGCCTTGTAGAACTGGAACTGCAGGATGTGGGCGAGGAAGTAGCGGGTATACGGGGTGTTGCCGGGCACGTGGTACTTGGCGCCCGCATCGAACAGATCTTCGCCGCGCGCGCCGGCCGGCGCCACACCCTGATACTTCTGGCGCAACTGCCACCACGCCGCGTTGTAGTTTTCGGGCTTGATCGAGCCGTCGAACACGCCCCAGCGCCAGCGATCGATCATCAGGCCGAACGGCAGGAAGGCGACCTTGTCTAGCGCCATCTTGAGTTGGCTGTTGATCACCGCTTCGTTCGACACCTTGGGCGCGTCCACCAGCCCCACCGAGCTCAGATAGCTGGGCGACATCGCCAGCACGATGGTGTCGCCGATCGCCTCGTGGAACCCATCGTGGGCGCCGCTCTGGAAGATCGGCGGCAGATGGTTGTACGCGAGGTAGTAGAAGATGTGCCCCAACTCGTGATAGATGGTGGTGAACTCGTCCTCGGTGGGCTCGATGCACATCTTGATGCGCACGTCGCCCTGGTAGTTCATGTCCCAGGCGCTGGCATGGCATACCACGTCGCGGTCGCGCGGCTTGATGAGCTGCGAGCGTTCGTAGAAGCTGGCCGGCAGTGACGGGAAGTCGAGGGACTTGTAGAAGTCCTCGGCGCGCTGCGCCATCTTCACGGCGATCGCCTGGTCGGCCTGGTGGTTCAGTTCGGCCTGCGCCAGCGCGTCGGGCGCGCCCTGGAAGTCACCCAGCAGTTTCTTGAACTCGTCGTCGCGCTGGGTCTTGAGCACGCTGCCGACGTCGAGACTGCCAACGCCCTTGTACGGCTCCAGCAGGTCCCACAGGTTGCCCCACTGCTGCGCCCACATGTTGCCGGTGAGGTGGGCCGGGATCATGCCGTCGATCTGGCCCTTGTCCGGTCCGTACTGCTTCACTAGTTGCGTGCGCACGTAGCAGTGCAACTGCTTGTACAGCGGTTCGACCTGGCCCCACAGGCGATCGGTCTCGGTCTGGAATTGCGCCGGGCTCATGTCGTAGCCTGCGCGCCACATCTCGCCAGCGTTGGCGAAGCCCAGTTCGCCGGCACCTTCGTTGAGCAATTGCGCGAAGCGCTGATAGTCGGCGCGCATCGGCACCGAGATGGTGTGCCAGCCGCGCCAGGCATCGAGCTGGGCATCGTAGTCCCGGCTGCTCGCCAGCACGGTGGAGAGCTGGCCGAGGTCGCGGCAGGTATCGGGCTTGGCGGGATCGGTGCAGTACTTGCCGGCGCCGTAGGCACCTTCAAGCTTGGTGGCGAGCTGGGTCAGCTCTGCCAGCTTGGTGGGATCCTTGGGCGCCGGCATCGAGGTTGCCAGCTTGAGCAGGGCGATTGCGCGCGCGGTCTCGGGCTTGAGCTCGAGACCGTCGAAGCGCTTGGACTCCTCGACAAACTGTTTCAGTTGCGCCAGCGAGCGCTCGATCGCCTTGGCGGAGATGGTCTGGCTGTCGGTGTTGATATAAGTGGAAGCGATCCACTGCGCCGACGTGACCTCGGCGTAATCCTTGCGGAAGGTGTCGTTGACGCGCGCCACGAAGGCGTCGGCGTCGGCGGGCGTCGCAGCGGGCGTCTGCGCGGTATCGGTGCCGCGGCCGCAGCCTTGGGCGAGGGCGAGCGCGGCGCCGATGGACAGCGCGATCAGGGTACGTTGAATGCTCACGAAGTGGATTCCTCGATGCAGGGCGCCGGGGCGCGCGAATGGAAGCGGCAAGTGTAATGCTTTGCCCGCGCCATCGCGCCACTCGCGCATCCATGAGCGTCGCGTGGATGCGCAGAAGCGGGCAGCCTACTCTGGGCGGCGGGGCAACAGTCCGCGTGCTGCGAGGAAGGCGCGTGCGTCTTCGGCGTCGTGTTCGAACCAGGCGCGGGCGGAGCCCAGGCGGAAGGTGTAGCCCCAGGCATCCATGTCGGCCATCAGGCGCTCGCGGCCAACGCCCGGCAGTTGGTCGGCGAGCAGGATCTGCAGGTAGCAGGCGGCGTCTTCCTCGGGCACCGAGTCGGTGGCGTCGGTATGCACCAACGCGCGCCGCTCGGGCGGCAGCACGATCAGGTGGCAGGCTTCGTGCAGCAGTGAATGCAGCGGGGTGTCGGCGCGCGCGTACACGGTGCTGCCGATCAGGCCGGCCTCGCATTCGCCCCAGTAGCTGCCGGGGATGGCATCGCCGTCGGCCACTGCTTGCAGTTGCAGGTCGTAGCGCGCCAGCAACGCGCGGCAGGGCGCGAAGCCGAGCGCGCCAACGCGCAACACGTCGGGGTTTGCGGGAAGTGGATCAGTCAAGGGTGCCGGGGCGGGGTTCGTCGCCATCGGGAAGCGCCACCGAGATGTCCAGGACGTCGTTGTCGCCGTCCTTGATGATGTCCACCTTGACCGCGTCGACGTCGACGCTGACGTACTTGCGGATCACTTCCAGCAGTTCGCGCCGCAGCAGCGGCAGATAGTCCGGGCCGCCGCGATTGCTGCGCTCCTGAGCGACGATGATGCGCAGGCGCTCCTTGGCAATCGAGGCGGTGTTCTTCTTGGCCTTGAGGAAATCGAAGATGCCCATGGCTCAGCTCCCGAACAGCTTCGAGAAGAAGCCTTTCTTGTCGGCCTGGGTGAAGCGCATCGGGCGGTCCTCGCCCAGCAGGCGCGCCACGGTGTCGTCGTAGGCCTGGCCCGCGGGCGATTCCATGTCCAGGATCACCGGCTCACCCTTGTTGGAGGCGTTGAGCACGTCGCCCGATTCGGGGATCACGCCCAGGGTCTTGAGCCCCAGCACTTCCTCGACGTCGGCGATCGAGAGCATCTCGCCAGCCACCACCCGCGTTGGGTTGTAGCGGGTGAGCAGCAGGAATTCCTTGACCCGCTCGCCCTGTTCGGCGCGTCGGGTCTTGCTGGCGAGCAGGCCCAGGATGCGGTCGGAGTCGCGTACCGAGCTGACCTCGGGATTGACCACCACCACTGCGCGGTCGGCGAAGTACATCGCCAGAAACGCGCCTTTCTCGATGCCGGCGGGGGAGTCGCAGACGATGTAATCGAAACCGTCGTCGGCCAGATCCTTGAGCACCTTCTCGACGCCTTCCTTGGTCAATGCGTCCTTGTCGCGGGTCTGCGACGCCGCCAGCACGAACAGGGTTTCGAAGCGCTTGTCCTTGATCAGCGCCTGGCGCAGCGAGGCTTCGCCGTGGATGACGTTGACGAAGTCGTACACCACGCGACGCTCGCAGCCCATGATCAGGTCGAGATTGCGCAGGCCCACGTCGAAATCGATGACCGCCACTTTCTTGCCGCGGCGCGCCAGGCCACAGGCGAGGCTGGCGCTGGAGGTGGTCTTGCCGACGCCACCCTTGCCCGAGGTGACTACGATGATCTCAGCCAATGCTGTTTCTCCGGGAAATTGAAAGGATTCCGTTGCCGGCCGCGGTGATCTCCCCCCGCGCCATGGTAACGGAGCGCGGGGCGTGCGCGGTGGATTGGGGGGGCGGTCACGTCAACGCCTCGATCTGGATGCGTTCGCCATCCAGCCATATCTGCACCGGACGCCCGCGCAGCGCGGCGGGAATTTCCTCCAGCACCTTGTAATGCCCGGCAACGGCGACCAGTTCGGCATCGAACTCGCGGCAGAATATCCGCGCGTTGCGATCGCCCTGCGCACCGGCCAGCGCGCGCCCGCGCAGCGGCGCGTAGATGTGGATGGAGCCATCGGCGATCACCTCGGCGCCAGCGCCGACCGCCGCTGTGATGGTGAGGTCGCGGCCTTGCGCGTAGACCTGCTGCCCGGAGCGCACCGGTTGCGTATGCACCAGGCCGATCGCGCCGGGCGCGGGCGTCGGCGCTGCAGCGACGTGGGTATTTGCGGTGGACGCGGCGGGCGTTTCGGTCGGCGCCGCGACGCTTTCGTACTGGGCGCGGAATTTGGCCAGCAGTGGCAGGTCCAGTTCGCGCGCCAACGCCTCGATCTCCGAGGTGCCGTATGCCAGCGCCACCGGCAGCGCGCCAGCTTCGCGCAGTCCGGCGATCAGCGCACGCACGGTCGCGGCGTCCGGGCAGCGGCTCAGGCCGCCGAAGTCGAGCACCACAGCGGCGTGCGCGAACAATTTGGGCGCGCGGCCGACGCGCTCGCGCATTTCCGCCGCCAGCGCCGCGACGTCCAACTCGCGCACGCGCAGGTTGGCGATGCCGACTTGTCCGATCTTCAACTCACCGCATTGTTCGAGGGTGTTTCGGCTTGCCACAGGGTTTTCCTTGGATCGGCGCGCCACGTCTTGCGCCATTCAGGAGGTTGAAGCGGAAGCGGCTGCGACCGGCATCACCCGCTCGCGCTGCAGGATCCGGTTCATTCGGGGAGCGCGGATGCGCCCCAGGTACCGGTCGCGCGATGTTCCTCGCTGCCGCACGGCGTGCGCGCGGCCAGCCAAGGCCGATCGGGCAGGCGGCTGATGCCGTTCTCGTAGTAGGTTCCCTCGATCCACGGCCAACTGCACATGTCCTTGACCAGCATCGACACCCGGCGATTCACTCCGGGCATCATCTGCTGTCCCGCTTCATGGAAGCCGAAGGTGCCATGGAACAGCAGGGCGATGTCGTTGCCCGGCTCCAGGAACACTTCGCAGGCGATACGTGGGCTGCGAACCTCGGTGAAACTCTGCACGTCGGCGTAGAAGATCCGGCCCAGGCCGATGCCGCGATGGGCCTTGCCGATCACGATCCGGTCGATGTACATGAAGCGGTCGAGGCGTCCGCGAAACCATTGGAAATTGGGGCTGTCGTGGCCGGCGTCCTGATCGAGCGCGATCAGGAACCCAGCCAGTTGCTGCCCGATCACGGCGACCCGGAAGTACGTGGCGCGCTCGTAGAAGTAGCGCAGCTTGGCTGCGTCCAGTGCCAGGATGTTGCGGCCGGCGGCATTGTTGAGGCTCAATACCGCATCGAGTTCGTGCGCTTGCACGTCGCGGATAAGAATCGACATTCCTGTCTCATGCTCCGGTTGGGCCCGGCAGGGGGATGGGCCGCGATCAGAGCAATTATGACATGCACGCGCCGCTGCTCGCGACCGCAGCGGCATGCGGCGGCCATGACCTTTGCCCGGTTGCTTCCGCCGTCGCGACTTCTATGATGGCGACATGCTGAGCCGGCTCAACCATACCCAATTGCTGCGCTACGCCGGCCTGTTCACTTGGGCGGTGGTGGGTATCCCGCTGGTGCTCAGCTCCTGGTATTTCCCGGACGATGGCGTGGCGGGACCAGCCGCTTCGGTCAATCTGGGGTTGTGGCTGGTGTCGTACCTGGGCTTCGGCTTGAGCTACTGGCTGGTGACGCGCTCGCTGGGGATGCGGCACCCGCGCTGGTATGACGTCGTGCTGCTGCTGTTGGTGTCGCTGTCTGCCATCACCGTCAGCCATTCCAGCGGCAGCGGCCTGGGTGGCGTGCTGCTGATGGTGGTGGCCGGCGTGCTGCCGTGGCTGCTGCCGCTGGGTGTGGCGATGCTGTGGCTGGTGCTGCAGCACGTGGCGTTGGTGCCAGCTTTCACCGAGGGACAGGATTTCTCGCTGCTGGCGGCGGTGCTGCAGTCGGCGCTCTACGTCGGCTTTTCCAGCTTCGCCTTCGTGATCGGCCTGGTCGCCAAGCAGCAGGCGCAGGCGCGCGACGAGCAGCGCCGGCTCAATTCCGAATTGCGTGCCACCCGCGCGCTGCTGGCGGAGAGCAGTCGCCTGAGCGAGCGCATGCGGATCTCGCGCGAGCTGCACGATTTGCTGGGTCATCACCTCACCGCGTTGAGCCTGAACCTGGAAGTGGCCAGCCATTTGTCGGCGGGCAAGGTGCACGATCACGTGCGTCAGGCCCACACCCTGGCCAAGCTGCTGCTGACCGATGTGCGCGAGGCGGTCAGCCAATTGCGCGAGGACGGGCAGGTGGACCTGAGCACCGCCCTGCACGCGCTGGCCGAGGGGGTGCCGGCGCTGCGCATCGACCTGGACCTGCCGGAGGTCTTTGCCGTCGACGACCCCGAGCGCGCTCACGTGCTACTGCGGTGCACCCAGGAAATCATCACCAACGCCGTGCGGCATGCCGATGCCAGCGAACTGCAGTTGCGCATGTGGCGTGATGCGGGTGGCCTGCATCTGCGCGCGCGCGACAATGGTCGCGGCACCGATGCGGTAAGCTCCGGCAATGGCCTGCGCGGCATGCGCGAGCGCCTGGCGGCGGTTGGCGGCACAATGTCGGTCGCCAGCGCGCGTGGCGATGGTTTCGCCCTCGATATCCACCTGCCCATGGAGCCCGCTCATGATTCGTGTCTGCCTGGTTGATGACCAGACCCTGGTGCGCCAGGGCGTGCGCTCGCTGTTGGAGCTGTCCGACAATATCCAGGTGGTCGGCGAGGCGGCCGACGGCCAGCAGGGCATCGAGCTGATCGCGCGCGAGCGCCCGGACGTGGTGCTGATGGACATGCGCATGCCGGTGATGTCCGGGCTCGATGCGCTACACGAGCTGGCACGGCGCGGCGATATGCCGCCCACCATCATCCTGACCACCTTCGACGACGATCAACTGGTGCTGGCGGGGATCAAGGCCGGCGCGCGCGGCTATCTGCTCAAGGACGTGTCGTTGGAACAGTTGGTGGGAGCGATCCAGACCGTCGCCGCCGGCGGCTCACTGGTGCAGCCGGCGGTCACCCAACGCCTGCTGTCGGGCCTGGAGCACATGCACAACGAGTTCGTCAGCCTCGACAAGCCAGATCCGTTGACCGAGCGCGAGACCGAGATACTGCGGCTGATGGCGGGCGGCTTTTCCAACAAGGAAATCGCCAACTCGCTGCACGTGGCCGAGGGCACGGTGAAGAACCACGTGTCCAACATCCTCTCCAAGCTGGGCGTACGCGACCGCACCCGCGCCGTGCTCAAGGCGTTCGAGCTGAAGTTGGTTTGAAGGGGCGGGACTCGGTCGTTGCGCGACATCGCCGGCTGTGCCGGCTATGCCTTCGCTTCACCGCTGCGCGGTTCGCTCGGTCGGGACTCGGGACTCGGGACTCGGGACTCGGGACTCGGGACTCGGGACTCGGGACTCGGGACTCGGGACTGCAAGCTTGCGAAATTCCGCTTTGGCTTTAGCGTTTTGCTCTTCCGAGTCCCCAGTCCCGTGGTCCGGGCTCGGCGTTGCGCCAACCTCCATGTCCGGCGTACGCTGCGCGGTCGATCAGACCTGTTGGGCCGCCCATCGTGACACCTGCTTCCGGTTCGTATCCGCGCATTCCGTTGCCGAGCGTCGTCGGTGTGGTGGGTTGCGACGGCGCCGGCAAGTCGACCCTGACCGCCGATCTGATCGCTGCCTTGCGGCAAGATGGCGAGGTGGAGTTTCTGTATCTCGGGCAGTCGTCGGGCAACATCGCCGACTGGATTCGCGGCCTGCCGCTGATCGGGCCGCCGTTCGGGCGGTATCTGGTGCGCCGCGCGGAGCGCGCGCACGGCAAGACCACGAGTTCGCCGGATGCGGCGGCGGCGCTGGTGATGCATCTGCTGTCGCGCTGGCGCGCCCACAAGTTCCGCCGCATGTTGGCGTTGTGCCGGCGCGGGGCGTGGGTGGTGGTCGATCGCTATCCGCAATGCGAAGTGCCGGGATTCTACTTCGACGGGCCCGGGCTGGATGCGTCGCGCCCCGGTCCCTGGCTGGTGCGTCTGCTGGCGCGGCGCGAGCAGCGCCTGTACGAGTGGATGGCCAGCTACGTGCCGTCGCTGGTGATCCGCCTCAATATCGATGCCGATACCGCGCACGCGCGCAAGCCCGATCACAAGCTGTCGATGCTGCGCGACAAGGTGCGGGTGATTCCCGGGTTGGGTTTCAACGAGGCGCGCATCGTCGATCTGGACGGCCGCGATCCCTATCCCCAAGTGCTGGATGCGGCGCTGCGGGCGGTACGCGCCGCGATGGCGGAATCGCGCGGCTGAATGCCGGTGCGGGATGGGGCGCAGGTTCACGCGCCGCAGGATGCGGCGCGGTCGGACGGCTCAGCGTGCGGACGTGGCGATGGCGCTGTTGACCGCTTGCAACGCCTTGCCCAGCACTTGTGGGTACGGGTCGCGCGCGTCGAGGTCCAGAATGCGTGCGCCGTTGAAACGCAGGCGCGGGGCCACCGCGATCTTGTCGAGCAGCTCCGTCACCTTGTGATCGGGCTTGCGCGCCAGTGCGGTATCGGCATCGATGTTGAGGCGGATCACCAGCGACGGCACGTGGCTGGCCATCCACTGGTACAGCTTGAATTCGCGTGCGGCGAGCTTGCGCACCAGCCAACTGTCGCTGTCGGCACCCGGCAGGCCGGGGCCGTCGTAGTGGAAGCCGGGGATTTCGGCCTGTGGGTAGCGATCGGTGATCACCACCACGCCGCGCCGGGACAACGCCAGAATGCGGCGGAACTGGCGCGCGCGCCACAGCGAAAGCAGATACATCACGATGGCGGTGCCGGTGCCCGGCAGCTTTTGCCGTTGGTCCTGCGCGCGGCGCGCCTTGGCGGCCAGGTAACGCTCCAACTGCGGTCCGATCAGCGGCAGGCGCTTGATCTTGTCGCCCATCTCGCCCGACACCAGCCCCAGATAGCGCCGCTCGATCGGGCCTCGGCCCCGCAGGCGCGCCATCAGATCGTTGGTCAACGTCGATTTGCCCGAACCGTCGCAGCCGATGACGGCCACCACTCCGGCCAGAGGCGCAGGCAGTTCAACGACGTGGCTGATCGATTCGAGCATGGTGGTCTCGTCTCCCGGGGACATCCGACACAAGGGGCGCATGGTAACCCCAACGTCGCTTGGATGTCATTTGGCTGAAACAAGTTGCAGCTACGCTGGCGCAGCGCAACTATTGCACTTCCGTAATGTGATGTGCATCACAAATATCGTGGCGACCGCCGTCAGGCGAGGCGGTGCGAGGGCATTCCCACGTCGATGCAAGCCCGCTCTTTGAGGGCAGGGCGCGCCGTCGCAGCGACGGACTTACCAGCGCACCGCCACCATCACGCCACCGCCGGTGCTGTCGACCCACGGGGTCAGTTGCACCTTGTCGTTGAAGGCGTCGGTGAAGAACCAGCCGGTGCCAGTGCCGATGGCGGCGCCGGCGACTACGTCGTACCAGTGGTGTTTTCTGGCGGCGACGCGGGCGGTACCGGTCAGGGCGGCTACCGCATAGGCGGGAAAGCCGATCTGCCAGCCGTAACGGCGGTACAGGGTGGTGGCCGAGGAAAACGCGATCGACGTGTGCCCTGACGGGAAGCTGTTGTTGTTGCTGTTGTCCGGGCGCTGTTCGTGTATCACGGCTTTGCCCAGCGTGGCGATACCGATAGCAGTGCCGATGCTCAGGGCAGCCTGGCCCTCGCCCTCCCAGTCGTCGTGCACGATCGGAGCCGCCAGCGCCACGCCGAGCAGGCTGAGTTCGGTGTATGTGCTGATGTCGTCCCACGTGTTGTTGCTGATCGCGTGTGCGGGTGCGGATACGCCAAAGGCCAGCAACATCGGGGCGAGCAAGCGGAACTTCATGGGGGACTCCTTGATGATCGCATCGAAAGTGCCGGACAGGCATCATGTGGTGAAGCACGGGCTGGATGGAATTATCACGTGTCGCCGCTCATGTACATGATGGCCGTGCGTCGCGCCAGCCATCGCGTCTGCAGATTGCCAGTCGAGGGTGATGATATTTCATGATGACCGCGCGCGCGCGAAGGGCCCGCATCGGCTGGCCATGGTTGCCGGTGCTGATGCTCGTCGTTACCGGCATCTGCGGGGTGTGGTTGGCGCGCCAGCCGCCGGGTGCGTTCGACGTCGCCGGGTTGCGCTGGTTCCGCACCGGTGCCGATGGTGGGCAGATCGTTGGGCCGGAAGGAATTACGGCGTTCTGGCTGGGGCTGACATGGTTGGGCGATGCGACGCAGCGGATCGTCGTCGGTTGCGCTGTCGTGTTCGTGCTGTGGCTGCGACGTCGCGGACAGGGTGCCTTGCTTGCGCTGGGCATCTTCGTCAGCGGCAGCGTGCTTTCCTCGCTGGTGAAGCTATGGGTGGCGCGGCCACGGCCGCAATTGGTGGCGCAGTGGGATCACGTGGGTTCGGCCAGTTTCCCGAGCGGCCATGCGCTGGCCGGCGTGCTGTTTTACGTGGGTGCCGCGCTGCTGCTGGGTACGCTGTTGCAGCGGCGCGCGGCGCGCGTGGCGTTGTATGCGTTCGCGGTGGGTCTGGCGGCAGCCATCGGCGTGTCGCGGGTGGCGCTTGGGGTGCATTGGCCGACTGACGTGCTGGCCAGTTGGGTGATCGGCGGCGCCTGGCTGTGGCTGTGGCACGGGCTGGCCGCGCGCCATTGGCGCGCAGCGCTAGCAGCCTGTCGGACTTGAGTCGAATCGACTGCGCCGGTGCGATAGCGGTCCGGATTCGGTCGATTGTTCGTTACATAGTCCCGCTATGCGCCTCACAATCGGTCGAATCCGGCCTCGCTCTCGCCCTCGGCTCGCTACGATCACTCAAGTCCGACAGGCTGCCAGGTCAGGCGTCCGGCGCGCGGTAGCCGCGCTCGGTCAGGGTGCGCGTCACTGCGGTCCTGGTGGCTGCCAGTACCTCGGGCAGTGGTCGCGTGCTGTCGATTTCGACGATCGGCGCGCCGTTGAATTTCAGCAGCGGGGTGGCGGCCACCTTGTCGCGCAGCAACTCGCGGCGGTGGTCGGGCTTGCGCGCGCAGGCGGTGTCCAGATCGACGTTGAGGCGGATCACCAGGTCCGGACGATAGCTCGTCATCCACTCGTACAGGCCGCGCTCGCGTCGCGCCAGCCAGCGCACGAACGCGCTACCCGGCGCGCTCGCCGACAGGCCGGTGCCGTCGTAGGCGCCGGGCATGTCCAGTTGCGGATAGCGGTCGGTGACGATGATCAGGCCCTGGCGCCGCATCGCCATCATGCGTTTGAAACGGCGCAGGCGCCGCAGCGAGAACGCATAGATCACCAGCGAGGTGAAAAACCCCGGCGTCTTCTGATCGCGCTGGGCGCGGGTCTTGTCGGTCTTGCGCGCGATCGCCCGGTCGAGCGCATTGCCGATCAGCGGCAGCCGCGCGATCGCGCGGCCGATGTTGCCGGATTGCTTGCCCAGGTGGGCCGCTTCGGCCGGGCCGAAACGCCGCACCCATTCCAGCACCGCCTCGCTGACGGTGGACTTGCCGGAGCCGTCGCAGCCGATGATGGCGATCAACGGCGCCAGTTGCGCTTGCTCCGCCGGCATCAGGAGATTCCGTCGAAGGTCTTGGTGAAGTGGCGCAGCGCGCGGATCACCAGGTACGTCAGCGCGATCACGGCGTAGCCGTAGTACAGCGACGGCAGCTCGGACAGCGGGCCGATCGCGAAACCGCGTCGTGCGAGATCGTTCAGCACCACGGCGCTGGCAAGCAGGAACACCTTCTTGTCCTCGCGCTTGATGCAGCGACGGATCCAGAAGGGATACTTGGGCTTGATCCAGCCGTGCAGACGCGGCAGCAGAAACGGTACATGCACTGCCCACTTGGCATGCGCCTCGCCAAATTCCTTGCGCAGAAACTCCTCCTCGTAGACCGAAATGCGCTCGTACACGAGTACCGAGATCAGGAAGGTCAGGGCGCCGAACACCCAACTGCCCGACAGCATGGCGATGCCGGTGAAGTTGAGGATGCGGCCGACGTACAGCGGATTGCGCACCAGCGAGTACGGGCCGGTGGTGTTGAGCTCGGCGGCGACTGCGGCGTCCTTGGCGACGCCCGAAGTGCCCAGCGCGGCATAGCCGCTGGTGACGATGCGGACCAGGGCGCCTGCGGACGCCACCGCCAGCGATGCCCAGAACCACGCCTGGTTGGCGGCGGCGCTTGCGAACGGACCGAGCGCCCCGGAGCGCCACGCCAGCACGGCGCCGATCACGATCACGCCGATCAGATAATTGCCGCGCACCTTGAATAAAGCCTGGCCGCTGCGCGCGAGTTCGTGTTGATACATCGGATGCTGCTCCTTGGAATGGGGCGGTGAGGCGCGCGTGCGCAACTGGAACCGACGGACCGGAAGGGACGATGGCCCAACCCGATCGCACATTCTAGCGCGCCGTCATGGACGGGGAAACCGAACGCCAGACCGAGGGCGGCGGCGTGCGGCGCCGACGTTCGGGGCGGAATCGCCGGCATGTCGACATGCCAACTGGTGATTTGGTGCGTTGCATCAGACTCATTAGCCTGCCCCGACTCGACCCATACGGAACCGGACAGCATGAAGGTGTTCTTGCACACGACAAACAGGTCGACGGGAAGATCAATGCCGGGCGACCCGATCGCGCGACGTACGGGTGGTCCGCGCGTGGCGCCATTGGCGGCGATGTTGGCGCTCGCCTTCGGACCCGTCGACGCCCTCGCCGCAACCGACGCGCAACGCATCGCCGCGCTGGAGCAGCGCATCGCCGAACTGGAGGCGCGCCTCGATGCCGCCACCGTCCCCGCATCGACCGCATCGACCGCGTCGACACCCAGCGGCGCACGGGTGGACGACCTGGAACAGGGCCTGCGGGTAGTGCAGCGCAAGCTTGAATTGAAGGACGAGGAGGCGGCCGCGGCGCTACCCAAGACGGCCGTGGTGACCGCTGGCGAGAAGGGCTTTGGGCTGGCCTCGCGCGACGGCGCCTTCAACCTCAAGCTGCGCGGTTTGGTGCAAGTGGACGCCCGCGATTACTTCGACGACTCCAGTGTGCCGGCGGTGGATGGCACTCTGATCCGCCGCGCTCGCCCTATCGTGGAAGGAACCGTGGGCGGCATCTACGATTTTCGCCTGATGCCGGATTTCGCCGGCAATCGCACTGTCCTGCAGGACGCCTACATCGAAGCGCGGCTGCACCCTGCGGCGAAGCTGCGCGTCGGCAAGTTCAAGACGCCGTTCGGTCTGGAGCGCTTGCAGACCATCAACGATGCGCGCTTCGCCGAGCTGGGATTACCCACCAATCTGGTGCCCAACCGCGACCTCGGCATCCAGCTTTCCGGCGACGTGCTGGGTGGCACCCTCAACTACGCGATCGGTGTGTTCAATGGCGTGCTCGACGGCGGCAGCAGCGAGGCCAGCAACGACGTTGACAACAATGCCGACAAGGACATCGCTGCGCGTCTGTTCGCGCAGCCCTTCCTCAACGGCGACAACTTCCGCCTGCGCGGGCTTGGATTGGGCATTGCCGCGACCTATGTCGATCAGCGTGGCACCGGCGCCGCGTCGTTGCTGCCCGGATATCGCACCCCAGGGCAGTTGAGCGCGTTTGCCTACCGCACCGGCGCTACCGGCACCTTCGCTGACGGCAGGCGGCTGCGCTGGTCGCCGCAGTTGACCTATTACACGGGTGCCTGGGGCGTGCTTGCCGAGCAGGTGACGGTCGATCAGGCGGTGAGCCGGCGGGTGGCGGGATCGCGTCGCCACGACGTGCTGCACAACCGCGGTTGGCAGGTGGCATTGAATTATGTGCTCACCGGCGAGGACGCGAGCTACAAGGGAATCAAGCCCAAGGCGCCGTTCGCGCCGGGTAGCGGCAGTTGGGGTGCGTGGGAGGCGGTGGCGCGGATCGGCGAGTTGGACGTCGATAACGATGCCTTTACCGGTGGCGCGGCATCGTTTGCCGACCCCAATGCGGCGATCAGCAACGCCCAAGCCTGGACCCTCGGTGTGAACTGGTATCTCAACAGCAACCTCAAATGGAGCGTCACGTATGAGCAGACCGATTTCCAGGGCGGTGCCGCCGGCGGGCGCGACCGCGCCGACGAAAAGATCGCGTTCAGCCGATTCCAGTTGGCGTTCTGAGGCGATTGCCATGACCCATATCGAAAATTCATCGCAGTGGCATGCCGCCCCCATTCGTGCGCTGCGCGTCGCTGCCGCGATGCTGTTTGCGCTGGCGCTTGGCGCCGGCAATGTCGTCGCCAAGGAGGTCGAGCTGCTCAACGTATCCTACGACCCGACCCGCGAGCTGTACGAGGAAATCAATCCCAAGTTCGCGGCGCAGTACAAGGCGCAGCACGGCGTCGACGTGGTGTTCAACCAGTCTCACGGCGGCTCCGGCAAGCAGGCGCGGGCGGTGATCGACGGGCTGGAGGCGGATGTGGTCACGCTGGCGCTGGCCTTCGACGTCGATGCGCTGGCCGACGTGGGCAAGCTGATTCCGGCCGACTGGCAAAAGCGCTTGCCGGAAAACAGCGCGCCGTATACCTCCACCATCGTGTTGCTGGTGCGCAAGGGCAACCCCAAGGGCATTCGCGATTGGGGCGATCTGATCAAGCCGGGCGTGGGCGTGGTCACGCCCAATCCCAAGACTTCCGGAGGCGCGCGCTGGAATTATCTGGCGGCCTGGGCCTGGGCCACGCGCCAGCCGGGCGGTAATGAAGCCTCGGCGCAGGCGTTCGTGAAGGCGCTGTTCAAGCACGTCAGCGTGCTCGACTCGGGCGCGCGCGGGTCCACCACCACCTTCGTCGAGCGCGGCATCGGCGACGTGCTGCTGGCATGGGAAAACGAGGCGTTTCTGGCGCAGAAGCAATTCGGCGCCGATGCCTTCGAGATCGTGGTGCCGTCGGTCAGCATCCTCGCGGAGCCGCCGGTGACGGTGGTCGACAAGGTGGTGACCCGGCGCGGCACCCGCGCGGTGGCGGAGGCGTACCTGCGCTACCTGTACACGCCCGAGGCACAGGAGATCATCGCGCGCAATTTCTACCGCCCACGCGATCCCGCCGTGGCGGCAAAGTACGCGAAGCAATTTCCGCAGGTGAATCTGGTCACCATCGATGCGGAGTTTGGTGGCTGGCGCGCGGCGCAGGCCAGGCACTTCGCCGATGGCGGCAGCTTCGATCAGATATATTTGAAATGATGACGTCGTCCGCTTGTGGCAACCTGGACGCATGAACGCGATCTCTGCTTCATTGCCGCGCCTGTCGCGTTGGCGAGTTGCCGGGCCTTTGCCGGGGTTCGGCGTGAGCCTGGGCTTTACGTTGCTGTATCTGAGCCTGATCGTGCTGATTCCATTGGCGACGGTGGCGTTGCGCAGCGCCGATCTCAGTCCCGCCGAGTTTTTCGCCAAGGTGGGTTCGGCGCGGGCACTGGCTTCGCTCAAGGTCAGTTTTGGCGCCGCGCTGATCGCGGCCGGCATCAATGTGTTCATCGGGTTGCTGTTGGCGTGGGTGCTGTCGCGCTATCGCTTCGTCGGCAGGAAACTGTTGGACGCGCTGATCGATCTGCCCATCGCGCTGCCAACCGCCGTCGCAGGCATCGCGCTGAGTGCGTTGTACGCACCCAACGGTTGGCTCGGGCAGTGGCTGGTGCCGCATGGGGTGCAGGTGGCGTTTGCGCCGCTGGGCATCGTGGTGGCGCTGGTGTTCGTGGGCTTGCCGTTCGTGGTGCGAACGGTGCAGCCGGTGCTGCACGAAATCGAGCGCGAGGTGGAGGAGGCTGCGATCGGCCTCGGTGCCTCGCCGGCGCAGGCGTTCTGGCGGGTGACCTTGCCCACGGTGCTGCCGGCGTTGATCACCGGCTTTGCGCTGGCGTTCGCGCGCGGGGTGGGCGAGTACGGTTCGGTGATCTTCATCGCCGGCAACATGCCGATGGTGTCGGAGATCACTCCGTTGCTGATCGTCACCCAGCTCGAACAATACGACTACGCCGGCGCCACCGCGCTGGCGTTGGTGATGCTGCTGGCCTCGTTCGCGCTGCTGCTGCTGATCAACACGCTGCAGGCGCGGTTGGCGGCACGGGGGCGGCGATGAGTCGCCCGGTTTCCGGGTCTGCATTGCTGCGCGGCGCGCTGATCGCGGCCGCGCTCGCGACCGCGGCGCTGATCCTGCTGCTGCCACTGTTGCTGGTCCTGACCGGCGCCATCGCCAAGGGCTGGGCGGTGTACGCCGCCGCCATCGACGAGCGCGCGGCGCTGGCGGCGATCCGCCTGACGCTGACGGTGGCGGCGATCGCGGTGCCGCTCAACCTAGTGTTCGGAGTGGTGGCGGCATGGTGCATCGCCAAGTTCGAATTTCCCGGACGCAGCGCCTTGATCACCTTGATCGACCTGCCGCTGGCGGTGTCGCCGGTGATCTCGGGCTTGATCTACGTGCTGCTGTTCGGCGCTCAGGGTTTGTTGGGCGAGTGGCTGGCCGCGCACGATATCCGCATCATCTTCGCGGTGCCCGGGATCGTGCTGGCAACGATCTTCGTGACCTTTCCGTACGTGGCGCGCGAGCTGATTCCGGTGATGCAGCAGCAGGGCCGCGAGCACGAGGAGGCGGCATTTTCGCTCGGTGCCAGCGGCTGGCAGATGTTCTGGCGGGTGACGGTGCCCAACATCAAGTGGGGGCTGCTGTACGGCGTGATCTTGTGCAACGCTCGGGCCATGGGCGAGTTCGGCGCGGTGTCGGTGGTGTCCGGGCATATCCGCGGCAAGACCAACACGCTGCCGCTGCATGTCGAAATTCTCTACAACGAATACAACCACACCGCCGCGTTCGCGGTGGCGTCGTTGCTGGCGTTGCTGGCGTTGCTCACCCTGGTGCTAAAGACTTGGGTGGAAGCGCGGGCGCGGCGCGAGCGCGCGGCCGGCAACGTGGCCGATCTGGACGAGGAGCCGGCTTGAGTATCGAGATTCGCGGCGTGCAAAAACGCTTCGGCGCATTCACCGCGTTGCATGGGCTGGACCTTGCCATCGATGATGGTGAGTTGATCGCGCTGCTAGGCCCATCCGGTTGCGGTAAGACAACCTTGTTGCGGGTGATCGCCGGGCTCGAAGCGCCCGATGCCGGCAGCATCCATCTGCATGGCCGCGACGTCACCGGCATCGATGCGCGCCATCGCGGCGTCGGTTTCGTGTTCCAGCATTACGCGCTGTTCCGGCACATGACGGTGTTCGAGAACATCGCGTTCGGGCTGCGCGTGCGACCGCGTGCGAGCCGGCCGCGCGAGGCCGAGATACGCGCCAAGGTCGAACACTTCCTCGATCTGGTGCAACTGGGCGGCATGGCGCAGCGCTATCCCGACCAACTGTCCGGCGGCCAGCGCCAGCGGGTTGCGTTGGCGCGCGCGCTGGTGATCGAGCCGGCGGTGTTGCTGCTCGACGAACCTTTCGGCGCGCTCGATGCGCAGGTGCGGCGGCGGCTGCGACGCTGGCTGCGGCGCCTGCACGATGAGCTGCACGTCACTACCGTGCTGGTCACCCACGATCAGGACGAAGCGCTCGACGTGGCCGATCGCATCGTGCTGATCGAGCACGGCCGCATTGCGCAGAGCGGCAGCCCGCGGCAGTTGCAGGATCGCCCCGCCAGCCTGTTCGTCAGCCGCTTCCTGGGCGAGGTCGACCACTTGCAGGGACGCCTGCAGGACGGCTCGATCCATGTCGGCGCGACGCGCTGGGCGCCGCCCGCGGGCGCGCTCGTGGCGGATGGTCAGGTGGATGTGTGCGTGCGGCCTTACGACTGGCAGTGGTCGCGGCAGGCGAGTGCCGATGCCTTGCCGGCCACCGTGATCGATGCGCGCTGGCTGGCTGGGCGTTGCCGGATCGAACTGGCGGTGGACCTGCCCGGCGTGACCTATCTCAATGCCGAGTGGGCGCAGTCCGAATTACCCGATCCCGATCCCGCCAGTGGCGACGTCCTGCATCTGCGCCCGCGCCGGCTGGCGCTGTTCGCGCGCACGTAGTCCGCATCACGCACTTGCGCGGCGGGGTCATGTCGGCCCGGCATGTGCACATGCCGAAGCATTGTTTTTGTCGTCGCGAGTCGCGCCGTATCGTCCATGCGTGCGATTCGCGGGCGGCTGGCCGTCCGCGCGCCGCACAGAGTGCCGAGCCCTTCCGATCAACCCAAATTGGCGAGCTGCCAGGGAACCCGCGCCATGTCCGCGCAACCGCATTCACCCCCACTTCCGGTGTTGAGCGACGAACGCAGCACCTTGCTGTTGCGCCTGACCGAGGGGCTGGATGCCGCCGCGCTGCACTGGATCTCAGGCTACGCCGCCGGGCTGGCGGCGCGGGCGGTGCCGGCGTTGCTGCCGGTTGCGGTGCCTGCTCCAGCGGCCAGGCCGGTGAGCGCGCAGCGCGTCACGGTGGTCTATGGCAGCCAGACCGGCAACGCCAAGCGCGAGGCCGAGCGCGCATTCGAAGCGATCCGCGCCAGCGGCGTGCCTGCGCGACTGCTGCGCGCCGATGTGTATCCCTTGCGGGAGTTGACGCACGAGCGCTTGTTGTTGGTAGTGATCAGTACCCAGGGCGAGGGCGATCCGCCGGACGACGCGCGTGGCTTGGTCGACTTCCTGCAATCGCGTCGCGCGCCGCGCCTGGAGGCGTTGCAATACGCGGTGCTGGGCCTGGGCGATTCGAGCTATGCGCAGTTCAACGCGGTGGCGCGGCGCATCGATGAGCGCCTGCATGCGCTGGGTGCGCAGCGCTGGCTGCCGTTGGCCGAGGCCGATATCGAGATCGAGCCGGTCGCGACGCCGTGGCGCGCACAGGTGCTCGAAAAGTCCAAGGCGCTGCAAACGGTGGCAGCCGTCGAACGCGGCGTGATCGCCGTGGTGGTGCCGGCCCGAGCGGCTGAAGCGACGCCCGAGCAACCCTATGCTGCCGAACTGCTGGCCAATCAGCGCATCACCGCGCGCGACAGCAAGCAGGACGTGCGGCATCTGGAATTCGCGCTGGCCGGCAGCGGTATCGCCTACGAACCCGGTGATGCGCTGGGCGTGCGTGCGCACAATGCCGCGCCGCTGGTCGAGCGTGTGCTCGAACGCCTGCGCTTGTCGGGCTCCGAGAGCGTGCGCATCGGCGACGAGATCCGCTCGTTGTACGACTGGCTCAGCGGCCATCGCGAATTGACCCGGCTGCATCCGGGTTTTCTCAAGCGCCATGCCGAGCGTGCGCAAACTGCCACGCTGGACGCGCTGCTGGCGCCAGGCGCGAATGGCGCGTTGTCGGATTGGGTGGCGAACCGCCAGTTAGACGACGTGCTGCGCGAATTCCCGGCCGACTGGAGCGCCGGCGAGCTGGTGGCGGCGCTGCGGCCGCTGGCACCGCGGCTGTATTCGATCGCGTCCAGCCGCAAGGCGGTGGGTGAGGAGGCGCATCTGGCGGTGGCACTGTTGGAACACGATGGCGCGCAGGGTGTGCAGCGCGGAGTCGCCTCTGGCTTTTTGGCAGCGGCGCAGGAAGGCGCGACGGTGCCGGTGTATCTGCACGCCAACGAGCGCTTCCGCCTGCCCGCCGACCCTGCGCGCGACGTCATCATGATCGGCCCCGGCACCGGCGTGGCGCCGTTTCGCGGCTTCGTGCAGGAGCGCGCGGCGGTGGGCGCGAGCGGCCGCAACTGGCTGTTCTTCGGCGCCCGCCATGCGCATTCGCAGTTCCTGTACCAACTCGAATGGCAAGCCGCATTGCGCGATGGTCATCTGCACCGGATCGAGCTGGCGTTCTCGCGCGATCAAGCCGAACGCATCCACGTCTCGCAGCGTCTGCGCGAGCAGGGACGCGATGTGTATGCCTGGCTGCAGGGCGGCGCGCACCTGTACGTGTGCGGCGCCATCGCCATGGGCCGCTCGGTGCACAACGCGCTGCGCGAGTTGGCGGCAACCCACGGCGGCCTCGCACCCGACGATGCCGACGCCTGGTTGAACGAACTGCAGCAGGCGGGCCGCTACGCCCGGGACGTGTACTGATGAACGCGCCGCTTTCGCCGATCGAAATCCTCAAGCGCGACAGCCACGGCCTGCGCGGCACCCTGCGCGAGAGCCTCGACGATGCCGTCACCGGCGCGTTGCGCGAGGGCGATGCCAATCTGCTGAAGTTCCACGGCAGCTACCAGCAGGACGATCGCGACGTGCGCGAGGAGCGCCGGCTGCAGAAGCTCGAACCCGCCTACAGTTTCATGATCCGCACCCGGCTGCCGGGCGGCGTGGTCACGCCCGCGCAGTGGCTGGCGCTGGATGCGCTCGCCACGCGCTACGGCAACAGCACGCTGCGGCTGACCTCACGCCAGGCGTTCCAGATCCACGGCATCATCAAGCGCGATCTCAAGCCCACCATCGCCGCGATCAACCAGACCCTGATCGATACCATCGCTGCCTGTGGCGACGTCAACCGCAACGTGATGGTCAGCGCCAATCCGGTGGAGTCGGCGCTGCACGCGCGCGTGTATGCCGATGCCTCGGCGCTATCCGAGCACTTGTTGCCCAGGACGCGCGCCTACCACGAGATATGGCTCGACGAGCAGCCACTGATCGGCGCGCCCGTCGACGAACCGGTGTATGGCCCCACCTACCTGCCGCGCAAGTTCAAGACCGGTTTCGCCATTCCGCCGATCAACGATGTCGACGTGTTCAGCCAGGACCTCGGCTTCATCGCCATCATCGAAGACGGCGCGTTGCTCGGGTATAACCTGCTGGCCGGTGGCGGCATGGGTACCACCCACGGCGACGCGCGCACCTATCCGCGTCTGGCCGACGTGCTCGGCTTCATCGAACCGGCGCAGGTGATTCCGGCGGCGTTGGCGGTGCTGACCGCGCAGCGCGATCTGGGCAACCGCAGCGACCGCAAACTATCGCGTCTGAAGTACACCATCGATCGCGTGGGACTGGATGCATTTCGCCAGGAAGTGGAAACCCGACTGGGCGCACCGCTTGCGCCGGCGCGGGAATTCCGCTTCGAGCACAGCGGCGATCGCTTCGGTTGGGTCGAAGGGTTCGACCGGCGCTGGCATTACACGCTGAAGATCGAGGGTGGTCGCCTCGGCGATAAAGGCGAGGTGCGTGCGCTCAGCGGCTTGCGCGCACTGGCGGCGCAGCATCGCGGCGACCTCCGCCTGACTCCGAACCAGAACCTGATCGTCGCCAATGTCGATGCCGCAGACCGTGCCGCGATCGAGGAGGTGCTGGCCGCGCACGGGCTCGACGCGCAACGCAGCGGCAGCGCGCTGCGTCGTCATGCCATCGCCTGTGTGGCGTTGCCGACCTGCCCGCTGGCGATGGCGGAAGCCGAGCGTTACTTGCCCGAGCTGATGCCGAAGCTGGATGCGTTGCTGGAACGCCACGGCCTGCTGGACGCGCCGATCGTGTTTCGCATTTCCGGCTGCCCGAACGGTTGCTCGCGGCCGTATCTGGGCGAGATCGCGCTGGTGGGCAAGGCGCCCGGGCGCTACAACCTGCATCTTGCTGCCGACTTCGAAGGCCGGCGGCTGAACCAGCTGGTGCGCGAGAACATCGACGAAGCCTCCATCCTGCAGACGCTGGACCCATTGCTGGAGCGCTACGCGCGCGAGCGCGGCGATGGCGAGCGCTTCGGCGACTATCTGCTGCGCTCCGGCGCATTGGCCGCGCTCGCCGCGCCGGAGCGGGAAGCAGGGTCATGAGCGCGTTCGATCTTGCGGCGGCGGCGAGCGATGCGGACGCGCTGGCAGCGATCAACCGCGAGCTGCAAGTGCTGAGCGCAGAGCAGCGCGTCGCCTGGGCCTTGCAACACCTGCCGGGCGTGCACGCGCTGTCGTCGAGCTTCGGCGCGCAGGCCGCGGTGTCGTTGCATCTGCTGACCCGGCAGCGGCCGGAGCTGCCGGTGATCCTGATCGACACCGGCTACTTGTTTACCGAGACACTGCAGTTCGTCGAGGACTTGCGCGAACGCCTGGCGCTGAACCTGCAGGTCTATCGCGCAGCAATGACGCCGGCGCAGATGGAAGCGCGTCATGGCGCCTTGTGGGACCAGGGGCGCGAAGGCATCCAGCGCTACAACCGCATTCGCAAGGTGGAACCGATGCAGCGCGCGTTGAGCGAACTCGGGGTGGGCACCTGGTTTGCCGGCATCCGCCGCCAGCAGGCCGACAGTCGCCAGCAGATCGAGTTCCTGGAGCGCCGCGATGGCCGCTGGAAGGTGCATCCGCTGGCGGATTGGAGCAGTCGCGACGTCTGGGTCTATCTGCAAGCGCACGACCTGCCGTATCACCCGCTCTGGCACCAGGGCTACGTCAGCATCGGCGACACCCACAGCACGGTGCGCTGGGTCGACGGCATGCGCGAGCAGGACACCCGTTTCTCCGGCCTGCTGCGCGAGTGCGGCTTGCACGCCTGAGCGCCGGAAAGCATTCGGCGCTTTTGCTGTTTGTGGGGGCGCGCTTGCGCGCGACGTTCGTTTCGCGCCGGCCGCAGCGCCGCTTGCGGGCGACCGCGGTACCGTTTCTTCACCCACTGCGTGGCGTCAAATCTGGAATTCCTCGATCGGCTGCTGCATGCACAGGTCGCGGCGTTCGCGCCAGTGCACGGGGTGGAGGTCGAGCGTCAGCTCGTCGCGCAATGCGCGTCGCACGTCGTCCACGTCGAGGCCGGGGATCAGCAGCGCGATCAGCGCGTCGGCATACTCGCGCAACACCCGGTCCTTGCGCAGCAGCAGCCAGGTGGTGCAGGTGGGCAACAGATCGCGGGCGGGTAGCACCGCCAGGTCGCGGTCGCCGAATTCGACCGCCATTTCCGCCACGATGCCCACGCCCAGGCCATTGCGCACGTAGGTCTTGATCAGATCCGCGCCGCTGGCGGTGATGCTGATGTCTGGCGTCAGCCCGGCCTCGGCGAAAGCGCGCTGCAACGAGGATTCGGGATCGCGGCTGGTCTCGTAGCTGATCAGCGGATGCGCGGTCAGGTCGGCCAGAGTGAGTGCGCGTCCCAGTGCGGTCAGCGGATGCCCCTGCGGCACCAGCACCACCCGATGCCAGGTGTAGATCGGCAGTGCGAGGTCGGAGGGCGGCGGCGCCTGCGCCGAACTGACCAGGGTCACGTCGGCCTCGCCGCTGGCATGGCGCGCCAGCGCCTCGGCGTCACTGCCCGGCATCACGTTCACGGCCACTTGGGGGAAACGCTGCTTGAGCGCCGCGATCAGCCGCGGCAACACGAAGCGGGCCTGGGTGTGGGTGGTGGCGATTTGCAGTTCGCCCCGCGCTTCGCCACGTAGATTGGCGGCCAGCGCGCGGATGTTGGCGGCCTCAGCCAGGATCACCCGGGCGTGCTGCAGAACCTTGTCGCCGGCCGGGGTGATCGCCTCGATGCTGCGCGCACGGCGGCTGAACAGTTGAAAGCCGAGTTCGTCCTCAAGCTGCTTGAGCTGCTTGGACAGTCCCGGCTGGGTGGCATGCACCCGCGCCGCGGCGTGAGTGATGTTGAGATTGGCGTCGGCGATGGCGACGATGAAGCGCAACTGGGTGAGATTCATGCTGGCGGTGCTCGCGGCGGATGCGGGGCGTTACGGCGTTCCGGATCGGCGGGCGACAACACGAGCGGCGCATAAATATCTCACCATCGGCATGAAGCGATAGCTGCAGACTAGCGGGGTGCGGGCGCCGTGTAAAGGCGCCTGCGGTTGCGTGCCGGCCGTTGCCATGTCCGGGCACCTTGTCTTATGCCGCCATGACATGTCGGCATCGGAATCCGTCATTTCCGCCGCGGCGATCCGCGCCGTAGCGTGCGCTCATGCTCCCGCCTCCGGTCCTGTCATGAGCCAGCGTCTGCTGCCGTTGTTCGTCGACCTTCGCGGACGCCGCGTGCTGGTGGTGGGCGCCGGCAGCGTGGCGGCGCGCAAGATCGCGACGCTGCGCAATACCGGCGCACGGATCGAAGTGGGCGCGCTGCACGCCTGCGCCGAAGTGCGCGCGCTGGCGGCCGAAGCGGCGCTGACGCTGCGCATCGGTACGTTCGAGGAATCGTGGCTGGACGATGTGTGGCTGGTGATCGCCGCCACCAACGACGCCGCGACCAATGGCCGCATCGCCCGCGCCGCCGCCGAGCGCCGGCTGTTCGTCAACGCGGTCGACGACAGCGCACGCTCCAGCGTGCAGTTTCCAGCGGTGGTGCAGCGCGGTCTGTTGCAGATCGCGATTTCCACCGCCGGTGCCGCGCCGATGCTCGGGCGGGCGGCGCGCGAGCGCATCGAATCGCTGTTCGACGAGTCCTGGGGCGCGCTGGCGCAGTGGTTGGAACGCCATCGCGAAACCCTGCGCACGCGGTTGCCGCAGCCGGCGGCAAGGCGGCGCTGGTTCACCCGCTGCCTGCGCAGCGCGATCCCCGGCATGCTGCGCGCCGGCCGGTCGGACGCCGCCGATGCCGCGCTGCAGGCGACGTTGGCGGCGCCGGACGTGCGCGCGACGCCGGGCTCGGTGGTGCTGGTCGGCGCCGGACCGGGCGATCCGGGCCTGTTGACGCTGCGTGCATTGCGCGAGCTCAACGAAGCCGACGTGATCGTCCACGATCAACTGGTCAGCGCCGAAGTGCTCGCGCTGGCGCGCCGCGACGCGCGTCGCATCGACGTCGGCAAGCACGCCGGCCAGCACGCGACCACGCAGGAGCAGATCAACGCGCTGCTGATCGAACTGGCGCAGCAGGGCCAACGGGTGGTGCGGCTCAAGGGCGGCGATCCGTTCGTGTTCGGACGCGGCGGCGAGGAATTGCAGGCACTGCGCGCCGCGGGAATCGCGTTCGAAGTGGTGCCGGGCATCACCGCCGCGCTGGCTTGCGCCGCCTACGCCGGGATTCCGTTGACGCACCGCGCGCATGCGCAATCGCTGCGTCTGGTCACCGCGCATTGCGAGCGTTCGGCGGATCGTCTGGACTGGGCCGGACTGGCGCAGGACCGGCAGACGCTGGCGTTCTACATGGGCGTTGCGGGGCTCGAACGCATCCGCGAGCGGCTGCTCGCACACGGGCGTGATGGCATCACGCCATTCGCCCTGATCGAAAACGGCAGCCGGCCAAACCAGCGCGTGTTGCTCGGCACACTCGACCAGCTACCCGACATCGCGCGTCAGCAGCAGGTGCAGTCGCCAGCGCTGCTGATCGTCGGCGAAGTGGCGGCACTGGCGGCTGAACTGGCTTGGTTCGGCGCTGCGCCCGTCCTCGCCACCACCAATGCAACCCATCACACCGAACTCGACCGCGCCGCTTGAATCACCCCCGCACAGGAGTCCTCCCATGGCCATCTATCAATCGATCCTCGACACCATCGGCAACACCCCGGTGATCCGCCTCAACCGCATCGCGCCCAAACATGTCGATGTGTTCGTCAAGATCGAGGCGTTCAATCCCGGCGGTTCGGTGAAGGACCGCCTGGCGCTGGCGATCGTGCTCGATGCCGAGCGCAGCGGTGCGTTGCAGCCGGGCCAGACCATCGTCGAGGCAACCTCGGGCAACACCGGCATCGCGCTGGCAGCGGTGGCGGCGGCGCGCGGCTATCCGTTCGTGGCGGTGATGACCGAGACCTTCTCGGTGGAGCGGCGCAAGCTGATCCGCGCCTACGGCGGCAAAGTGCTCCTCACCCCGGCGGCGGAACGCAGCAGCGGCATGGTGCGACGCGCGGAGGAACTGGCTCGGCGCCACGGCTGGTTCCTGGCGCGGCAGTTCGAGAACCCCGCCAATCCGGCGTATCACCGCAGCACCACCGCCGCCGAAATCCTGCGCGATTTCGCCGGTCGCCGGCTCGACCACTTCGTCAGCGGCTGGGGCACCGGCGGCACGCTCACCGGGGTTGGCGAGGTGCTGCGGGTGGCACGGCCCGAGACCCGCATCGTCGCCACCGAGCCGGCCGGCGCCTCGCTGCTGGCGGGCAAGGAGTGGGCGCCACACACCATCCAGGGCTGGACCCCGGACTTCGTGCCCAAGGTGCTCAACCGCGAGGTCGCGCATGAAATCCTGCCGATCGAGGATCGCCTTGGGCGCGAAACCGCGCGTCGCCTCGCCAGCGAGGAGGGGCTGTTCGTCGGGCTCTCGGCCGGCGCCACCGTGGCTGCGGCGCTCCAGGTGGCGGCGCGCGCGCCGGCCGGCGACACCATCCTGGCGATGGCGCCGGACACCGGCGAGCGCTACCTCTCCACCATTTTGTTCGAGGGCGTCAACGACGGTTCCGACGACGCCTGGCTGCGCGAACTGGAAGGAGACGTGGCCGATGCCGCCTGAAAGCGCGCTCGCACTCGCATCGTCGCCGTTCGCCAGCGCGGCGGCGGTGCCGGAGCTGGACCTGCTCGACCAGTTGGAGGCCGAGAGCATCCACATCCTGCGCGAAGTGGCGGCCGAGTTCCGCCGCCCGGTGCTGCTGTATTCGATCGGCAAGGATTCCTCGGTGCTGCTGCATCTGCTGCGCAAGGCATTTGCCCCCGCGCCGCCGCCGTTGCCGCTGTTGCACGTCGACACCACCTGGAAATTCCGCGAAATGATCGCGTTCCGCGATGCCATGGTGGCGAAGTACGGTTTCGACTTGCGTGTGCACGTCAACCCCGACGGCGTGCGCGAGGGCATCGGTCCGGTCAGCCATGGCGCCGCCGTGCATACCGACGTGATGAAGACCGAGGCGCTGCGGCAGGCGTTGGCGGCGGGCGGCTACGACGCCGCGATCGGCGGGGCGCGGCGCGACGAGGAGAAATCGCGCGCCAAGGAGCGCGTCTTCAGCTTCCGCAACGCGCAGCAGCACTGGCAACCCAAGGCGCAGCGGCCGGAACTGTGGAACCTGTACAACACCCGCGTGCAGCCCGGTGAGAGCGTGCGCGTGTTTCCGCTGTCGAACTGGACCGAGCTCGACATCTGGCAATACATCCGCCGCGAACGCATTCCGGTGGTGCCGCTGTACTTCGCCAAGCTCAGACCGGTGGTGGCACGGCCCGGCGGCTGGATCCTGGTGGACGACGAGCGTCTGCCGCTGGCGGACGGCGAACAACCGCAGTGGCGGCGCGTGCGCTTCCGCTCGCTGGGCTGCTATCCGCTCACGGTGGCGATGGAATCGCAGGCCGATTCGCTGGACGCGATCATCGAGGAGATGCGCACGATGCGGCTGTCCGAGCGCGAGGGACGCCTGATCGACCACGACCCGTCGGCGTCGATGGAACGCAAGAAGCGCGAGGGTTACTTCTGATGAACGCACTTGCGCTGCCTGCCGCGCCGGCGATCCCGCCGCGCCTGCGGGTGATCGCCTGCGGCAGCGTCGACGACGGCAAGAGCACTCTGCTCGGGCGCCTGCTGCACGAATGCGGCGCCGTGTTCGACGACCAGCAGCAGGCCCTGGCGCGCGACAGCGTGCGCTCCGGCACCCAGGGCGACGCGATCGACTACGCACTGCTGCTCGACGGCCTGGAAGCCGAGCGCGAGCAAGGCATCACCATCGACGTGGCGTACCGCTATTTCAGCAGCGCCGCCAGCCGCTTCGTGCTGGCCGATTGCCCCGGCCACGAGCAATACACCCGCAACATGGCCACCGGCGCTTCCAACGCCGACCTCGCGATCGTGCTGGTCGACGCCCGCAAGGGCCTGCTGGCGCAGACCCGACGCCACAGTTGGCTGGTGCGTCTGTTCGGCATTCGCCGGGTGATTCTGGCAGTCAACAAGATGGACCTGGTGGACTATGCCGAGCCGGTGTTCGATGCGATCGTCGCGGCGTATCGCGCCTTGAGCAGCGAGATCGGGATCGACGCGGTGTGCGCGATTCCGGTGTCGGGCCTGCGCGGCGACAATGTGGTGCGGCAGTCGCCGCAGATGCCGTGGTATCGCGGTCCCAGCGTGTTGGCGCAGCTCGACGCCACCGCCGCCGAGCTGCCGGCGCAACGCCAGCGCGCGCTGCGCAACGAGGCCTTCCGCATGCCGGTGCAGTGGGTGTGCCGCCCCGGCCCGGATTTTCGCGGCTTTGCCGGCCAGATCGGCAGCGGCATCGTGCGGGTCGGCGACGAGGTGGCCGTTGCGGCGACCGCGCAACGCGCGCGCATTGCCGCGATCCGCATCGGCGACTCGCAACGTGAGGTGGCGCGTGCCGGCCAGTCGGTGCTGCTGCAACTGGATCGCGAGGTCGACCTCAGTCGCGGCGACGTGCTGGCGGCCGCCGACGCACCGCTGCAGACCAGCGACCGGCTGTCCGCGCGGCTGGTGTGGATGCACGAGCAGCCGCTGTTGCCGGGGCGCCAGTACCGGCTGAAGATCGGCACCCAGACCGTCAACGCCACCGTCACCGAGATCAAGCACCAGATCGACATCGACACCCAGCAACGGATTGCCGCCAAGACCCTGGCGATCAATGCCATCGGCGTCTGCAACCTGGCGCTGGACGCGCCGGTGGCAATGGCACCGTACGAGGAGGATCGCGGGCTCGGCAGTTTCATCCTGATCGATCGCCTGAGTCAGGCCACCGTGGCCGGCGGCACCATCGAGCACGCGCTGCGCCGCGGCGAGCACGTGCACGCGCAGGACCTGAGCATCGATCGCGCGCGACGCGAGCAGATGAAGGCGCAAGCCGCGCGTTGCGTCTGGTTCACCGGCTTGTCCGGTGCCGGAAAGTCGACCATCGCCAACCGCGTGGAAGTGCTGCTGGCCGAACGCGGTTGCCACACGTATCTGCTCGATGGCGACAACCTGCGGCTCGGGCTCAACCGCGATCTCGGCTTCGTCGATGCCGATCGGGTGGAAAACATCCGGCGTGTCGCGGAAGTGGCGCGGTTGATGGTGGACGCCGGTCTCATCGTGCTGGTGAGCACCATCTCGCCGTTCCGCGAGGACCGTCGCATGGCACGCGAGCGGCTGCAGCCCGGCCAGTTCGTCGAGGTGTTCGTCGACACCACATTGGCCGAATGCGAGCGGCGCGACGTCAAGGGGCTGTACGCCAAGGCGCGGATCGGCCTGATACCGAACTTCACCGGCATCGACGCGCCCTACGAAGCGCCCGAGCACCCCGACATCCATCTGAGCACCGCCGAGGCGGGCGTCGAAACGTTGGCGCAACAGGTCGTGGCAAGGCTGCTGGC